>QYQB01000337.1 GCA_007280275.1 bacterium | reverse complement strand
GGCCATGTGCATCGGCCTGGAAGTCAAGCTGGCGCTTGGCCCGGATCTCCTCAGCCATTTTCATCGTCTCACGGTTCTGGAAACGGTCATTCTTTTCCAGGAAGAAACCGAGCGCCTCGGTGCTGCGATTGCCCATGCGGTAGATGTCAAGGTAGAGCTGGGTACGGCCGGAAGGAAGTTTGCGCTTGCGTAAGGTTACACTCATCGTTGATCTCCTCAGATTGTGGCATCTGGAAGATACAAAGCGTGCAACAAATATGCAACAAAAAAATGATAACTAAGGACAAAGAAGGAACAATGATCTGGAAGGAAATACCTGAGAAAAGGCTTGGTTTTGCTGTATTTCTATGTGCATCGTATTTCTTTGTTTATTGATGTTTATGGGCATTTCATTTGGAGATATAGTTGATCCAAGAATCGGAGTACTCAGCGGGGAACTGCTTGACAATCGACTTCCGGAGGGAATCTGCCTGCTTCCATGTATCGAATTTTCCTACGCGGACCCGATATAGCTTGTCATATGGCTCGAAGTAGTTGAAGATAGGGAGATCGGCAAACCGTTCCCGGGCGAGTTTTTGCACCCGAAGGGCATGATCCGTCCTGGCGAAAGCCCCAACTTGTACCGTGTAGGCGGGATCTGCCGGGCGCTCGATCGGTTTCACGGCACGAGTGCCGGGCTTCGAGGTTCGCACGACAGAAGCCATCAACGTATCGTGTTGAGAAGTAAATCCTGCCCGTTTGGCGCGGAGCGAGTCGGAGCGCATCAAGGAGTCCACTTTGGCGCGCACAGAGTCCGAAACCGCCTGGCTTGCCACGGGGGCCGCAGTTCGCTTTCCCGTCCCTGCCTCTTCAGATGAGACACACGCGGCGAGAAGGAGGGAAATGCAGAGGAGGGCTGGCAGGCATACCCATCGAGCAACGTCTGGTTGATAAGATTGAACCATTTTATTCCCGTTGAAGGTGGGTCACCAATTCCTTTGTTGATTTGAACATCGGCGCTCCCTCAGATTTTCCACA
This sequence comes from bacterium, assembly GCA_007280275.1. Lineage (GTDB taxonomy): Bacteria > Bacteroidota > Ignavibacteria > UBA10030 > UBA10030 > UBA9647. The sequence continues at coordinate 11,151 of QYQB01000337.1, read as the reverse complement.
ATGTTGCGGCGAAGAGCTCCTGCACAAGGAACAACCTCCAATATATCAGAAAATCGAAGAGTTACAAGTGCGAACTCGTGCCGGCCGACGCTACTGCCGCTTCCGAATCTGTCTTGAAATGGTCCCGAGCTAGTAATGACCAAAGAGCGGGCCGTAGTTCTCACACGCCCGATAATCTGCGCCTTCGAGATCGTTGGCACCGAACGCTGTCCATGCACTCGGGCGAAAGATGCGTTCCTCGGGTACATTGTGCATCGAGACAGGGATCCGAAGGATCGAGGCCAGTGTGATCAACTGGCTTCCCACGTGACCATAGCTCAGGACACAGTGGTTCGCTCCCCAGTTGTTCATGACCGTATAGGCGTCACGGTAGGGGCCTCGTCCGTTCGTTGTCGGGGCAAACCACGTGGTTGGCCATGTCTGGTCTGTTCGCTCTTGAAGCGTCCGATTCACTTTTTCTGGCAGGTTGACTGTGGTTCCCTCTGCAATTTGCAGCGAAGGACCGAGGCCTTTCACGAGATTGATCCGGAACATCGTTGTGGGCATACCACCGCGGGTCAGAAACCCTGATGAGTACCCTCCTCCCGGAAAATATTCCCGCATTCCGGGATACCACTTCGCGGCACGCAGACATTTCTGAGCCTCGTGTTCTGTAATCTCCCAAAATTCTTTCATCACCGGTTTGCCATCAAGCTCCTGGTGTCCGGAGCCGTCGAGGGCAGCTGCGCCGGAATTGATCAAGTGGAGAATGCCCTTGGCAGCTGGTCCAGTCAGCTTGTGCCCGGTCACTCTCTTCACGGCTTCCGGGCTCCAGAACGTGCGCACATCGGCAAATACCTGTGCCTTGTTCGTCAGGAGATGCCCGAGAAGCATGCCTACGCCATTCAGTGAATCATTTTCTGTAGCAACGATGATCGGTTCCCGGATTCCGTTCCAGTCGAACGAGGAGTTCAGGATTGCCTCGAGGAAATCTCCGTTGGGGCTGTGATCTGTCCACTGCCGTTGTCCCTGGAATCCACCGGCGATTGCGTTATGACCCAGCGCTTCTTCGCCGAATCCAGTGTCTCCAAGTTTTGAATTTCCAATCATCAAATCGCGGGCGATCAACGTCATCTTGACAACCGTTTCCCAATCCTTGTCTTTCTGCGCGCGGTCTTTCTGCAACCTCGGTGGGTTGAAGTCCGTTCCTTCCTTGCAGTTTTCCCTGACCCACTTCAGCGCCTTCGAAAACTCTTTCTTATCGTAGATCTCCTGCTCGATGCGGCGGGTGAACTCGCTCATATCCACCGTTTCCACACGCATCCCAAAATAGCTCTCAAAAAGACTGTGGTCGACGATGGAGCCCGCAATGCCCATTGAGACACCCCCCATTGCGAGATAGGATTTGCCACGCATCGTGGCAACTGCGAGTCCGGCCTGAACAAACTGAAGGATTTTTTCGCGAACGTCTGGAGGGATCGCCGTATCACCAGCGTCCTGAACGTCCCTTCCATAAATCCCGAAGGCCGGTAACCCCTTCTGATTATGTGCAGCGAGCGTTGCTGCGAGATAGACTGCTCCCGGACGCTCCGTTCCGTTGAAGCCCCATATCGCTTTCGGGATGGTGGGATCCATATCCATCGTCTCGGCGCCGTAGCACCAGCAAGGTGTGACGGTGAGTGAAACGCCGACGTTCTCGCGCGAGAACTTGTCGGCCGCCTGAGCGGCCTCTGCCGCGCCGCCGATGCACGTGTCGGCAATGACGCATTCAACTCGTGCTCCGTTCGAATGGCGAATGTTGTCCGTGATGAGCTTCGAGACAGACCTGGCCATGCCCAGCGTAGCGCTTTCCAGCGATTCGCGGACGCCACGGCGACGGCCGTCAATCGCCGGCCGAATGCCAATCTTCGGCAGGTTCCCGATCAATCGGTATGTTCCTTGTGTCTGGTTCTTTGTCGCCATCGAACAACCTCCATGAAGATACTTTCGCTGTTTCCTTATGAGGCGGGGGGGCGGAAGATCGCCGCGCCTGTCTTGGTTAACGGCTCACGTTTGACCGCGTCCCGTTGTCTGACTCTTTCTCGCCATGCTGGTCTGTCGAACCGAGTTCGCCGGCAGGCACGTGATCCAAGGGTTTGGTGCATAGCCAACGGGAACACCGACAAACGCCCGGAAAGATGTTCAAGTCTATAGAAAATCCGGTAAAGTTTCAACCTTCGCTTTTCGCCTGCGTGGAACGCGAAAACCAGGGGATGCGCGATAGCGCCAGCAGCAGCAGGCCCGTGACGATTGAGAGGTCAGCGAAATTGAAGATTGCGGTCTTGAGAGATCCCAGTGTGATGATCATAAAATCCACCACGATCCCGTCTTTGAACAAGCGATCAGTCAGATTTCCCAGGCCGCCTCCGAGGACAAGCGAAAGTGATAGAATATCAGTGATATTCAAGCTCTTGTCCAGTGCAGTGAAAGCCAGTATGGTGAACAAAGCACATCCTGCAAAGACCCTGAGCAGCCAGAAACGAACGTTGCCCGGGAGCTCTGAACCGATGCCGAGCATAGCCCCGCTGTTTTCGGTATACTCGAGGTGAAAGACGCGATCGATCAAGACGATCGGCTTCCTGGGTGCAAGCGTGCGGCTTGCGATCGTTTTTGTTGCCTGATCGCAGCCAATGCAGGTGACGATGACAAGCACCATGATGAGGATTCTCTGGGATCGTATCATTGTCTCGGTTCCGAGGCCACGGCCATCACGGGTTCAAGGATCTCGAGCTTCTCGTCCCCCTCGTAGTACACCCGCTCCAGGAACAGACCCGACGGCGGTGCGGTGAGCTTCGCCGGTTGATCTGACTGCCGTTCGAGAAACGCGCTGGCCTGGTCGAGCGACAACTTTCCTCTTCCGACTTCGGCGAGGACGCCGACAACCTGTCGGACCATTTTCCACAAGAAATGCGATCCGACAAAGCGGATCAGAATCAGGTCGCCGTGTTCCCTGATCTCGATCTGCTCGATATGTACCTTCGTTGATTTCTCTTCCGGATCGTCTGCCGTGAACGACCGGAAGTCCTTCAGGCCGGCAAACAAGTTGGCTGCCGCACGCATCCGATCGACCTCAAGCCGATCTTTGATCCACCATACCAGCCTCTTCCCGAAGGCTGTCCTTCGTCTGCTGATCTGGTAGAGGTAGCTTCTCGAGACGGCGTCGTGACGGGCGTGGAACTGCGGCGCGGCTTTCCTGATCCCGAGGACATTGATATCAGCCGGTAATTCGTCATTGATTTTTCGCCGGAGAATCTCGGGTGCGAGCATGGTCTTTGCCTCGAGGTGCGCAATCTGCTGCAATGCATGAACTCCTGCGTCAGTCCTGCCGGCACCGTAGAGCTCGAAGTCGGTTGTGTCGAGCACGGACCCAAGAGCGGAGGCGAGTTCACCCTGAACCGTCCGGGCGTTTTTCTGGATCTGCCACCCGCTGTACCGCGTACCTTCGTATTCGATCGAAAGCTTGAATCTGGCCATCAGCTTTTTCTCTACTTGAGCGAGTCGTTACGTTCGGAGACCAGACGGCAGTCGCGGCGAAGAGATCAGCTGCCTGAACTCGTCCCACCTTCTGGATGGATTGTCAGGTGTTCCGCCTCGCGACTCGATGTAGGCGCGCACGAGGTCTTGACCAAGGTTGTAGTTGATGACATAGCTTCGGTATGTGTCGATGAACCGGACCCGCTGCTTTGCACGCTCAGGTGACATCAGGGCATACGTCACGAGCCATTCCTCAGCCTGCTGGCGATTCATCGTTCCGTCGAGGTACGCCCTGGCCGCTTCGTTGTGGGCGTAGTTCAGCACGCCGGTGAGACTATGCACGGAGTAGTACTGCTCGGCTTCCGCTCCATGCATGCCCGCGGCAGGGAAGAGGACGTCGCGCTCGAAGTCAATTCTTTGATGGCCGGGGAACGCCACTTCGATTCCAAAATTCGCCGTGCCTTCTGCTATCAGTGACTGGGGGCTGAAGAGTGCATAGACCGTGAACTCCACCCAACCACGCTTGCGTGCGAGGTGCATTTCGAGCAAACTGTTGTACACGTGATGCCCGGGATACCCCTCGTGCGCGGCGAGGTCGACAGCGCGATCAACATAAATGGGGAGATCGGTGTTGATCTGAATCAGGCTGTAGCTTGCCCCTTTGTACCAGTTGTATCCGCTCCACGGCTTATTGTTCACGTACTCAAGTGCGAAGCGTTCGGTCTGCGGAAGATCGATCGTGCGCCGCGTTCGCTCGCGGCATTCCCGAATCGCTGTCTGGAAGACATCATCCAATCTGTTCACGGGGATCACAAAATCCTGGCGGTACCGGTCGTACCGCTGAGCGACCGTCCCCATCCCCGGGATCATTCCGTCGAGACGCGAGAGCACCTCGCGAAAGAAACTCTCAGGGTGGTGAGGCGGCATGGCGTCGTACAATGCCCGGGCTTCCTCGTCGAATGAATACATGTTTCCCCCGAGCATCTCCAGGCGGGCAAGAAGCGAGCGAAGTTGCCGCGTGAGGTATCGATGGCGAAGCTGAACGATTTCTTCTTCTCGTGCGGTCTGGATGTTCTCAAGGTCGCGCAGCAGCTGTTCGGCGGAAGAGCGGATCGAGTCCAGGGAAGCTTCCGTTGATTTCACTTCCTCCCGCCAGGCTGGAGGTCCGAAGTAAGCGTCGACGTAGTCCGGATCGTGTTCACCAACGGAAAGGACCAGCTTCACGTACGATTCCGCAGCAGCGTTCATCTGAGTCGTGAGTGGGTCTCTTGTTGACAAGGTCATCGCTTCGCTCAAACTACGTATTGGAGGCAAACAGAGTTATGAATTCCGGAGGAGTCTGGGCGATCTTCTTCTTCTCGTAGTCGAAGAAAACGATCCCGGTTTTTGCGCGGGCCACTTCTTGTTCCCCGTTCATCACTTTGTACGTGATGTCCGCTCCGTGTAAGTGAATCTCCGTAATCCCGATTTCAATAGTCAGAGCGGTGCCATAGAAGATCTCAGCCTTATAGACGAGAACGGCGTCCGACATGATGATGCCTTTCCCGCCCACATTGCGCTCTGTGAAACCGAAATGGTTCAGGAATTGGACCCGGGCTTCGTGAAGGATGGAGAGGAGAGAGTCGTTGCCGACATGGCCGACATAGTTGAGATCGGTGATCCGGATGGGAACTGTGGCTGCAAAGACAGGATTTTCGGGGAGGTCCAGCTTGACGCGCGCCATCAGAGCACTTTGCTGATGTGGAACGAGGACGTTGGTTGCCTCATAGTAGGTAAAAAAGGGAAGACGGTCAACGAGCGAAGAATGCAAGAAGGCGGCTCAATCGGGATGCAACCTGGGACGGGTTGATTCGTAACTCAAACGGGAGGGATCCCATGATAAAATTCCTGCTTTGGCTCATACTTCTTGTTCTTTGCTGGCCGCTGGCGCTTGTTGCCTTGATCCTGTATCCCCTTTTGTGGCTCTTCCTGATCCCATTCCGTCTGGCCGGCGTGGCTGTCAAAGGGGCTCTCGGTTTCATTGAAGCGATCATTATGCTTCCCGCCAACATCCTCCGCCGTCTTTAGCAGGCGGAAGGAAAGCCTGCGGCTCCTCTCGTATCGGATCCGCAGACTCCATTCCAGAGTACGCGGGTTACTTCTTCTTCATTGCGTCCTTAAGTTGGGCCTGTTGTTCCTCCGACCACGGAGGGACAACGCCGTTTGTGCGCGCATATGCGATTGATTGTCCCAGATGTTCATGCATGTGACTCAGAAGCACAAACAGCACATTCCTGACCGATGTCTTCTGGCCGAAAAACGGAACCTCTTTGTCAAGGTCTGCGTCGCTCAGCTTCGACACCGCATCTTTTGTCCAGTCAAAGGACGCCTTGAGCGCATCGGCGATCTTCGCTTTATCGGTCGTTCCTTTCTCGTCTATTTTCGAATTGGCGGGCGGCTTCGCTCCCGTGAAGCTCATCAGGAAGTAGTTACTTCCGGCAATGTGAAGATACACTTCGCTGATGGAGCGGACGCCTTCAGCCGGACGGTTGGTGAACTTGTCCTGCGGTACCGCGCCTTCGAGCGAGACAATTTGACCCTTCACCCGATCCAACTGCCCGAGCATATCCGTAATGAACCCGGATTTTGTGCCATCGTTCGCTAACGCTAATCCGCTCTGCAGGGAAAGCACGATGGCGATCCCGGCCAGCAATGGGAGGAATGAAATGTGACGCAGTGGATTCTTGGACATAGGGTGCTCCTTACGACGTGAGTGATTGGGGGAGTGATTGAATTGATACTCTCTAGAACTCACAAAATCGGGATTCCGTTCCCCTTCTCCGGGGGAACGTCAGAGGAGGGCTCTTTTGGCGGGTCAATGCCCGCCGACATGAATCACGTCATCGCCGAATTTCTTCCGGATCTTGTCGACGGCATCGAGCATGTTCGAACGTTTCCGGTCTTCGGGGAAAAGGGAGAGCTCAAGCTGGTGTTCGTCGATCAGGTGGGAAGCCCGGACGCCCAGGAGTCTCACTGCTATTCGGCGGGTGTACGACGCCTCGAGCAAATCGCGCATCGTCTTGAAGACAATGCCGTCGTCATCTGTCGGCTCGATCGTAGTGGCGCGGGCAATCGTTTCGAAGTCTGCATAGCGCAGCTTCAGCGTAAACGTACGTGCTTTCAGGTGGCGGTAGCGAAGGGATGTGCAGACCTCCTCGCTCAGTGAAAAGAGGATCGTATGAAGCTCCTCGCGATCCGCAATGTCGTGAGCAAACGTTTCTTCGTTGCCAATGCTCTTCCGTTCGTGCTCTGTCGAGAGCTCTTCCGGCCCGAGTCCGTTGGCAACGTCATGGATCCAAAGTCCATGATTGCCAAGGATGCGCTGGAGCTTCTCTTTTGATATGGATTGAAGGTCTGCGACGATGTCAAAACCCTTCTTCCGAAGAATTTCGCTTGTTTTCTTTCCCACTCCCGGAATGACATCGATCGAAAGTGGTGCGAGGAACAATCGTTCAGTTCCGTGCGGAACGTAGATGACGCCGGCAGGCTTCACCGTCTGGGCAGCGATTTTTGCGACGGGCTTGTTCGATGCAAGTGAAATGGTGCATGGCAGATGAAATTCCTTCCAGACGATTTGCTGAAGAATCTTGATGAACCCGGGAAGGTCATTGTGATAGAGCGTCTCACAGCCGGTCAGATCGAAGTACATTTCATCGATTGAAGCACGTTCGACTATCGGTGCGAGCTCAAGGATCCGCTCGTAGAGCCTGTTGGAGTACTCAGAATAGTCGCCAAACCGGCCACGGACAATCGTGAGTTGTGGGCAGAGTCGCAGTGCCGCAGCTGCGGGCATAGCCGAGCGAACGCCGAATGCGCGGGCTTCGTAGGACGCTGAGGCAACAACACCACGACCCGTCGGCGTGCCGCCAACGACGACCGGTCTTCCGACGAGAGAAGGATCCTTGATCCTTTCGACAGAAACATAGAAGCAATCAAGATCCAGGTGGGCAATATAGCGTTTCGCGGCATGCACGGTTTGCAGCAACAATCGATTACGAACGGTGGTTAGACTGTGACGCCAGCTCAGCGAGCGGTTCGTCTGTCATGCGATAGACTGTCCATGTATCCATGGGCTTGGCGCCGAGAGATTTGTAGAAGCCAATCGCCGGTTCGTTCCAGTTCAGTACCGACCACTCGAGCCGGCCGCATTTTCGCTCGCTCGCGATATGGGCCACGAATGCCAGAAGAGCCTTCCCGATTCCCTTCCCCCGGACTGCAGATCGTACGAACAGATCCTCGAGATAAAGTCCCGGTCGACCTAAGAATGTCGAATAGGAGTGGAAATACAAGGCGTATCCGACTGGTTCATCATCGTAGTAGGCGAGCACAACTTCAGCGTACGGTCGTTCGCCGAACAGGGTTTCAGAGAGCACTTCTTCGGTCGCGACGACTTCGTGCGCGAGCCGTTCGTACTCTGCCAGTTCCTTGATCAATGCGAGGATCAGCGACAGATCGTTGCTCGTTGCCGGTACAATGCTCAAACGGTTTGCTGAAAGCGTAGCCATACAGATATTTGGTCCAAGCGTACATGATTGATCTACTTCGCCTTTTCTTCTTTTGTCGGTGGTCTGATCCAGGTGCTCAGGTCGTATCCTTTTTCCAGAAGGCGAGCCCGATTCCTCTCGATGAATGAGACGATCGCCTCAGTCGGTATCGCGACGGCGATACCTTGCTGGATTTCGGCTTTCCGCTGCACAAAGACTTCTCCGTGATAGGGCTCGAGAGGGTCATACTCGACGTCCCCATCCTTCCAGGGGGTAAGAACGTATGATGTTTGTGCGGGAATCATCTTGATGATTCCCACGAGCTCGAAATTCGGTACGCCGTCCCGGATAGCCAGAGCAATAGAGCCGCTCGATCCGGGGGAAACGACCGCATCGACGACGAACGATCCCTGTGGCGACCTCGTTGATAGGCTGACGATCCCTTTGGTCACCATCCGATATCCCGCCGGATATCCAAAAAGGTACACAAAGGAGCCCCACTCCAGATCTTTCGATTTTCCGAGGGGATACCGGAAAACCCGAAGAAGCACACTCTGAGGCGGTTCGAGTTTTTGTCCGAGGATCGCCAGGTCTGCGGCACGATCGAGGGCGACAACATCGAGAGCAACCCCTCCGCCAATTTCGTTCAAGAATATCAGCTGGTTGGTCTTGACAGCGATGTTCCGTATGAACGGGGTGAGCCGATAGTCTGAGCCTACAAACCGCGTTATGACGGTGTCGGAGAAATCGACAACATGTGCGCAGGTCAGCAATGCGATTTTCCCGTTCTCGTTGTAAATCATGGTCCCCGTTCCGGCAGTCGAATGGTGCTGGTAAGAGGCCTCGGCCTCTCTGCGGTCAAGGAAGTCCCTGGTAGCATCCGACAACCGAACTGAATCCTCACGTAAGAATGAATAGCTCTTATAATGGACCATGATGGTGACGCGCTTGACCGTCTCGGATATTTCCTCGAGTTGTTTTGAGCATCCCCGATAGGGGAATTCCGAGTCGTACCGGCCATCAGTCAGAGTGGGATAGGCCTCCTTGTAGACGTAAGAAGAGCAGGACGAGAGAGCCGAAGAGATGGAGATGAAGATAAGAAGAGAGAGAACCCGTTTCATCGTGAACTCCTGTTCTCACCGAACGTGAATCCAAGACTTCTCTCGTGAGAGAGAAGGTGGTGTCAATCAGGATACGAGAATGCAAGATCGAGTGTTACATCGGGATGGAGACTCCGCGCCACCGGACACGTTCGTGCGATGAGTTCGAGCTTCTCCCGATAGCGCTTCGGGATACCGGTGGGAAAATCCATTCTGACCACGATGCGTGCGATCCGTCTGGGAGCGTCGGTACTCATGTGTTTCTCGGCGAAGACCTTCGTCCCGTCCAATGTGACGTTGTCGCGACTGGCTACGATTCCCATCGTGGTTACTTCACACGTGGTCAGGGCCGTGACGACGAGATCGGTGGGTGAGAAGCTTTCTCCTCGACCTTGATTGTCGGTCGGGGCATCAGTAACGAGCTCCACTCCGCTTGGACCATGTGTGGCTTTGCAGCGAAGTTCACCCAGATAGAGAAAGGACTGAAGGACCATAACGTTGCCTTTGAGGAAGTGTGGAGGGGCGTCGTCGTCGCTCCGTTTCTGCGAACCGCAACCCTACGAGTGCTGGCTCAGATTTGCCTTCAACTTGTCAATCGTTGTCTTGAAGGAGGACAGCTTCTCGCGCTCGCGTTCCACGACCTCCTTCGGTGCCCGGTCCACGAATGAGGCGTTTGCCAGCTTTCGTTCCGTGGCTTCCACGGCCTGCTGGAGTCGGGCGATTTCTTTTTCAAGCCGGCTGCGCTCCGCCTCAACATCAATCAAGCCTTCCAGGGGAACGAAAATCTCCGAGCCGTCCACCACGGCGCTCGAGGCAAGTTTCGGCTTCGCTGATGATGTTAACACCTCGATACCCGAGACGCGGGCGAGTTTGCTCAGGTATTTGTCATACGTCTGAAATATCTTCTCGCTCGTTCCTTCGGCCAGGCGAACCTGGACCGCAATCTCTTTCGACGGAGCGATGTTGTTCTCCCCTCGAATGTTACGCAAAGCGTTGATGACGTTCTGCACGAACGACATCTCATCTTCTGTCTTTTGGTCAATCCAGCGTCCATCGACAGTCGGGAAGGCGGTCCTCATCACCGACTGGCCGTTCCGGTCTGTGAGATGCTGCCACAGCTCTTCAGTTAAAAACGGCATGACCGGGTGCAAAAGGCGGAGGGCCTGGTCAAAGATCCAGAGAGCGCGCGTAAGAACGACTTTCTTTGTTTCAGCCGGCTCGTCTCCGTAGAGTCGAGTCTTGACAAGCTCCACGTACCAGTCGCAGAAATCATGCCAGATGAAGTCGTAGAGGACTTTGCTCGACTCGTTCAGGTGGAATTCGGCGAGTGTGGAGTTGAAATGTCCGATGGCATGGTGTAGCCGTGAAAGGATCCATCGGTCGGCGAGATCAAGGTGATCCTCCGGCAGGGACGAAATATCGACGTCGGCGGAGCCGAACAATTCTGCCTTATTCATCAGTAGGAAGCGGCCGGCGTTCCAGATTTTGTTGGCGAAGTTCCTGCCTATCTCACATTTCTCGTTTGAAAAGAGGACATCCTGGCCCAGCGGCGAGAGGAACGCAATCGTAAAGCGAAGCGCATCTGCGCCGTATTGATCAATGACATCAAGAGGGTCGGGCGAGTTACCGAGAGACTTGCTCATCTTCCGCCCCTCGGCATCACGGATGATACTCGTGAAGTAGACATCCCTGAATGGAATAAGGTCTTCGTCCGTCGTGCGGGGATGTCCGTCATGGCCGGGTTCACCCCGCATGAATTCCATGTTTGCCATGATCATGCGTGCGACCCAGAAAAAAATGATGTCCGGGCCGGTAACGAGCGTGTCTGTCGGATTGAAGTAACGCAAATCTTTGTGGTCGTGCGGCCAGCCCAGAATGGAGAACGGCCAGAGCCAGGACGAGAACCAGGTATCGAGGACATCTTCATCCTGTCTCAGCTTCGCGCTTGAGTCGAGGCCCAGTTTTTTCCGTGCCTCCTCCTCATTGCGCGCTGCTGTGGATGAACCATCGGGCGCGTAATACACGGGGATCCGGTG
>QYQB01000241.1 GCA_007280275.1 bacterium | reverse complement strand
TGGCAAAGCATGTCGGAAATCGGATTTTCTCAGGCCGGTCACGAACTGTATGCGAAGCCGGGCAACTGGAACGATCCCGATATGCTTGTGGTTGGCAAGGTGGGGTGGGGCCCGCAGCTTCACCCGACAAGGCTGACCCCCAACGAGCAGTACACGCACATCAGTCTCTGGAGTCTGCTCTGCTCCCCGCTGCTCATCGGCTGCGACATGACGCAGTTGGATGAGTTCACACAGAACTTGCTGACGAACGACGAAGTTCTGGAGGTCAGTCAGGATCCTCTCGGCAAGCAGGCCGCCCGCGTTTCCAAAGATGGCGACCTTGAAATTTGGGCGAAAGATATGGAAGATGGCTCCAAGGCTGTCGGATTGTTCAACCGCGGAGTCTGGAATTCAGAAATAGAAGTTAAGTGGAGCGATCTGGGGATCAAAGGTAAACAAGTGGTGCGCGATTTGTGGCGGCAAAAGGACCTTGGCCAATTCAGCGACGAGTTCAAGGCCTCGGTTCCGCGCCATGGTGTGGTGCTGGTAAAAATATCTCGGTAAGGCGAACTTAAGTTCGCCCTCAATTCTTGCTTTGGGCAAATTCTCAAGAATTGCGGTGACAGCTTCGAGTATAGAAATGTTTTCAAAAATGCTGTCCCTGCCATCAATGTCATTCCCGCACGTCTTAAGCGGCCAGCCCGCCGGCGGCCCGCCCGAACGACTTGGTCGGGCGGGTCTGGCGGGGAATCCAGACAGCGCGTTCTGGACTCCCGACAAAGACATTCGGGAGTGACAGCCGTTTTTGACATGGGTTCTGGTCAATATCCGGTCGCACTTTGCGACCGGTTCCAGGTTGAATTTCAATGCTACTATTGTTATATGACGTCATACACTTGGAAGGACCAACGATGCAAAAAGTCCGACCGGTTTTGACATGAGGATTGGTCGGTGGACTTATCGAGATGAAATGCGAAGTCAGCCGCTTCAAACGTCCACTCTCGAGTGAGGGCAAGCGTGGCGAGAGAGCGGAGTGACCTGTCCGCCAATCTTTGTGGCGGAGGGGTGTGTGCTCTTGACGGGCGAAGTGAAAGAAAAAACACACCCCCCTTCCATCCCCTCTCCCCAGCACGCATTCCATCGCACAGAGGGGACTGTTGGAGCATGGTGCCGATCATACTGTCATGAAAGTGCATGAATCGAAAGGAGATACGATGCAAAAGATGCTTTCCATCATAGCCCTTGAACTAACACTACTGGTTTCAGGGGCGTTCGCCCAACCCAAGCCTCCTGTCTTCACCCGAGCCGACACTCTGCGCGGCGCGCTTTCGCCTGAGCGAACGTGCTACGACCTCACATACTATCATCTCGACGTCAAAGTGGACCCGGCTACGCAATCTGTTCGCGGATCAAACGCCATCTACTTCAGAGTGATGGCACCATTCACGAAGATGCAGATCGATCTCTTCAAGAATATGGAGATCGAGAGAATCACGCTCGATGACGGTGCTACGGTTCCCTTCGATAGGGAGTTCAACGCGGTGTTCGTAAATCTCCCTGAATCACTCGAGAGAGGTTCGCTCCACCATATCAAAGTGTTCTACGGTGGAAATCCTCAGGTTGCGAAGAATCCGCCGTGGGATGGTGGCCTGACGTGGGCAAAAGATTCGTTGGGGAATCCATGGGTTGTAGTGACCTGCCAGGGGACAGGCGCGAGCCTGTGGTGGCCGAACAAAGATCACCAGGCCGACAAGCCGGACAGCATGCTCATTAGCATTACAGTTCCCAAGGGACTGATGGACGTTTCGAACGGCCGGCTTCGTGCCACCACCGAGCTTCAGGGCGGGTGGACGCGATATGACTGGTTCGTCAGCTATCCGATCAACAATTACAATGTCACGATCAACGTTGGAAAGTACGCTCACTTCAGCGATACATACGGCCGCGATCCTGCCTTAACGCTCGACTACTACGTGATGCCACAGAATCTGGAACGGGCGAAGAAGACGTTTGAGCAGGTGAAGCCGATGATGGCGGCGTTTGAGAAGTATTTCGGAAAATATCCGTTCTACCGGGACGGGTACAAGCTCATTGAGAGCCCGCACAATGGAATGGAACATCAAAGTGCTGTCGCCTATGGAAACCGATGGGTCGGCGGCTATCGCGGTTACGCCCCGTCGGCTGTTGGACTGAAGTTCGATTTTATCATCATACACGAGAGCGCGCACGAGTGGTGGGGAAATGGCGTCACATCCAAGGACATCGCCGATATGTGGATCCATGAGAGCTTTGGCGCCTATGCAGAGGCTCTGTTTGTAGAGGACCAATGGGGATACGGCGAGGCGTTGAAGTACATCAACGGTAAGAAACCGAACGTCCGCAACACCGAGCCGATCATAGGTATCTACAATGTTCAACACCAGGGAGCCGGAGACATGTACGACAAGGGGCAGCTCGTTCTGAATACGCTCCGCAGTGTCATCGACAATGACGCTCTCTGGTTCTCGATCCTGAAGGGGCTGATGGACAAGTTCCGCTACACGACTATCACCGCTGAAGATGTGATCGGTTTCGTCAATGAGAAGACCGGCAAGGACTACACTTACTTTTTCAACCAGTATCTAAGGAACACGAAGGTCCCGCAACTGGATGTCAGTCTGACGTTCAAAGGGGATTCGGTGATGGCGATGTACCGATGGAATGCGGACGTCCAGGATTTCCGGATGCCGGTGAAGGTGACGACCGCTCCCGGCAAGTTCGAGTTCATTTTTCCGACGACCGCGTGGCAGCGGATGTTCATTTCAAAAATGGAACCGAGTGAGTTCAAAGTCGAAGAAGACCGATTCTACGTCAATCTAAGGCTCAGTTGGACCTACATGGATCCAAGAGTGCAGCCCAGCGGGAACCGACGGGGGTCGTGGCTCTAACTTGAACTCCGAGGGATTGTTGCATGAGGATTGAGTGTGGCGATCGCGTGTTATAGGGATCGCGCACGAGTGTTTCACATAATAAGCGGATCATTCTAATCAATGTTAGCTGGCGCCCAAGGAATTACACAACGGCTCATGCCAACTACGAGCGCCATATATCGAGAAATCACTCGAAGGGTAAATCAGACATACCGGACTCAGAACGTTCGTGGCTTTGCCGTTCAGTACTACATTGCCCTCCAAGTTCTGGTTGATAGTCTCGGCGTCGACATACTGGATATCCTCGACCAACTATTCCCAGAAGCGACAAGGAACGGAGTAACATTCACTCAGGACCATAAATGGGCTGTTACTGACGGCATAGTAGAGGCTTCCCACTCGCTAGGTGGAGTAAATGTCGCGTCTTGTCTCGCAAGAATCATATTCTTTGCACACGCTATGTACGACCTTGAAATCGCAAATGTAGACAATCTGCAACGTGTAAAAAATTTCTGTACAAGCTCACAACTAAAGAAGCGCCCGTTCGAGAGAACCTACTACGAAATCGTAGTTGCCGCCAAATTTGCCAGACGAGCTAGAGAAGTCGAATTCGTACAAGAGAATACGAGAAAGACTATTTTTCATCGCAAGACAAAGACGCCAGACTTTCTTGTGCTCGACCGATCCAACTGGATTTCAGTCGAATGCAAGAGTAATGTCTTCAAAGACCTCGATTCTATTACAGTGCCGATCATCAGAACCAAGCGGGCCACCGACAGATTCAAGGAGGCTTGCACTCAGGTTCAAGAATATGGAGAAGTCACTGGTCGTCATGGAATCATTTTTGTGCAATACTTCGATAATCGTTACGTTCAAGAAGACAAAGAAGATATGCGAGACTTCATCATCGACGAAATCCGGAATTATCGTTTCGTCGAAGGAGGCGGCTTCACTTACGATGTTTTTGACAAGCGCTTCGTTCATGCCACGACTGAATACTTCGGAGCAGTGAAGGATCCCCAATTCTTTTCTCCTGGCATGCTTAGAGCACTTTCATTTCAGAATCCGATTGAGACTGAAGTTTGGAGTGAGCATTCATTCGACAACTGGCCATACAACAATTCATAAGTCCATTACGCGAGGCGCCACCTAACAAGTCGCTCAAGCTGTCAGCTGAAGCGTGGGCACGTAATCGCTTCGCAAAGGAAAATGAATTTATCATAGCCAACATGCCGTGGATGGATAACGGATTTCGAGATATACGTAAGGAAAGTTTTCAGCGCCGCAGCTTTGCTCCGGTCCGCTGGCTGGCCACTTTTGTTAAACCAAAGGAGGTTAAATGGCTTTCACAGAATCTATTGTCATTGGGGTCGTAAGTGGTATTCTGACAAGCGCCTGCTTATTACTCTTTGTCCAAATTTTTAGGAACGTTGTGCTGCCTTGGTATCAATCCTTGGTATATTCTGGACTTCTTATCGAGGGCACATGGATCGCCACAAAGATACCTAGTTCGACTCAGGACGTAAGGCTTGAATTGAAACAGAAAGCACATCATATAGAAGGTACAGCAACATATGTGCTAAATGATACAATGGCTTCCACCTCTGAACGGATAAGGAATTTCCGGATCGCTGGATCAATCAGAGAGAGATTTGTTATTATGACACTCCAGCATACAGATCGCGAACGGATAGGGGTTGCTGCTCAACTCTTGGAAGTAACAGGAGATGGCAGAAGAATGCATGGAGGAAGGGTGTTCTTTAACGTTGGGAATGATAAAATTTCTCTTTCTGATATCACTTTCACTCGCGAAGCTCTCGCGATTATAAATCCAACCCCCGCAAAAGAATCTTCTACACCGAAACCAATTAGGGGAAAATGATTTTATGATCTTCAGACTAAGGTGGACAGCTAAACCAGCAACTCAAGCTGACGGAATGAGCGTGAGTACATTGTGCAAGGCTTGCAACGGTGCAGTACAGATTTGAAAGTGAAGTGAACGAACTTGGTTCGTTTAGTACAATTTGACAGTTATCAGTGCGGCAGCTTAGCCGGAATCCGTTAGGTGGCAAACCTGGAGGCATGAATCAAATGGCAGGCGAATCGAAGGATCTATCAGACCATCAGATGTATCTCGATGAACGTAAGCTACTTATTGAGGCTCTGCGTGAAAGTTCGCAATCCTTTGACAAGGCAATGGTCACACTCGCCTCAGGATCGTTTGGGTTCACGATTGCATTCTTGAAAGATGTCGCGCCAAGACCATTCCAGAATACTTTGTGGCTGCTTGCTTCTTCATGGATCTGCTTTGCATTCAGCCTGATAGTGATTCTACTTTCCTTCCTTTTCAGCCAAAAAGCATGCAGGGAGCAAATCGAAATCGCATTTGCGGTTTTGGTGAACAAAGAGACGAAGGCAACTCCGTGGGGAACGGCTACTACTATCTGCAATTACATTTCCATTATTGCCCTCGTATTTGCAGTCACATTCTGGTGTCTCTTTGCATATTGGAACGTTCACTTTACATCATAGGAGGCTAAAATGGGACATAAGAAAACTGGAGGCTACAATCCACCCCCGCCACCCAAAAAACCCGGCGATGGTGAAAGAGGGTACACACCACCACCTCCTCCCAAACCACGACCCGATCCGCCGAAACCAAAAAAGTAACATGGTTTGCCAGCTAACCAGGCGCTCAAGGTGACGCGGCAAGCGTGGTGACGATTTGGCCGTCAAAGCGAAAAGCAACAACACAAATATGTTTGCAGTACTAAACTCAACCAGTACGTCGCGCGCAGCTTAGCGCCGTCCGCTAGGCAGTGCCAATTGCAGATCACTATGAATGGGATAGATCACTTTCAACAGTTGCACGCTTTAATTGAAATAGAAATCGACCCTGTGTTCGCATCGTTACAGGAGTCTGTCTATAGTTCTTACCCGTCGACTTTTTCGTCTTTTCTAAGCCTGATGGCTCGAATCGATTTTATTTGCACAGGAATACTTGAAGTCTCCAGAGACGGTAACATTTATTCGGCAAGGATTTTGTTCAGGAGCATGATTGATCACTTTCTCAAATCCCAATACCTGTTTGTCAGATGGGGCAAAGAGCGTACAGATGACGTCGGCAATGAGTATTTGCACTTCTGTAATCTTATTGAGCAAGTCAGACTCTCCGACGCCTACAGGAAGAAAAACAGACTCCTTAATCAAGAAAAGGAAACCCTAACTTTCGAACTCATCAGACGATCATTTCCTGAACTTGCATCATTTACCAACAAGGAAATTGAGAACAAGGCTAGTCAATTCTCATATGGAAAGATTATCTCATATATTGCGAACGCTGTCTACAAGAATGAAATTCTTCCTGAAGAAGCATTTCTACCAGCGACCTTCCCCTTTTATGCAGACCTTTCGTCCTTTGTGCACGGAGGGCCATATGCCCTTAAATCGATGGCTGCTGACATACAACCCGACCAACTTTCCACCTCAATCAATGGACTGGTAAAGCTCGCGGTCTCAATCTCTGCTTCTACAAGGCTATTCGGTTTGTTGATGCTCCGAATACTAGACAAAAAGTTTCAAGAGCCTTATACGAGGCTTAAGCGAATCATGGCAGACAATCACATCCTCGGAGGCACTGCCTAACCACTCGCTCAAGCTGTCCACGGAACCGGTCGCGCGCTGAGTTTAAGAATGTAACACTTATATTTGAGTTCATGATTTATCAAAACACATTTTACAAACATAAAACACTTTCCAATGCGCTGAAACGTTGCGTGGCAGCTTAGCGGCCATCCATTAGAAAGTCGAATTATCTATAGGGTAGTTACACCAGTTGGCGGTAATCATAACAGACCACGACAGAGACAAACAAACATAACGGGAATTGAATGAACGCATTAGCATTAGTAATCGGAAATGCAAACTATACTGCCGAAAAAGACAGGTTGCTAAATGCTGTCAATGACGCTGACGACATCGGCATGAAATTATTGAATTTAGGTTTCATAGTAAACAAATCAACTGATTGCAGTAGAGAGACCTTTGACAGAGAAGTGAGACGTTTTGGTGAGGAACTTAAGAAGTTTGATGTTGGGTTATTCTATTTTTCAGGACACGGACTACAAATAGAAGGCAACAACTATTTGACATCCATAGACACAAGTTTTGCAGATGCTGTATCGGCGAAACATACAGCTTTCCCATTGGACGAAATAATTGACTATATGCAACAAGCAAATCCTATTATTAAGATATTGATTTTGGATGCTTGCAGAGACAATCCTCTACCAAATCAATTTCGCAGTGTTCAAGGTGACGGATTAGCTCCAATCCATGCACCGAAAGGGACAATTATAGCATTTTCGACTTCCCCTGGTGAAAAAGCAATGGATTATGGCTCTGGCAGAAATAGCATTTATACTGGTTCATTATTAAATCATATTGACGACACAAATATTCCAATAGAAGATTTTTTTAAAAGAGTTCGAACCTCCGTATTTACATTGTCAAATGGCAAACAAACGAGTTGGGAACATACTTCTCTAATCGGCAACTTCTATTTTAATTCTGGACAGCTAATCCATTCAGTTGAACTGCCGTATAAAAATGAATACATAGCGGATGAAAACTTCCAATCAACAGGGAGCGACATTGACAACATTATTGAAGATTTAAAGTCGCATAATTTTTACACACAACAACCTGCATTTCGCAGACTTTCACAAATTCCCCCCAATACATTAGACGATAGTTCTTTGTTTCTACTCGGCAGAAACATATTACAGACAGCTATTGGTGGTGAGTTTACTGCAAATTCAATAATTAAGAATTTAGACAAATGGTTATTGAAGTATTTTACAGGACAGCAGAACCATGTATTAAATGGAATATTGTTTGAAATGTACTTTAACTCCAAAGGACAGTTTAGACAAAATGACTTTAAGAATGAACTGATTGATGAAATCTTCAAACTTCAGATAAACGATAAATACAAAAACTCTTTTGAATTTCTCGTTAAACAATTAGCACCTTTCCATGAATTCCTTTTCTATATACCTTCTGATCAACCGACTGCCCTTCCAATCGAAGTAAAATTTGAAACTTATGATTATGATATCGACGATAGGACGTTAGTCGGACATAAAATGGTTTCCGTAAAGCACGAAGAAGTTGAGTTGCTTGAACCATATGAAGACAATGAGTTTAATGCAATATCAGTCAACTATGAGCAGTGTTTAGAAAGGTTACATAAGGAATTATGCGTTCCGAAGAATATGTTGCGATTGAGCATGAATGTGCAGGCAGACGATATTAAAATTGTATATATGCCATGGACTTTGAAACTAACGCGACAGGACAAATAACTACCGCGTGTGTTCTAACCAGCGGCTCCCCGCAAGAGATCGGCGGCGTTTCCTCCCGCCCAAATACGGCGGGATGCTGAGAAATGCCCACAAACGTTTAACAAGCTGACCCCGATTCAATTGGGGGCAGACGGAATAGTCGGATCATTCTAATTCAATGTCAGGACATGTGAAGAGGAGAATACAATGGCAGAAAACAAAACCAAACCGACAAAAGGCAGTGTGACTGCTTTCTTGAACAAAATCAAAGACCAGCAATTGCGAGACGATTGCTTCGTAATTCTCGAAATGATGCAGAAGGTCTCGAAATCTGAACCCGTCATGTGGGGAAGCGCAATCGTCGGTTTTGGGACATATCACTATGTTTACGAAAGCGGACGAGAAGGAGATACAATACTTATCGGCTTCTCGCCGAGAAAATAGAACATCAGCATCTATTTAATGGGTGGACTGAATAAAGTTGAAGATGAACTTTCAAAACTAGGGAAATACAAAACTGGAGGAGGATGCCTCTATATTAAATCGCTCAGCGATGTGAACCTCACGGTTCTCAAGAAAGTCTTTGCCAAGGCTTTTAAGGAAGCACAACGCACATGAAAGAGTCAGGTCGACACTCGTGGGTCCGTGCGGTGATTCTCGTCGGCGTGGCGTATGCGGTCAGCGCCGCCGTGGGCGCCGCACACGTTGGGTACGAGCACTATCGACTTGGCAGTGCGCCTCGTGTAACAGCTCTCCATACGGCCGAGGCGGTCGCCATAGGAGCTTTCGGTCTTGCGCTGGCAGCAAATGTGCATTGGCTGTTCGCCGGAAAGGCCGGCCAGCACGCGCCGCTCCTCGCACTCCCCATCTGGCCAGTCATCACTGCTCTTCCGGTGTTTCTTGTAGTACTGGCTGTAGCGGCCATACTGGCTCGCCTTTCGCGGCGCGCGTAGCCGCAATTCGTTAGGTTTTGCAAACTCTCGGAGACACTCATGAAAGCTATCGTTTATCACAACTATGGTTCACCCGATGTTCTTCAATGTGAAGAGATTGAAATGCCGACTGCTGGGGACGAAGAAGTCCTGATAAAAGTTCGAGCGGCTTCCGTCAATCCACTTGACTGGCACTTTGTGAGAGGCATTCCGTACTTCCTTCGCATGATGGCCGGCCTGAGCAAACCAAAGAGTACACGACTCGGCGTTGATCTGGCCGGGAAGGTTGAAGCGGTTGGCAGGAACGTGACACAGTTCAAACCAGGTGATGAGGTATTCGGCACGGGCCAAGGCGCCTTCGCAGAGTATGCGTGTTCCCGCGAAAACAAGCTGGCGCTGAAACCAGCCCGTCTCACCTTCGAGCAAGCAGCCG
>QYQB01000102.1 GCA_007280275.1 bacterium | reverse complement strand
TACGGTATGTTGCGCCTCCCTCCCCGCCCGATCTTTGATGTCGCAAATTGCGACATCAAAGAATCACACTCTCGCTTCGTAAGTCTAAACATAAAATCGCCTGGGAAGCGATCGACGTTTCGTTTCACTTGTTCATTCAGGTGGCAGAAAGATGGTGAGAATGAAAGTAGTGGAGATGAATGAAGTATGTGAGTAGATGAGCAGTGGAGTAGAAAGTAAAAGAGTGACCGTCACATCCACTGTTTCGGATAGGGGTGCCGGTCACTTTTCCGCGATCGGCGGGCTGAGCCGCAGTAGCAAGCACCAGAACGGATCTATGAACCTCTGGAGCGCAAGCTCTCTCCCACCCGGCGCACAAGCCCATTTGACGTCTTTCCCTTGACAAGTTCCTCCATTTCTGACTACCTTAACAATTGAACATCTGCTCAATCGTTCAGGAGAACAGCATGACAGGTCATAACCACAAGGATGCCATCCGTTCGGCCAAAAGAGGGCTGGCAAGCGAAGAGACGATCGCTGGGATGGCTGAGACATTCAAAGTCCTTGGCGATCAGACACGACTGAAAATCGTCTTTGCGCTCAGCAAGCAGGAGCTCTGCGTCCTTGATATTGCCGCCGTAGTCGCAATGTCGGAGTCGGCCGTTTCTCACCAGCTCCGGCTGCTGAAATCGCTGCGGCTTGTCAGGCAGCGAAAAGAAGGGAAGATGGTCTTCTACTCCCTCGACGATGAGCATATCGAAGACCTTATCAGAGTGGCGTCAAGGCACAGTGAAGAATGATAGCATCATTGCGAAATGCGGACTTGTGGTGAGCGAAGCCTGCACTGAGCGGAGCGAAGTGTCGAACCGTTGTTGATTGCGAATTCAGGGAGTGTATCGATGGGCAGTGACTTGATGGGGAATGGACGATGAAAGAGAATACATCAGGACTTAAACAAACGACGTTTCTGATCAACGATTTGTGCTGCGCTACGGAAGAGCAGCTCATAATAAAGCGACTGCAACGTCTTTCGGGTATTCAGCAGCTCGAGTTCAATCTGATCTCCCATACGCTCAGGGTGAAGCACACCTGCGATGAAGAGACGATTGCGCATCAACTCAAGAACATCGGGCTCCCCGGGCAGATCGAATCGAAGGCCGGGGCCCCGGTCACCAAGACGTTCGGACGAATCCTCACCTCGACAGTCCTTTCCGGGATCCTTTTCGTCATCGGAATGGCGGTGCAGCTCTTTACATCGCCAGGAGTGACAGCAGACGCATTCTTCCTCCTCACCCTGCTTGCAGGGGGCTGGCATATGGCCTTGAAAGCCTTCAAGGCGATGCGTTCCTTCGCTCTCGAAATGAACAGCCTGATGATCGTTGCTTCCCTCGGAGCAGTCATTATCGGGCAGTATGCTGAGGGGGCCGCGGTGATCCTCCTGTTCTCAGTCTCCCTGCTTCTCGAATCAGCAAGCACAGAGAGAACACGGAGTGCCATCAGGTCATTGATGAAGCTCGCACCGGCCAGCGGGACAGTTCTGCGCGGCAGTACGGAACACACCGTGCCGCTGGAAGAGATCAGGATTGGAGAAACCGTCATCGTCCGCCCGGGTGAGCGCATTCCCGTCGACGGACGTGTTCTCAAAGGGGCATCGTCAGTTGATGAAGCTGCTATCACAGGAGAACCATTTCCCTCGCCCAAGAGCTCCGGTGATGTCGTCTATGCCGGCACATTCAATCAGCTTGGGGTTCTTTTCATCGACGTCACGAGACAGTCAAGCGATTCGACCATTGCGAGGATTATGCATCTGGTCGAAGAGGCGCAGAACAAGAAAGCTCCCAGCCAGACAGCGGTCGAACGGTTCGCGCAGTACTATACGCCGGCAGTGTTCATACTCGCCATTTGCGTCGCACTTATTCCCCCGCTCTTTTTTGGCGCACTCTTCGCCGACTGGTTCTACAGGTCCCTTGTGCTGCTGGTGATCGCGTGTCCATGCGCCCTGGTGATATCGACTCCCGTGACGTTGGCCAGCGCGATAACGAACGCTGCACGCAACGGCATCCTGATCAAGGGGGGCAAGCACCTTGAACTTCTGGGCGGACTTCGTGCAATCGCATTCGACAAA
Source organism: bacterium (assembly GCA_007280275.1). Taxonomy (GTDB): domain Bacteria; phylum Bacteroidota; class Ignavibacteria; order UBA10030; family UBA10030; genus UBA9647. The sequence continues at coordinate 4,596 of QYQB01000102.1, read as the reverse complement.
ACAGGGACATTGACCCAGGGCCGGGCATCGGTGTCTGAGATCGTCTCGCTGAACTCTCTCTCCGAGCGCGAGATCCTCCGCATTGCTGCCGCTGCGGAACTTCATTCCGAGCATCATCTCGCGGAGGCTCTCCTCCGGAAGGCAAAGGAGTCAGGTATACAGCTCACCGACATGCAGACCGAGGATTTCTCGTCCGTTACCGGGAAGGGGATCCGGACGCGCGTTGACGGCAGGACCTACATCATCGGGAACCATCTTTTCATGGAAGAGCTTGGCGTTTGCTCTCCCCTCGTTGAGGAGAAACTTGCACAACTCGAAGCGTCGGGAAAAACAGTTGTACTACTTTCAGATGAAAAGAGCGTACTCGGGCTGATCTCGATTTCGGATGAGATCCGGAGTGAGGGGCGGGAGACAATTCGGGAACTCCGTGAGCAAGGAATCGCACGCGTGGCTTTGCTTACCGGAGATAATCAGGGAACTGCAAGAGCGGTCGCCGAGCAGCTTGGGGTTGATGAGGTTCAGGCTGAACTACTGCCAGATGGGAAGTTGCGGGCGATAGAAGCGCTGCGGAAACGGTATGGACCCGTCGGGATGGTTGGAGACGGCATCAACGATGCTCCCGCCCTCGCTTCAGCTGACGTTGGGATCGTGATGGGGGGAGCGGGATCGGACATTGCTCTCGAGACGGGAGACGTCGTATTGCTTTCCGACAATATTGAAAAGATCCCACATGCTATCGCTCTGGGCAAGAAGGCAATCCGGATTATCTGGCAGAACATCTCGATTGCGCTTCTGACCAAGTCCGTGTTCCTCGTGCTCGGTGTTTTCGGATGGACGAGCCTCTGGCTGGCCATTCTCGCAGACGACGGGGCGGCGTTGGTTGTCATACTCAATGCGCTCAGAGTCTTGAAAAGCGATCGATAGGATCATCGTTGTCGTTCTCAAAGGCTGGCTGGTGAAAAGATAGCCACGGATGACACGGAAAAACACAGATGATCACGGATTGAAAACTCGATGGAGAATTCATGCATCAGCATCATCAGTGTCCCCCAAAGAACTGAGAGAAGATTCCGCTCTCCACAATGATGGATATTGACAACTTCATACGAAAGATGCCGAAGGTTGAGCTCCACGTTCACCTTGAAGGCTCTGTGCGGCCGGCAACGTTCTTGAAGCTGGCGAAGCGCTACCACATTGCGTTGCCTGCGGACACCCTCGAGGGGCTGCGTGAATGGTACGTATTCCGCGATTTTAGTCATTTCATCGAAATCTATATGGCGATTTCGAGCTGCCTCCGGACACCTGAGGACATTGAACTCATCACCCGCGAGTTTCTCATCGGCCAGGCGGAGCAGAACATCCTCTATAGCGAGGTGACATTTACGCCGTACAATCAACTTCTGAATTGCAGACTTGGTATGCACGAGCAACTCGATGCCGTCAACCGGGCCCGCGCGTGGGGGGAGAGGGAACTGGGTGTCCGGATGGGCCTCATTGTGGACATCCCCCGCGAGCGCTCGGCAGATGCAGCGGTCACGGTAGCCCGGTTTGTCGTCGATCGTTACGGAGACGGGATCATAGCGCAGGGACTCGGAGGACCGGAGATCGGGAATCCACCGTCAAAGTTCCGAAGGGCATTCGAGTTGGTTCATGAAGCTGGAGTCCCTTGTGTTGTCCACGCGGGCGAGACCGACGGACCTTCGAGCATCTGGAACGCAATCGAAGTGGCAAGACCCCGGAGGATCGGGCATGGTGTTCGGTGCGTTGAGGATCCCAAGCTGATGGACTATCTCAAACAGACGCAGTTGCCGCTGGAGGTCTGCCCTACCAGCAACGTCTGCCTGAGAGTCTTCCCTTCTATTGGGCAACATAGCCTGCCAAAGCTGCTTGAATATGGACTGAAAGTGACACTCAATAGCGACGACCCGCCAATGTTCAATACCACGCTTACAGATGAATATCTTGTCGCCAGCAAGCAATTTGGATGGGACAGGATGTTCATCAAGCGACTTGTGCTCGACGCTGTGGAAGTCAGCTTGCTTTCTGTATCCGGGAGAGGGTCGATGCGGGAGAGTTTTCGCGAAGGCTTTTCAAAGCTGGAATCCCAAAGCTCATGAGGCACTTGACCGTGCGAAAAGGGCCAAAAACTGGTTGACTTTCGAGGTCATTTTTAGTAGATTAGTAGTCCTAAAATCAAACCAAACGCAACGGCACTGAGGTAGATCAATGTTCGCGGTAGTCGAAATCGCAGGCCAGCAGTACAAAGTCGCCAAAGCTGACAAGATCTTTGTCCCCTTGCTCGAATCCAAAATCGGGTCCAAGGTGACGTTTGACAAAGTCCTGCTCGTTGGCGATGAAAAGCAAACCAGGCTCGGGACACCCTATCTTTCCGGCGCTTCGATTGAGGCAAAAGTCCTCAGCCACGCAAAGGATGAGAAGGTCCTCGTCTTCAAGAAGAAGAAACGGAAGGGCTACAAAGTCCTCAAAGGCCATCGTCAACAATACACTGAAATTGAAATTACGAAGGTGTCGTAGTCACCTGAATCAGATGATTTAAGCTGGAGATCGAGTATGGCTCATAAAAAAGGTGGTGGAAGTTCGCGCAACGGTCGCGATAGCAATTCCCAGCGGCTGGGAGTGAAGCGCTTCGGCGGACAGCTTGTTCCTGCCGGCAGCATCCTGGTCCGGCAGCGGGGTACGAAGATGCACCCCGGCAGCAATGTAGGCATCGGGAGCGACGACACTCTCTTCGCATTGATCACGGGAGTTGTGAAATTCGAACGCTTCGGCAAGACGAAGCAGCGAGTAAGCGTCTATCCACCTGCAGCGTAAATTTTGAATGCACAGGCCTCCACCATGCGGGAGGCCTTTTTGTTTTCCCTCCGTACCGTATTTTTTCTGATCCGAGCAAACCACTGAAATCTTCACCATCCTTTTCGAGGAGACGAACTATGAAGATAACCGTCATTGGTGCGGGTAACGTTGGCGCCACGACCGCGCAGCGCCTTTCTGACAAAGAGCTTGCGAATGAGGTTGTGCTTATTGATGTTATCGAGGGCATGCCGCAGGGCAAGGGACTCGACATGTATGAGGCTGCTCCGGTTGGAGGGACTGACACACCTGTCATCGGCACCAACTCGTATGACGCAACAGCCGATTCTGACATCATCGTGATCACGGCGGGAATTGCAAGAAAACCAGGCATGAGCCGTGACGACCTCCAGAATACAAACGCTGGCATCGTCAAGTCGGTCACAGAGCAGTCCGTCGCCAAATCCCCAAATGCTATTCTTGTCGTCGTCTCCAATCCACTCGATGTCATGACGTATGTAGCCTGGAAGGTCAGCGGATTCCCGCGCCACCGTGTCATGGGTATGGCGGGCGTTTTGGACTCAGCCCGATTTCGGACATTCATTTCCATGGAGCTCAAGGTATCCGTTGAAGATGTGAGTGCGTTCGTTCTGGGGGGGCATGGTGATTCAATGGTTCCTTTGCCGCGCTACTCGACTGTAGCCGGAATCCCATTGCCGGACTTGATGGACCAGGCCACGATTGACCGTCTTGTAAAGCGTACGCGCGATGGAGGCATTGAGATCGTCAACTTCCTGAAGACGGGAAGTGCCTACTACGCCCCATCCGCGGCTGCGGTGCAGATGGTAGAGGCGATCGTGAAAGATAAGAAGCGGATTCTCCCATCCGCAGTCTGGCTGCAAGGTGAGTACGGCCTGAGTGATGTTGTGGTCGGTGTCCCGATCAAGATTGGCAGGAAGGGCATGGAGGATATCATCCAGATCAAGTTGACAGCCGAGGAGCAGGCCGCGTTGAATAAGTCAGCAGCAGATGTGAAGGCGAGTATTGCAAAGCTTAACATCTAGAAATCAGGCTGTTGGCTCTCAGGTTGAAAACCAGGCGTTTCTCGTGCCCCGACTTGAACAAGCCGGGGCACTTTGTTTTTGACAGCGTCCTGGAGAGTCGGTCAAAGAACGTTGCGTGAGTTTTCGTCCGGGCTTCTGGAATTTGGGCTGAAATCAGATGTTTGGAGATTTTCTTTTTGGGCAAGCCCGAGAGAACTCTCAGCAAAATCAGGCACTTCGCGAAATTGACAATCTCCGACGAGCCTTGGGCAAAATTCATCCTTGATTCCGAGAATTGGTTTCATTAAGATTGCCACCGTGCTGTTCCCACTGTCAATTGAAATCGAAAGCACTGATCACTAATCAACCCCGTTTCATCATTATTTCATTAAAGGAGGTTCTATGTCGCTTACCAAGACTTTCATAGTTTTGGTTGTCCTGTCGGTGTGCAGCTCAACGGTGTTTGCGGGCGGTTATCAGATCAATGAGCATGGCGCCCGTGCATTGGCCCAGGGGGGTGCTTTTGCAGCCCGAGCGTCAGACGGGTCTGCTATGTTTTTCAACGCTGCAGGTCTTGGATTCCAGAATGGATTCAAGGCTTTCGTAGGGACTACCCTCATTATGCCATCAGGCTCCTTCAAGTCGGCGAGCAAGGAAACGAAGATGGCGGATCAGACCTTCACGCCGATCAATGTATACGCATCATATGCACTCGACAACGGCCTTGTGGTTGGTATCGGCG
>QYQB01000335.1 GCA_007280275.1 bacterium | reverse complement strand
CAGCTGTATCCTATAGAGCTGGAAACGGGAAAAGTCCTCTTAGCAATGGTGTATAGTCGTCAACAATGGGACGCGCCGTTGTATCGTGCGATGCCATTCCATATGAACGTCGAAAGAGATGGCGTTCGCGTATGACACAAGCAGCAAACAGTCAACAGTGAACCGTGAAATGTTGCTATGATCAACCCCAGGCCGCACAAGAAACTGACTCTCTGGCAAAGAGCCATAGATCTCGTGACCGATATCTACAAGATGACGGAATCATTCCCTGCGAAAGGGGGCTTTGGTCTGATTGCTCAGTGGGCTTTCCCGAAGCCTTAAGTGATCGACCCACTGTTTACTGTTTACCGTTAACTGTTCACAGTTATGGATCCAAGCGGACGAGAGCAACTGATGTGGAGCGCCATCACAACTGTTTACTATTCACTGTTCATTTATCCACCGACCTGTCCGCCGTAACGATCCTTGTGTAGGCGGAAGCGCGATTGCGTAGGCGGACTGTTCTCTGTCTACTTTTCACTGACGGCCGGCCGCTGGTTGCTATTCTGTTGAAAGATTGTATGGATAACGAGACACCAAAAGAATCAATAAAGATCGTCGGGAAGAGGAAAAAGGGAAATGCGAACCTGACAACGGCGGCTCCGTTCCTGGAACTTGCTCAATTGTTACGTGGATCGAAGCCCTTCATTCCCAAGGGCCTCTACCGTTTCTCCAGTTTTGAAGAGAGTCAACAATGGTCGATACGAATGATGGCCAGACGAGAGAATCCAGACCGCCTTCTTTGACCGATCTCCTCAAGCTTTGCCGCGGTCTCAACGACGCTGGAGCGAGCTACATCGTCATAGGCGGAATGGCAATGGTGCAGGCCGGTTTTGTAAGAGCAACAGAAGATATTGACCTGTTGATCGATCCTTCCGCGGGAAATCAAGAGCGTGTTCGACGAGCACTGATGCTGCTCCCGGACCAGGCCGTGCGGGATCTGGCCTCAGATGATGTAGACAAGTATTCCGTGGTTAGAGTTGCGGACGAGTTCGTTGTTGACTTGATGAAATCCGCTTGTGGAATCGAATATGAAGAAGCAAAAGCGGACGTGATGTTCGTCGATATCAAAGGCGTCACAATTTCGTTTGCTAGTCCCGAGTTGTTGTGGAAGCTCAAACAGACACGACGCGAAAAAGATCAGCTTGATTTAGTGTTCCTGAAGGAATTGTTGAAGAAGCAGTAAAGGGGTTCTTCAACTCTTTACTATTCACTGTTCACTATTCACCGTTCACTCTTCACTGTTCACTATTCACCGTTCACTGTTTACTTACACTAGCATGATCAACGAAGAACATCCAACCCCGGCTCCCGACACCCCGGAATTCTCTTTTCTCACTTTGATACCAGAACTCTGGGCAAAAAGAAAGCTCATCGCTATCTTGAAGATATCATCTTGCCGCCAGGGGATCGGTTGACTATTCCTCAGAGGCCCTTCACAGTGCTCGTCCAGGGGGAGGTCCGCAATCCGGGAGTCTATTCATTCGTCAATGGGAAAAGCAAGAGTTTCTACATCGAACGGGCGGGCGAAGAAACAGACAGCGCCGATGTTGCATTGATCACTTATCCCGAAGGCTATGTGATTCAGACGGGCTTAGGCTGGTTTAGCAAGAATCCAACTATTCCTGATGGATCTGTGATCACGGTGTCCCGATTGGCTTCAAAACCACCCCCTCCGCCGTCTGAAAGCAAGCCGATAGATTGGTCGGCGACGATCAAGGATTCATTTGCAGTTATGGCGAGCGCAGCCACGATAATTTACTTGGTGTCTCAAATCAAGAAGTGAGCGGCCGAAGTGAGATCCACCGCTTACCGGGATCTTTCGATCGGCCAGTATTACGTTGAATGTCATTGGAGTTCTGAATCGCGTGCCTTGGAGAGGCATGTGAGGGGATCCCGGATTTGATTTGTGGGTCGGGCTCACTTCCACAATTCACACTCTCACGCTAGACACGGCTCGGATAATATCATACTTATATGGATTCGCCCTTGAAACAGACGTCGGCTTCGAATTCGCATGTGGTCCTGGAATACCTACTTATCTCGATTCCTCACATTTGGACGAAAAGGAGGCAAATAATACTTTGTGTCGGCCTAATGACAGTGCTGACGACAGTGATAGTTCTCCTCATTCCGAGTCAATACACTGCCGAGACGTCAATATTGCCAGATCTAGAAAAAAACAAACTGCTAGGGCTTGCTGGTGCTTCCGATCTTGCTGCCGTTACAGGCCTCAACATCGGTGAAGCACCCGTATCAAAGCTCTATCCAGTGATGGTTAAGAGCGCGCGTATCCTCAGCGAGGTCTTGTATACGAAATACAAAACTTCCGAATTCCCTGACTCGGTTGATTTGATTAGGTTTTGGGGAATAAAAAAGAGGAATGAAGCTGAGAAATTCGAGAAAGCGCTAGATCTATTGCGAGATAGAATGGAAGTGAGCTTTGATAATAGGCTTGGCACACTGAGTCTGAAGGTTTCAATGGAGGAGCCTGGGCTCGCGGCGGATGTGGCAAATCGAGCGACCTCCGAGCTTGATATCTATACCAGAACGAAGAAGCGGACAAGTGTCACGGCTCAACGCGAATTCATTGAGATGAGGCTTAAGGACGTTGCGTCCGCCTTGGCGTCCGTGGAGGACTCGTTACGAAGCTTCCGAGAGAAAAATCGTCGTGTTGCTGATTCACCCCAGTTAGTCTTGATGCAAGGAAGGCTTGAACGTGCCGTTCAAATCAATTCAACGATCTTCATCGAATTGAAGAAACAGGTCGAGATCGCTAAGATAGAAGAGATCAAGAACGTACCAATCATTAATGTTCTCGATCCGGCCCGAGTTCCGGTCGCGAGTTCCTCACCGCAGAAACTGGCAGATATAGTCTTTGCGTTCCTGCTTTCTCTCGGTACTTCGGTAGTAGCTGTAGCGGCCTCAGTGAATCCCGTGATAAGGGAATTCTTGCATCAGATCAGGCTCTCGTACAAGAAGCTCCGAGGTTGAGCTAACCGATGCCCGAGAAAGATCCTAGTTGAGTTCCAGCATCTGAGAGATGCACATCTTGCACTCCGTCACGAAGGGATTCTCGGGCTACCAGAGAAACCGTGGGCAAGACTCGGATTCCGCAATATCAAAGGCAAAACAACATGTGTTCTGATCGGCAAGCCTCAGGCATCGAGATTTCAACGGTTGTTCACTTGGTCACGCCCTACTAATTCCCTGCTATGGCTTTTGAATTGGTCTACTTGAAGGCACGGCGATACCTTGACCACGCACTCGAAGGAAATGTGGATCCCTGAACGTGGCCCCCCATTCTCGGCCATGACATAAGAGGTGAGGTTCCCTGTTGGCCACCTGGAACGGAAAAGCGATCCGCGAGATCTGTTAACGTGTACAAAGCAAGCCACCGACACCCTCGGAGCGTCCAGACACTGAACAGACGATTCAAAATGTGAATCGAGAATTTGATAGAACTGAAGAAATCTTGTTCGAAATCAGAAGAGAAAACAGCCGGAAAATCATTTGCTCTCTGTTGCTCGCGACGCAAAAGTCCCACATTCAGGGTGTTCGGATCACCTGTGCGTTCACTCTGAGAATCTTTTTCCAGTCCCATTGGCCCTAGACGCGATGAGGAGTAATGTGATGGACGCGAAGCTCATTCGAATGATCATCCGTCGGAGTAGATTATCTGACGCTTATCTTTGCAGACAAACCCTGTTCTGGGCTGGTAGATTCATAGGATACCAAATTTAGTTTGCTCGTTGAAAAAGATATGGGCTTAACGTCAGATCCTATTCATGACATTAGATAAACCGAATTGATTCTTGAGGATACATTCTGAGTATAGCACATCGATTGCAGAGCAACACACTTCGGAAAAAAGATGTGGCCAATTTGTTCGCATTGGCAAGCGTCCAGATATCAAATGCTGGTCTCCCTTTGCTCGTTTTTCCATATGTTCTCAAGATGGTGGGCGAGGGACTCTACACGCGGATCGCGATTTCGGAAGCCGTAGCGATAATCGTGGGAACATTTGTGCTATTTAGTTTTGACATTGAGGGGGTAGGAAAAGTAGCGGGACTTGATATGGACGAAGACGGAGCGCATATCTCACAAGTATTTAGTGAGATATTTGTAACTCGATCTATAATTTTTCTTTCTTGCATGATTATGTTATTGGTTGTCAGTCCGTTGCTTCCCTCTAATTCTCTAACATCGGTGTTGCCCTGGATGCTAATTCCACTCAGTTACGTTTTCCAACCGACTTGGCTTTATATAGGCCTTGAGCGGAATTCACCTCTTGCCGTCTGCACGATCATCAGTAGATTACTGGCAATCGTTTTGGTGGTTTTGTTAGTGAAGTCGCCGGCGGATTACCTGTGGATGCCGATGGTAATTGGCGCACTGTACCTTAGCGGTGGAATAGCCTCCTACTGCTACGCTCTTTGGGAGTTTGGCATAAAATTGTCCTACGTGCCTTTCGGACGTGTGAAGGAATTGCTTTTTGCAGGGAAGGAGATATTTTTCGGCCTTGCCTCCGTCATCCTTTACCGGGATTTAAATGTTATCCTTATCAACGTCGTGGGCGGCTCTGGAATTGACATTGCCGCCTACTCGATATCAGAAAAAATTGTAAAGGGCGTTCAAGCAGCGATTAGGCCGCTAAATCAGCTCTACTTTCCTCGGGCACTTGTGATAACCCGTAATGCGAGTTTGGCCAATCGTCAGGTCTTCAAAGAGATATTCAAATTGACAATTCCACAGTTGTCTTTGCTCGGGATATTTGTGCTGGTCGCAGGGATTTCTCTTGCTTTGTTTTGGACACACATCCCTACTCTTCTGATCATTCCGAATATCTCCAAGATTGGAGTATTTGTCTCAGTCATGATCTGGTCTGTGTTCTTCGGTGTCACAAACTTCATGCTTGGCACTGGAGGCCTGAACCACCTCAATGAAAGAGTCTACTATTTCAAATCGATACTACTGGCAGGCATTTCTAATGTAATGGTCTGTGCGGTAATGGCTGCCTTATTTGGAGGAATTGGTGCTGCGATCAGCTTTGTGGTCGCCGAGGCATTTCTCACTGCCCTTGTTGTCAGAAAATATATTCACTGAGAGAATAGCGGCCTGGTTGTTGTTGAACTGAAAGCCAGGACTTGCGATCTCTCAGCAAGGCAAATGACATTCCTTATATTCGTGCTTGCAATGCCTGATCTCTCTGCAAAATGGCTGGCGATATTCTTGAGCTTGATGGTGCTGGGTCAAGCCTATGTCGTCCGAAAAATCGTTGGTACCTGGCTGTTTCCAGCGTGTATTTTTGGATTGTTGTGGTTCGCCTATACATTCATTCCGCTCGTCGCTTTGTACAATGTACCCATCAACCCATTTGCTATCGGGTATCTCTTGATCTGTTCTCTTTCAGTTTCAGCATGCGGGCTGGTTTTCGATTGGAAGGCTGCTCTAGAGCGAAACACATTAAAACGTATGTCCCGAAACAGAGCTTACAACAATGCGTTTCTAAGAAAGACATTTTATGCAATCTTCGTACTATCCATCATCTTCGCAGCCCTCAATCTGATTGTAGGTGGTTTCAGAATAAAGGAGGTGATGGGTGATATCATTGGAAGTTCGAGTGAATACGCAAGGATGAGGGGCGCTGAAGAAATCCGCTCCAATATATTTGGCCAGCTAAGTCTCGGTCTCACCTACATTGGGGCTACACTCGGTGGGCTAATGCTTCCTGATGCCCGTCCAGGATGGCCAAGACGCTCAATTGTGCTTGTTTCGTTTCTCCCTTCGATAGTTATCATGCTTACTCAGTCAGCTAAAGGTGGACTGTATTTGTCTTTGGGTTTTTTTTACGGAGCATTACTTGTCAACCGTATACAGTCGGCGCAAATGAGTATTTTTTCCAAGAAGGCAATCAGACCGCTCGTCGTTTTTGGATCTTCGATAATGGTATTGATGGCTATTTCATTTATGGCAAGAGGACTATACGGTTCGTCGGATGTTTACGAAATTGGCTGGAGTCTGGCTTCAATGTTTGCCTCGTACATATTTGGCAGCCTGTACGCATTCTCGGATTGGTTTTCCTTCTGGACAGGCTCACCGTCTGCTCTTGCCTACATTGATCCAGGGAATACGTATGGCTTCTATACATTTGCGGCAGCATTCAAATTCTTCGGATCGACTAGGATTCTTCCTTCAGGTGTGTTCGAGGAACCCTTCGCCCACGGGGATTTTTTGGTGACTAATATATACACAATGTTTCGTTCCCTGATCACGGATTTTGGTTTGCTCGGATGCATTGCGTACTGCGGAATTACCAGCTTCGGCCTTCATCTGTCTTTCTACGCCATGTTATCCAGGGCCAAGCCAGTTGTGACCGCATCCATTTTCATACTTATGGTTGGATATTTCTGGCATTCATATGTTGGGAGCCTTTTTGCGTATAATATTGCATACCCATACTTTGCATTCTTGTGGCTGATTCTTTTTGCCAACAACTACAGAAATCTCCGTGCCATGGTTGAATAGACCATCACAACCCACGAGGAAGTATACTTGATGGCGAATCGCAAGAAGGGTGGAATCGAAAGATCTAAACGGATGCACGAAAATGGCATTTCCAATCCGACCTTCATGGGCGATGCACGTTCAAGCCAGAAACTCCTTATTTGGGAGCCGCGGACGAGCAACCAGCAGTTCGGCGTATCAGAGGACGAACGCTTGTATGAAGGGCTCACGAGATAGTGCAGGAAATGAAAAGCTGACTCTGCGCGATTGGGATCTATATACATGATCATCCCAGCATCATAGGGTTTCTTCATTGACGGATAACTAACGATTCGGGGGTATAGTCATGGCTAAAGTATTTATTTCGGGTGTTGCGGGATTCTTGGGGAGTCACCTGGCGGACAGGATGATAGAATTGGGACATCAAGTTGTCGGTACAGACAATATGATTGGAGGGTACGAAGACAATGTAAATCCCCAGGTTGAATTCTATTCCTACGACTGCAAATTCAGAAACTCGATGGCGAAGATCACAAGAGGATGTGATGTGGTCTACCATTGTGCTGCAACTCCGTATGAAGGATTGTCTGTGTTTTCGCCGCATTTGATTACTGAAAACGTCTATCAGATCACTCTGTCCCTAATAAGTGCAGCAATTGAAAGTAAGGTGAGGCGTTTTGTATTTTGCTCGAGTATGGCGAGATACGGCACTCAAGAGCGGATTCCATTTGTTGAAGACGCAATATGTAGGCCGCAGGATCCATATGGCATAGCAAAATATGCGGCAGAACTTTCGATTCAGACTTTAGCGAAGGTGCATGACTATGAATATGTGATTGCAGTCCCGCACAATATCATTGGCCCCAGACAAAAATATGATGACCCCTATCGAAATGTTGCCTCCATAATGATAAATCTGATGCTACAAGGTAAGCAGCCTATTATTTATGGTGATGGAGAACAGAAGAGGTCGTTTAGTTTTATACAAGATGACATCGATTGTTTGGAGAAACTAGCATTTCAGGATAATGTGGTTGGAGAGATAATCAATATCGGCCCTGACGAAGAATTTACTACAATAAATGAACTAGCCAAAACTATTGCCAAGTTACTGAATTTTGATCTCAAGCCAAGATATTTGGAAGACAGGCCGATGGAAGTTAAACTGGCAGGCTGCTCAGCCGAAAAGGCGAGACGAATGTTAAATTACAGAACGAAGTATACTTTGGAACGCGGATTAGTTGAGATGATTGATTACATCAAGAAACGCGGTACCAGACCATTCAGATACCATCTTGATATTGAAATCCTTAGCGACAAAACTCCAAGAAGTTGGAAAGACAAGTTGTTCTGAGCTCAATCTCCCTTGCCGGAATACCGGCGAGGAAATTTCACGAGCGGCATGCATCGCAATAGTCATCTACAGACAGAATGAATCTGCGGAGGTGAAATGAGAGTGGGATTTGTGTTTACGAATTTCAACGATGCCCAAATTACGGGCGAGGCTGTTCGATCAATCGTCCGAGACAAGTCTCGACATGAACTTAAGATCGTGATCGTTGACAATGGTTCGAATCAAGAAAATCTCGCACTTTTGGAGAAGATCGCGGAAGAAAACAGCATTGTGAGCCTGATATGTAACCCCACGAACATTGGCTATTTCAGGGGTCTGAATCTTGGTATCAGCTATCTGAGGCGCTGCGATCAGCCTTATGAACATATGGTTATCGGCAATAATGATTTAGTATTCCCGACTGATTTCATTGAAATGTTGAATCGTAATGAGGACCAACTTGACCGTTTTGCTGTCATCGCCCCAGATATTGTAACCATGGATGGAGAACACCAGAATCCACACGTCATCAAGGACGTTGGCAAATTCAGGGAATCAATTTACGATTTGTATTACTCAAACTACTTTGTAGCTTCTTTAATTAGACGCATTTCTGATGCAACGCGAAAGATTACGAAGAGGAAGGATGAGGAGCAATTCAGAGTCGCCCAAACAATAACTCAAGGTTATGGGGCGTGCTACATTGTGGGCCCCTTGTTTTTCAAGTATTTCGAAACTCTATGGGCTCCTACTTTCTTCTATCACGAAGAATTATTCTTGAGCAAACAACTCGAGAGCAAAGGTTTGAAAACCTTATACGAGCCATCCATAGCTGTGAGTCATCACACGAAAACAACCATGTCCAGATTCCCTAGTCGGAAGAAGTGGGAATTGGGACGTGAAGCACACAAGGAGTACAGGAAATATCGGAAGAGTCCATTCAAGATCGTGCGACTCTTTAAGTGAATCTGGGACTACTATCTCGTGGTGTCCGCACAGAAGCGACAGGTGTGGCGTGAGGTAGTGCAATGCCAGCGGTAAGTATATCTCATGGGAGTGCCGTCCCCGGAAGTGGCTCGTAGCCTCGTGAAGAACCCATTGACCTCTTTTGGATGCATGCTGCAATCGATGCGCAGCGCGATCCGGCGAGAGATCTCGGTGTTCTAGTACAAGTAGCTAATCAAACTGGATTCTGGCGAGCCGCCGAACTTGATCAATTGATGCCTATGTCAAATACTGAAATGCGCATGTATCGAATATGTTCCAACTGCGTCATGGACACCAGTGACACCATGATCAAGTTTGATGCAAGAGGTGTTTGCGACCATTGCCGCACCTTTTATGGAAAGACTTTGCCTAGATGGCAAGCGGATCTAGCTAGTAATAAGCTCGAAGAAATGGTCATTGAACTGAGACGCGCTGGAAGAGGAAGGGATTTCGATTGTATGCTTGGAGTGAGCGGTGGCATAGACAGCTCTTATCTGACATATCTCGCAAAGGAGCAATTAGGGTTGCGTCCGCTGGTATTCCACGTCGACGCCGGATGGAATTCGCAGGAGGCAGTGAACAATATTGAAAAGCTAGTGGATGGGTTGAATTTGGACTTGTACACGGAAGTTATCGATTGGGAGGAGATGCGTGATCTTCAGTTGGCATATCTGAAGGCTGGAGTGCCCCAGATTGACGCGCCACAAGATTTTGCCTTCTTTGGCACGATGTACAGGTTCGCCGACAAGTACAAAGTAAAGTACATACTTACTGGTGCCAACTTGTCCACCGAGTGCATAAGAAACCCTGTAGAATGGTCATATTATGGGGACACGGTACAGTTCCATGCGATTCACTCCAAGTTCGGCACCAGGCCGTTGGTTAGCTTTCCTGTCACCCACCACATCCTATGGCACAAGGTCTATCTGCCCCATATAAAGGGGATCCGCGCCCTAAGGCCCCTGAACTACATGCCGTACGTGAAGGCGGAGGCGATGCAACTGCTGGAGAAGAAGCTTGGTTGGCAGAAATACCCTCAAAAGCATTTCGAGTCCCGGTACACCAGATTTGTCGAAGGATATTGGTGGCCATTGAAATTTGGATATGACACGCGGAGGGTCCAGTATTCAAGTTTGATCGTCACTAATCAGATGACCCGTGAAGAAGCTTTGAAGAAGCTGCAGCGGCCAGCATTCGACGAAGAAACAATCGCTCGCGATATTGAGTATGTGGCTGCGAAGCTCAGAATCTCTGTCGACGAGTTGCTGGGCTACTTCAATGCGCCGAATAAAAGCCACCGAGACTATAAGAATCAGGAATTACTGTTTTCGCTCGGGGCGACGATCATGAAATCTATGGGGTTGGAGATCGGAGGCAAACGGTGATAGCGATCGTCAATTATGGTCTCGGAAATGTTCAGGCGATTGCCAACATATACAGACGCTTGAATATCCGAGTCTGCTTGGCTGCTTCTGCGGGTGAGTTGGCCGCCGCGGAGAGATTTATCTTGCCAGGGGTAGGTGCGTTCGATTGGGCCATCACGTGCTTGAATCATTCAGGTATGCGTGGAGCTCTCGAGAAATTCGTAGTCGACGAACGTAGACCGATTTTGGGAATTTGTGTTGGTATGCAGATGTTGGCTAATCGAAGTGAGGAGGGTGTGCTTGAAGGTCTTGGCTGGATCGACGGCGAAGTGAAGCGATTCAAGGGTGTGAACGTGGCAGACCGAATCCGTGTTCCTCATATGGGCTGGAATGATACGATACCGCGAGAGGGTCAGTCTTTGTTTCGGGGGATGGAGTCGGAGGCTCGCTTCTATTTCCTGCACTCGTATTATTTCGATCCTAAGCGTAGCGACGATATTCTAGCAGTCACGGACTACAACGGCATATTTGCTTCAGCGGTGCGCTTTAAAAACGTGTTTGGTGTTCAGTTTCATCCAGAAAAAAGCCACCAATGGGGCATCAGGCTCCTCAAGAACTTTTCAGAAGTCCAGCAATGCTAAGACCTCGGATTACACCTTGTTTACTGGTGAAGAACGGCGGATTAGTTAAGACCGTCAAGTTTGACAAGCCAAAGTATGTCGGTGACCCACTCAATGCTGTTCGGATATTCAACGAAAAGGAAGTCGATGAGCTCATTGTGCTTGATATCGACGCGAGCGCTCTGAAGCGTGAGCCCGACTATGAACTAATCAGAAACCTTGCCGCTGAGTGTCGCATGCCGCTCTGCTATGGGGGAGGAATCAAGACCGTAGAGCAGTTCCAACGGTTGATAAGCCTGGGAGTTGAGAAAGTTGCCATCAGCTCTGCAGCAATCGATGATGCTGAGTTAGTAGCAGCGGCTTCTCAAAAGGTTGGCAGTCAGAGCGTTGTGGTAGTTATGGACGTAAGAAAAGGAGGAAGTCCCGGCGATTTTATGCTTTGCACGAATAATGGGACCAGAGCAACCAGCCATGGTCCCGCTGAATTTGCGAAGAGAATGGAGACGCTTGGAGCTGGTGAGATAGTGGTTAACAGCATCGACTGCGACGGCGTCAGGAAGGGTTATGACTCTGAGCTTGTTTCGCTGGTCAGAAACGCGACTAGTTTGCCAATGACCGTTATCGGAGGAGCTGGTAGCCTAAAAGATATCGAGGAACTCTTTCGGTCTTTCGGAATTATTGGAGCTGCGGCTGGTAGCCTGTTTGTGTTTAAGGGCCCCTACCGCGCGGTATTAATAAATTATCCAAACCGTGTAGAGAAAGGCGCACTATCACGTCAGGCATTACCGTGAGATCCCAAATCGGTCTATGTGAGCGGATTGGTTGTTTCTGCATCTCGATGGGGTGGTAGACTGGAGGGTTCTAGCCCTGATTGATGGAGAGAAGGCGCGGCGGAAGATCGATTCGCAATGTTTCGGTCGATGTGACTCAGCTGTCCACGGTGTGCGCGAAGCGCGGTGTGGTGGGGCACGGTACAAAGACATACCGATCGGGGTCAAATCGGCATTCAAAATGGCAACGGAGTCTGATTGGCGAACCGAAGGCTCGTTGGAACTTGCTCGCGCTTTCCGAACAACTGGAGGATGTGACCAAGTGAGTCTTCCAACCATCCCTTGGTTAGAAGATGCTCTGAGGTTATGCCTTCTTGGCTTGTCGAAAGAGATACGAGGGTCGTCCTGGAGCACGATCCTCTTCGAGTCCGTTTGCAGTGAGATCTGTCATTTCGGCTGCATCTTTGAGCGCTGATATGGTGTTTTGCAGGTCGAGCGATAAATCCTAGTGAGCTTCCTAAAGACCGAGTAGAAGTCCTGTGATATCAGAGGGTGTAAGGGCCACATGACCTCATTGCTCGCAGCACTACATAGCCGGCAGAGCGGGAGTCAGTCGCAGACTAATCAATAACTGTTGTTCGGCATCTGGGAATCTACACAAAGAAATCATCCAAGCACGGATCTGTCACCCAGACTGTGGATCGCCGCTCGATCTGTGCACTATTATTCACTTGGAGTCCGGAGAGAATGAAGCAGCTAATTCAGTCGCTTAAAACGGGTCAAACGATCCTCGAGAATGTGCCTGTGCCTCAGGTGAAGCCGGGCTTTTTATTGATTCAAACCTCAAGAACGCTCGTCTCACTTGGGACCGAGAGGACCTTGGTTGAATTTGGGAAAGCGAGCCTAATAAACAAAGCCAGGCAGCAACCGGAGAGATTGAAAGAGGTGTTTGATAAGATGGGCACGGACGGGATTAGGCCGACTCTTGACGCCGTTTTCAACAAGCTGGGCCAACCACTACCTCTTGGTTACTGTAATGTGGGAACCGTAGCAGCCGTTGGGGCAGGTGTTCATGGATTCAAACTGGGTGATCGTGTGGCGTCGAATGGTCCTCATGCAGAATTTGTTTGCGTACCCAAAAACCTGACCGCAATTGTTCCTGACGTTGTGTCCGATGAAGAGGCAGCGTTCACGGTGATGGGGTCCATTGGATTACAAGGCATTAGGCTCGCTGAACCATCGTTTGGGGAGTGTTTTGCCGTGATAGGGCTTGGACTGATTGGCTTGCTCACAGCCCAGTTGCTTAAGGCAAACGGTGCTAGGGTATTTGGTCTTGATCTGGACGTAGGGAAACTAGAGCTCGCGCGACAGTTTGGGATTATTCCGATGAGTCCGAAATCGGGATCCGATCCCGTCAAGAGAATGCTGGAAGAAACCAACGGAATTGGTGTGGACGGAGTACTCATTACAGCGTCATCAAAGGACCACCTTCTCATGCATCAGGCAGCACAAATGACTCGGAAGCGTGGACGTATCATCCTGATAGGTGTGGTGGGTCTCCATTTAGACCGCTCTGACTTCTATGAAAAGGAAATTACTTTCCGTGTGTCCTGTTCCTACGGACCTGGGAGGTATGACAGCAATTACGAGGAGCAGGGAAATGACTACCCGATAGGATTTGTACGTTGGACGGAAAAACGAAACTTTGAGGCAGTACTTCAGGCAATATCACGTAAGCAAATAGACGTATTACCACTCATCACTGAACGTGTGCCGCTCGAGGATTTTCGGAATATCTACGAAAATATGAATGAGAGTGGCTCAGTCGGATCGATTCTGGTCTACGACAAAAATGTACGAGCAAACAAAACAGTTAACTTTGCTTCCGATTCATTTCGAGGAACCAAAGGCGTTTTGGGAATAATCGGATCCGGTAACTTTACAAGTGCAACTCTCTTGCCCGCGCTCAGAAAACTCAAGCCGAACGTTAAATACATTGCGAGTGCCGGGGGTGTAACAGCTGTGACCCTTGCTAAGAAATTCGGGATTGCCAATGCGACATCCGACTACAAGGAAATTCTTAGTGACCCGGATGTAGATTTGGTATTGATTACTACTCGACATAATCTTCATGCTCGCATGATTGTGGAATCTTTGGCTGCAGGGAAACACGTGTTCGTAGAAAAACCGTTAGCACTCAACGAGTCAGAGTTGCGGGAGATCATTGAAGCCAAGAGCCAATTTGGAAAAACGATAAACGTTGGTTTTAATCGTAGATTCTCACCCTTTGCGCAAAGGATGAGGATCTTGTTAGGCGATGGTCAGATGAACGTTGTTGCGACAATGAATGCAGGGTACATACCAGACAATGCATGGGTGCACGACTTTACCATCGGTGGAGGTCGGATCATTGGTGAGGCTTGCCATTTCATCGATCTGTGTTCCTATCTCGCACGAAGCAAGGTCACGAAAGTATTCATGAATGCGATGGGTAATGAACCTGCGGAGACCACGGACAATGCGTCCATACTGTTAAAATACGCCAATGGAAGCAACGCGGTGATAAACTATTTCTCGAATGGCACGAAGAGCTATCCGAAGGAGAGAATTGAGGTATTTTCCCTAGGTCGGGTTTGTGTGCTTGATAATTGGCGAAAGCTCACGGGCTACGGATTCAAAGGATTTTCTCATCTGAAATCCCGAATGGATAAGGGACACAATGAACAATTCCGATTGCTTCTTGACGCTGTGCGTCACGACGGAAGTCCACTCATTCCATTTGATGATATCATAAACACAACCGCCGCAAGTTTTGCTGCCATAGAAAGCCTCAGAACTGGTGAATGGGTTGAACTGTCGTAGAAATTCACGCTTGTCCGCACCTAATTTGGGATCATTTGGCGAATCTTAACTTGGTCTTGCTTTCGCGGTCGGATTTGAAAACCTAGGATGGTGTGCTGTTGAAAAGACCAGCTTGAGTGAAACTACTAGCATGCTTCAAATTGGAGATCGAACACTCAGACAGTTGATCAATTCCCAGGGAAAGAGCACGTTCGATGCCTTGGAAGTACTGACCCTCGCACTTGCCCCGACGATCAGTTGAACCAGTGAGCAATTGTCAGTTTCGATAGGAAGAGAACCCTTGCCAAGAAGTACAGCGCTCGATCCAGATCTTCTGGATCATTGCCATTACGTATCGCCCCATGCGATTCCCGGAATCGAAACAGGTTTGATAAACGTGGGGTACTTTGGTGCAGAGGACCGAGTGAAAACAGCCTTGCTATATTGGGAGGAGCTTCGAGATCTTGGCTTTCATGGATCGCTCTACAGGCTCTGGTATGAATTACGGAATCGTTCGGGTCTCACGCAAGTACTGGCTCCCGGTACTACTACAAGTGAGACGGACAAGATGGAGATTTGGGGCGATCAAAAAGTGACACTTGATTTCTTTTCCCGAAACAGAAAACCATTCTTCCTTTCTAGTATCAAAGAATTGCAATCAGGACTGAGTGATCTGCTATCTGAGGAACAGAAGCTCTCTGTCGTCAGACGTGCAAACCTGGCGATTGAAGGGACAATTCGATGCTACTCGAAATGGGAGGGAGCATACGGGAATCCGGTCGAGTGGCACTTGAACCCAGTGTCCAGGGTAGTCTGGCCAAAGGATGTCCATTATTCAAAGGCGCTTCATTTGAAACAGGAGTGTGGCGAAGTAAAGCACGTATGGGAGATAAATCGGCTGCCACATTTTTTTGATTTCCTCCGCGCTTACGCGATCACATCCGAAGTGAAGTACCTTGATGCGATTGTTGTCCAGACAAGCCACTGGTATCGTGCTAATCCTTTTCGACGTGGTGTTAATTGGAGCTCCGGTCAAGAACTGGCAATTCGAGTTTTCATCTGGTTGTTGTGTCTCTATACATTGATAGATTCGGGGCGCTGCTCAGAAGAGACCTTGCAACTGTTTTGCAAGGTGATCTATTTGCATGCTCTCCATATCAACAAAAACATAGGTTTTTCGCGTGTCTCAGTTCACAATAATCATCTCATTGCGGAGGCCTCAGCGCTTTACTTGGTGGGTTGCTATATGCCTTGGATGAAGGAAGCAGACGAGTGGAAGAAAACAGGTCGAGAGATACTAACAACAGAATGTCCAAACCAGTTCTATGTTGATGGCGGATACTGTCAAAACTCCCACAATTACCATCGGCTCGCTTTGTCATACTACCTTTGGGTCTTGCGCGCCGCAGAAATCTTGAATGAGCCCTTTAGTTATCATCTGTACGACATGATGAATTCCTCGGCCAAATATCTGTACTCCAGTATGAACTTGGAGGATGGAAGACTGCCGAATTGGGGTGCCAATGATGGCGCTCTTCTAGCCCCATGGACGGGCTGCGACTTTTCGGACTTTCGCCCCATAGTTGCATCGATGTTCCTTCTCACACAAGGGCGAAAGATCTTCGAGTCCGGACCCTGGGATGAAGAGCTCTTGTGGCTATGGGGCTCATCAGCGATGATGGTTTCGAAAACGCCAGAATCTCGAAGATCTGTTTCATTCCTGGACGCTGGCATACACATCCTCCGAGTGGATGCCCAAAATTTTGTTTCATTTCGCTGTGGCTCCTTCAAAGACAGATTTGGCCAGGCTGATCAATTACATACTGACATTTGGATGGATGGAGTAAACCTAGCCTGCGATGGGGGTTCGTATTTGTACAATGAGGAGAGGGAACGATACAGGTACTTCGCGGGCACGCGGTCCCATAATACAATGACAATTGATGGCCAGGACCAGATGCTTCTCTGGCGTCAATTCAAGTGGTTGAGAATGACCAAAGCGAAGCTAATAGAATTCGATGCTCCCTCACTCTGCTGTTTTGGTGAGCATTATGGATACCAGAGACTTGGTGTGCTTCATCGTCGTAAAATTATGGCTCTCACGGGAAATTGTTGGGTGGTGGCCGATATCCTGGAAGCAGATGACCGCCAACATGACTTCGCGCTGCATTGGTTGATAAGTACTCCCGACACGAGATACTTTCACGATGACCGATCAATCGAAATTGGCGCAGCCGATAATCCGATTCATCTGTCTTTTGGCTTCAGCTCTGGCGAGAATGTCGCCGTTGAATTGATCAACAAAGGAACAGCGCAGGAACCTTATGGCCTCGTGTCGAGATACTTCGGATGCCTGGCTGAATGCTCCTCCGTGAGGTTGCGGGGCAGTCTTTATAAGGATACGGCAATTATCTCGATGTTCCAGCCGGCCAACCGCTATACATTTTCTGCAGTGTCTAACACGAAAATTAAGCTTATTGAGGAATCAACGGGAAAGACTATCGAATTAAAAATTTAGTTGACCGAAACTGATCCCTATTCTTCCCCCCGATTTCTGAGACGATCTTGGTACACGTAGAACCAAATTATTGAATATGAGCACCTGACGATGTTCCAGGGTCGATGCGGGTACTGTTTTTGATTTATCATTTCCCTATAATTGAGAACAGTTTGATTCCGTTACCGGCCTCCAATGCTTTGTCGGCGTATGTCTTAACAGAACTAGAAAATTGAGTGGTTCTGCCTGAACATTCGAATGAGTAACGCCCAATGAACATACTTTTCATCTCGAACAATTTTGAACTGACCAACTCCAATGGGAGTGGAAGACTGAACGATCTCGTGGCATATCTTTGCTCGGAGGGACATAGCGTCCAGATTCTGGCAAGTACATACAACTATCTGACTGGGAGAATTGACGGCAAATATAAGAAGAGACTATTCACGATCGAGGGAGATGATAAATGCAGAGTTATCAAGACTTGGACTTACGACGGTTATCACAAAAGCTATACGCATAGAACAATTGCGTTTGTTTCGTTCATAGCTAGCTCGATCATTGGGCAATTTCGATTGAAAGGTTATGATGTTGTTTTTGTTGGTACTCCTCCATTCTTCCTGGGCATCCCCGCGTTTCTTGCGTCTCGCCGTGCCAAAGTGCCCTTGATCTATGAGGTGAGGGACCTTTGGTCGGACGTCGCGGTCGAGATGGGTCTTCTAAGGAGCCGTGTCGTGATCAATGCCATCAAGTGGACTGAGAGATTCCTATATAGCTCCTCTCGGGTTATCGTTACAAATTCCCCCGCATTCGCACCTTTCCTTCAGGATCTTGGAGTGCCCAGCGAGAAGATTATTTACATTCCAAACGGCGTGAATCTGGATCAGTTCAACATTGATAAGGTTAGCGCTGATATCCGATCGCGATTGGATATCAAGGATGAACTCGTTTGCATCTACGTTGGATCACATGGAAGGGCCAACAACCTAGACTACATTCTGAATGCTGCCAAGGCCCTTGTGTCAGACAAGAGATTCAAATTCCTCTTCGTTGGTGACGGCAACTACAAGAAAATGCTTGTAGAAAGAGCTCGATCGGAAGGGATCGTTAATTCGATTTTTCTCGAACCTGTTCCAAAGAAAGATCTTGCAGGGTACATAAGAGCTTCAGACGTAGGTCTCGCGACATTGCTGGACACGCCAAAATTGAGGACAACATATCCGAACAAAGTCTTCGACTACATGGCTTGTGGACGTCCGACGATTGTCGCGATTGATGGTGTGATACGATCTCTTGTGGAAGACTCTGGGTGTGGCTTCTTCGTTGATCCAAACGATCCCGCTGAACTGGTTGCGATACTAAAATCTGTTGTCAATGATAGAGAGAATCTAAAGAGGATGGGCGAGCGTGCGTTCAGATATCTAAGGGAGAATTTTGATCGATCGATCTCCACGAAGCAACTTGCTAAGACTATTCTCGAGAATGGTGGGAGATCCATTGGGGGATAAGACTGAGACTCATCATGAAACCTTGAAGCATAGAGTCAAAAGCCACAAATGGATATCTAGAGTGTTTGGGATAGTCCGTCCTCCGGATTTCAAGCTTGACCTCGTTGGCTCGGGGAAGCGTAAGCGATTCTCCGAGATCATTGAAGAATTCCGAATCAATGGTTTTGTTCTCAATGTTGGAAGTGGTCCAAAGAACGACGGAAATCTATCAGGACTGTCAAATAGGATTTTGGATCGCACGATTGGTTTCGACTTTATACATCAACCCGGCATTGATTTCAGAGCAGATGTGGCGAGAATCCCGCTGAAGAACAATTCCGTGGCAGGAGTATTGTTCCAAGGTGTCCTGGAGCACATATACGATCCAGCCGCTGCGCTGCAGGAGATTGAAAGGGTACTTGTTCCGGGAGGGGTGGTATATGTCGAGGCACCTTTTCTTCAGCACTTTCATAGTGATCCCATCGATCTACGTAGGTACACGACAGATGGACTTGACCACGAGATGAGAGCTTTTGAAAAAGTCGAAAGTGGAGTTCTATACGGCCCTTCTGCGGTTGTAGCAGACGTGCTGTCCGAGTACGTTGCTGTACTATCCCGATCTGCACTGTGGTACTGGATGGCCAAAGTCGTAATGGGGTGGTTGATGTTCGCCTTCAAATTCATTGATGTGTTTCTTATCAAGAAGCCACAGTCAAAATTTCTCTGTTTTGGAGTGTACTATCTTGGACGCAAACGCATTTAACTGAATTCAATGAATATGGGTAAAAGGCTTTTTGACATATTCTTTTCGATTATAGGATTGACTGTTTGTTCTCCGATATTGCTTACAATTGTTTGTCTAATCCTTATATTGGATGGAAAGCCAGTCTTCTTCAGGCAGGAACGTTTGGGCAAGAGTGGCAAACCGTTCACGCTGTACAAATTTAGGACTATGAGAAAGACATTTGATGGTGATTCGAGAAAGGAAGAAGACAGGATTACAAAATTGGGGGATGTTCTGCGCGCAACCAGCATTGACGAGTTGCCGAATTTTTTCAACGTACTGAGCGGATCGATGAGCGTTGTTGGTCCCCGCCCACTCTTGCTACAATACAAGGACCGATTTGATCAGATGCAATTGACAAGACTTAATGTCAACCCAGGTATCACAGGTTGGGCTCAAATAAAAGGAAGGAATTCTTTGAGTTGGGCTGAACGGCTTGATCTCGACGTATGGTACGCAGAACATCATACTATTCTTCTTGATGTCCGGATAATTGCGCACACCATCCTCGCTGTGGTGATGCGAAAAGGCGTGTCGCCTGAGAAAGAGAAAATAATGCCTGAGTTCTTCCCAACGCAAAACAAGAAAAATGACACTGAGCAATAGCATTTCCCAGTATTCGCTTGAAAGCGATGAACTGGCCATATGGTTTCTTGGCCAATCGGGCTATCTAATAAAATCTCGAGACGCGGTAATCGCTGTTGATCCGTATTTATCTGACTTTGTGGAGAATAAGAATGGCCTGAACGACAGATTCGCCAAGCGAAGATATCCTCCTCCCTTGGACCCATCATCTCTCAGTTTTGTTGAAGCAGTATTGATTACACACGGTCACAATGATCACATGGACCCTTGGACTCTTGGAGCATTGCCTGGGCCATTTGATTTGTTCCTCACTGAGGTAGCTTGGAACCAAAACAAAGTTAGCGGAAAGATGCGAACCGTCATTCGAGTAGAGCCGTTCGACAATTACGAAACTTGCGGTTTCAGCGTGACACCGATTCCAGCTGCGCACTATGACGTATATGATCCAAAGACACAAAAAGTGTGCAGTGTGTCTTATGTGGTCAAATATGGAGATCACACCTTGTTCTTCTGGGGGGATGGAATTATGTATGAAGGATTGATCGACCACTTGGGGAAATATCGATTTGATTATTTCTTTGCCCCGATCAACGGCCGGGATTGGTTTCGTGAGAAGTTGGGAATAGTCGGCAGTATCGGCAGCAGAGAGCTCGTTGAGCTTACCAAATATCTTAACATCGATACCGTGTCACCCAATCACTTTGATCTATTCTCAGTGAACGGTGAGAACCCCAACCATTTTCTCCATTACCTCGCAACAGAAAATCCCAATCAACGTGCTATTGTTCTTCAAGCGGGAGAAAACATCGTCCTCAAAAAGTGTCCTTGACTGTTTTGTCATAAATGCCGTTCGGAAAGCGAGGAGTTCTATCCTAATGAAAACTAGCAATGAATCACAACGGTGGAAGTACTTCGAACATACAAAGCGCTTCTACGAATTTCAATTACTAGCCAGGCTCGATGAGCTGCGGCAGATATCTCTGCCGTTAGAGTCAACTGATTTGAACTTGGCTACTCTGCTGCAAAGGATAACGATTCACGAATTGATTGAAAAGGATTTCATCCAAAAATTGATAGAGGGCGAAAATCACAAACTCGTGCTTACGAAGAATGGCGCGGTCGGTCTGAAAAAACATTACATTGACTATCAGTTAGAGTTGATCGCGCTTCAGAAGCATTCTGAGCTTTTCTTCAGAGACCTAGTCTCCCGAATCAAACAATTTGGATGCGAAAACATAGCGTTGTATGGCGCGAGTGATACGACATTGTCATTTTTCAAATACTTCGCGGACAATGACCTCCACGTTCAATGCATAATCGATGATGATGTAAGTAAGCACGGAAACAAAGTGAATGGCGTTGATGTCGTTGACGCTTCAAGACTTCCGAACTATCCCGTAGATTCTGTGATTATTTCCACCATAGAATATCAAGAAGAACTATTCGTGAAGGCCTCTGAATCGTTCCAAGGGAAATACCATGTCTATAGATTGTTCTATTGATGAGCAAGCGCCATT
Organism: bacterium; assembly: GCA_007280275.1. Classification (GTDB taxonomy): domain Bacteria; phylum Bacteroidota; class Ignavibacteria; order UBA10030; family UBA10030; genus UBA9647. The sequence goes on along the minus strand of QYQB01000335.1, from coordinate 15,918 downwards.
AGTCAGCATCATAATTCGATCATTCAATGAGTCGAAGTACATTGAACAACTCTTGGTTGCTTTGCGCTCCCAAACGGTAAAGAATGTCGAGATCATACTGGTTGATTCTGGATCGGTTGATGGGACGGTTGAAATCGCGAGAAAATATTGTGATAAAGTACTGCAGATCGATCAACGTGCTTTCACATTTGGATTTGCCTTGAACCTTGGTATCAAGGAAGCAAGCCACGAGTATGTAGGCATTCTATCTGCTCACACTTTACCAGTGAACGATGGGTGGATCGCTTCCTGTTTAAAGGCATTCGACATTCGCGATGGCGAGAGCGCAATCGTCAAAGTGTATGGCAAGCAGAGGGGAGATGGCAATTCGCATTTCTGCGAACTACTTGATTTCGAGAGAACGTACAAAGACAGATTTCTCATCCAGTCGGGCAAAGATTTTTTTAGTAACAACGCGAATTCAATGATCCTTAGAACCGTGTGGAGTGATCACCCGTTCAATGAAGAACTCACGGGGCTTGAAGACATTGAATGGACGAAGCACTTCATGGCGAAAGGTTTCAGGGTCGCGTATCAGCCAGAAGCGGAGGTCTATCATTTCCATCGAGAGACAAACGATCAGATATTTCGTAGGAGTTTTCGTGAGGCTATTGCAGCCAAAAACATCGAGATGTGGGGAAATGGAGAGCTTCTGACGAGATCGGTCGGAGAATTGGTGAAAATCCCTGCGGATTACTTTTTAGCTCGAAGGCGGAAAGCCAGTGTTTCGACGAGAGATGTATTAGGATATCGATGGAGCACAAGCAAGGCTTATCTAAAGTCTATCGCCGTCCCACAAAAGGACTTGAAGGATTTCGCTTCGAACTACCGGTACGATGAATTCAAAGTTCTTGAGATCGAATCTGAAAATAGAGCGTCGTTGAAAGTGCACTCCTTGAATCCTGTCAAGCCCAATGAAGTCCTGATTAAAGTCGCTTTTGTCGGAATATGTTCAACCGACCTTGAAGTTCTGCGAGGTCATTTGGAATACTACAAATCGGGGTGGGCAAAGTATCCTATCGTCCCGGGTCACGAGTACTCCGGAATCGTAGTCCGGAAGGGACCAAAGGTGGATAATGTGGAAGTGGGAGATGGAGTAGTGGGGGAGTGCATTCTATCATGCGGTGTCTGTGAAGATTGTCTGAAGGGCTACTTCACCGCATGCTCAAATCGAAGGGAAGTAGGAGTGATAAACTATGACGGAGCTTGTGCAGAATACCTGATTCTGGAGTCGCGTTTTGTTCACAAAATCCCCCCGGGTCTTAGACCAATTAGTGCTTCGAGCATCGAACCTCTGGCTGTTGTGATGAAGGGATTCAGAAGGCTCGGGTTGAAAGACTCAAAAGAGGTCGGAGTATGCAATGTTCTTGTTGTCGGTGCTGGTCCTATCGGTCATCTGTCGGCGCAATTGGCTCATCATCTCGGGCATCGCGTAGGAGTCATTGAGAGGAATGCTGAACGCATGGCACTACTGGCTGATATTCCTTGTGAACATTGTGACACTGTCACTAGCTTCGCCCGCTACTCTTATGTTGTGGAAGCGACAGGAGTTCTAGATTTGGCGAATGAGGTCATTAGTAAATCGAAAATCGGCACATCCATTTTGTTGGTAGGATTGCCTTATGGAAAATCTCAGGCAAATCTCGAAAGCGTGGTATGCCTAGACAAATCGATCATAGGGACTGTCGGAAGCAGCTACTCGGATTTTGAGGAGGCTCTTCGAGTAGCTCCCAAATTGAATTTTGAACACCTGGATGCGCATGTCTTCGATTTTGAAAATTGGAAAGAGGCTTACCGCGCACATGATGAAAAAACTTTTTTAAAGGTTAAATTGCGTATTTGAGTTGGAGTCAAACGAAGAAACCAAACATGTGCATGTCGGTCACGGTAAAATGAGTTCGACGGAGGAGAATTTGCCACACATGTTACGGAAGAGCGCAAGAACGGTGGCGCTTTCGAAGTGTTGATCAACGGGATTTTGCCCATGGTCTGCGATGACCAGGCCTCTTTCCGATAGTATGATTATACGGGGAATCCAAGTGAAGCTCTTGATGTAGACCAAACTAAAGGACTTAGGCTATGGCCGAAGTTTGTACCGCAAAACAAGCCATATTGAAAATCAAAGATGACAGTGTTTTGGTAAGTACCGGATTCAGATGGGCATCTTCACCCGAGCTATTGTTATCCGAGCTTAGAAAGAGATTCGACGAAACTGGCTCACCAAAAGGTCTGACATTGGTCTTTTCAAGTGCGCAAGGTGATAGTTCAAAACCAAATGGACTAGAACATTTGAGCGTGCCAGGATTGTTGAAAAGAGTAATCGGAGGTTTTTGGGGAACAATACCGCAGTTGATGAGATTAGCGCTAGAAAACAAGATCGAGGCGTATAATTTTCCCCAAGGTCAAATCAGCGCACTATACAGGGCAATCGCCTCAGGGAGCCCAGGTGTTTTGACAAAGGTCGGAATTGAAACCTACATGGATCCGCGTGAGGAGGGTGGTAGGCTCAACTCAATTACACCCGATCGATATCTGCAGATTGTCAAGATAAGAGATGAGGAATGGATGTTGTACGAGTCTTTTCCTGTCGACGTGGTGTTCATTCGAGGATCCACAGCTGATGAGGAGGGCAATGTGTCCTTCGAGGAAGAGGCGGCATCGGTTGAAGGGCTCTCCTCATCAATTGCTGCGAGGAATTCAGGCGGAACGGTGATAGTCCAAGTGAAAAGGATTGTTCCTCGTGGTTCAATTCCTGCTCAGAGGGTCGTTATCCCAGCGCATCTTGTCGACTATGTTGTCATTTGCACCGACGTTGAGACTCAACATCGTCAGAGTGTTTCAAAAGTGTATGACCCAATCGATTGTGGAGAGCCAATTGGGAAGTCGGCTGCTGACCAGTTGGAGTCACCTTTCATTGACCAGATGCCTTTGACGAGGTCATTGATTGCGCACCGAGCTTCATTGGAGCTAGAGGACAATCAAGTAGTGAATCTTGGTCAAGGAATACCCACTGATATAGTAGCCATTCTCAAAAAACGTGGTGACAAAAAAAGGCTCTTCTTCACCCTGGAAAGCGGCGTCAACGGCGGAATTCCATATCCTGTGCCTGACTTCGGAATTTCTGCATACCCCACCTCCATACTTAGACAAGAGGATCAATTCCTGTTCTATGACGGCGGAGGACTTGACATCGCTTTTTTGGGATTCGCTGAGGTCGATCAACATGGAAACGTCAATGTCAGTAAGTTCTCCGGCAAGTATCTCGGGTCGGGCGGATTCATGGATATTGTGCAAGCGACAAATACCTTAGTATTTTGTGGATCATTTACTGCGCATGGTCTGACTCTCGGAGAGTCCAAAGATGGTTCCATACAAATCATTGCTGAGGGTAAAGTGTCCAAGTTTGTAAAGAAGGTGTCGCATGTCACCTTCTCGGGAAGAAGGGCTACCCTTCAGAGAAAACGCGTCCTTTACATCACGGAAAGATGTGTGTTCGAGCTAACAAGAGAAGGCCTACTCCTTTCGGAAGTGGCCCCCGGCGTAGATCCCTCACGAGACATACTAGCGCATATGGAGTTTTTACCTATTATCTCTTCCACACTGATGGAAATGCCGATTCAATGAAGGCTTAGGTTGCTGTTCAGCCACATTTTGGTAGGTCGGCAGGGCTGAGACCTGACTTCACTACGGCAATCAGTGGTCGCTAAGGGTGAGAAATCCAGAGAAGAAAACGTAACGAATACTCGAAAGAGAGGCAGAAAATGGAGATAAACCTGAAGAACAAAGTCGCAGTTGTTACAGGTGCAGGACGCGGTATTGGACATATGATTGCCTCCACATTCCTCGCAGAAGGTGCTAGAGTTGTGTGCATGGACAACAATAGTGAATTGGTGAGCAATTTAAGGACAGAAATGAAGGACAGGGGAGACTTCGTGCACATTTTCGAAGGAGATGTGAGAACGAAAGTAGATGTCACAGGCTGTATCTCTGAAGCCAGGAACAAATTCGGGCGAATAGATATCCTCGTAAATAATGCGGGAGTCGCCCCCGGCGGCTATGTCGAATCACTTGAAGAAGATTCTTGGACTGACAATATTGATGTCAATCTCAAGGGTACGTTCCTCTGCAGCCAGGCCGTGATTCCGATCATGAAGGACCAACAATGGGGCCGAATATTGAACTGTTCCTCATTCGCTGCAATTATTCCGTCTATTTCGATGTCCGCGTATTCGGCGTCAAAAGCTGCAGTCGTTGCGCTGACCAAGGTGATGGCAGCCGAGCTAGGGCCATGGAATATCACAGTGAACGCTTATGCGCCCGGAATGATACCAACGGAGCTGAATCATTACGCGGATGCTTCTCCCGCCACCAAGGAAAGGCTGCTTGATTCTTTGTCAATACGAAGGTGGGGTGAAACTTCGGATATTGCTCAACTAGTAATGTTTCTCGCCTCAGAGAGAGCGTCTTATATCACCGGTGCTCATCTAGACATAAGTGGAGGAAAATTCGCCGTTCAGTTTCCCCAACTCGCTCATAGGCATGCAAAGTCCGGAGGGCGCTGACAGCATATTCCGCATGGCAAGTAATTCGCAATATGCAGATCTTCCAGAGTCGCTCAGACAAGAGGAATTCGAAGGAGAGCGCGGCGGTTGTGCAGCATACATCCGCATCGATGGATCTAGCGAGGTGCTTCAACGTCGGAACTTTGATTCTCTCAGGGGCTGTTTTCGCTCCCACTGGTCCCTAGTGATCCATTTAGGACTTCTCGCAGAATCTTGTGTTGAGTTGGCAAAAGTGCATGTCGGATTTGCTCGCTGGTGAGGCTCAAAAAGGCCAAAAGTCTCCAACCACATCTCCGTTTCGTATTGTAGCCAACAAATTCCTAGTGTGGATAGTTAATAACAACTTCTATGAAGAGCACCATGAGGATCGTCATATATGGCTGTGGGGAGAATGGATTTCAGGCATTCCACTGCCTTCGGCATGATACCAACATAGAAATTCTTGGCTTCTTGGATGACAACTCTGCAAAGCACGGAAAAGAGTACCTCGGTCTTCCTGTTCTTGGGGACCTGAATGCGATCCCGAAATTGATAAGGGAGGCCGGCGTCCAAGGAGGTATAGTCGGCATTGGGCACAATCACACGCGAGGGCGAATGACCGCTCGTCTTCGCGAAGCAGGACTGGAACTTGTTCGCGCGATACATCCACAGGTCATGGTGAATTCTCCCGAGAGGATTGGTTTGGGTGGCATCTTTGAGATGGGCGCGGCAATTCACGCAGGAGCGACTATCGGTGACGGCGTATTCATGGGGACATCTGCAATCGTCGCCCACCACTGCGTTATCGGGGATTTTACGATCCTGTCTGGTGGAGCTTCATTTGGTGGCGGCGTACGCGTTGGCTCTTACACGCTCATAGGAGTTGGAGCTTCCATACATCCACACATTGCTATCGGATCCAATGTTATCGTGGGGGTAGGTGCGGCTGTGGTAAAGGATGTACCGGACAATGTTGTTGTCGCTGGTGTCCCGGCTCGCATTATTCGGACCCTCGACCCTGATGCAACATAAGCAACAGCCCAACTTGATCGTCGTGATGCAGCGCTTGATGGCAAGCCTAACATTGATTCTTGTTGTACGGAGTTGATGCACAAGCGGGCATTGTTCTTTCTCCTGCTGTCCCAATAAGTGAGACCTTGCGGATCGATTTTGCCAGGCTTCGAGTGTGCTTCTCAAGCTTTTACCAATTGATAACTTATTGCTGACAGGCAATGTCGTTCCCTTCAGTTCTGTTCTTCCCTTGGAGCTATTGCCAAGGACAAGCAGTTGATCGGTAGATGTGACGGTGCTCTAGTACGGCCCCACGATGCATATGAAGTCACAGATTTTGCTGAACAGCCATTTACGAAAGGAACCATATGAAGAAATACAAGTTCAGTTTGCAGTATCCTAAGCCAATAGACGAAGAAGAGTCCAAAGTCCTCAAAGAACTTGTACTATCCGGCAATCTTTCTCGATATACCTCTTCGATCACGGATGAACTTGAGCAGAGCATGGCGGAGTTTTTTGGAACCAAATTCGCCGTTACGTGTTCTTCCGGTACTGGTGCGATTCATTCGGCCCTGATAGCACTTGACCTGCCGGTTGGAAGCGAAGTTATCACAACGCCGGTGACTGACATAGGCGTCGTCTTGCCGATCATCTACCAGAATCTGATCCCGGTTTTTGCCGATCTAGATGATACCACCTTCAATTTCGACCCAGAATCTGTCGCGGAGAAGATCACACCAAAGACCAGTGCCATCATTGCTGTCCATCTCGGCGGAAATCCATGTGCGCTTGATGAATTAACAAGAATTGCCGCGCGACACAATGTGGCATTGATCGAAGACTGTTCACAAGCTCATGGCGCAGAATACAAGGGGCGGCGCGTGGGATCCTTCGGGAAAGTGGGCATCGCAAGTCTTCAACAGAGCAAACACATTTCCAGCGGCGAAGGTGGCGTCATCTTCACTGATGATTCCGATCTTAATGAAAGAATCAAGTTAAGTGTAGACAAAGGATGGACACGCTACAAAGGATTGCATGACCGGCGATATGAATTCCTATCTCTGAATTATCGCTACACTGGTATTCAAGCGGCTGTAGTATTACCACAGCTGAAAAGAGTTTCCAGAATCCTTAACAAGAAGAGACGATTAGCTGATTTCCTTTATGAGCGTTTGAAGCCGTACTCTGAATTTGTTCGGTGCCATCGCGTGCTTGAAGGAGCAAAGCACTCCTACTACTCGTTCGCGACGTATGTTACCAAGGACGAGAGATTTAGAGACGAACTCCTTGCCTGTCTGGCCAAGGACTTCGGAGTTGAATGTGCCTATGGTTATGCGAATCCTGTTCCATTGTATCTGTGTGCTGCGGCACTTGAAGATCCGAAGAAGTTTGGTCGTCAACTTATGTACACTCAAAGATCTTACCCTAGAGGGACTTGTCCGAAGGCTGAAGACTTGCTTTCCAGATCATTTCTTCTCCCCTTCAATGAGATGTTTGACGAAGAGGATATGGAAGAAATGGCAAACCGTTTAGGCAAGGCGCTCGAGTACATTCTATTAAGGGGACGGATGGGGACTATCTAGGGATCCGATCGGGACCTCCGGTTGTCAAGGGCCGACCATTGAGGAAGATTCGCCACAGACTCAAGGGCGTAAAGATCGCCTTTGAGCCATCTTTGACTTACAAACCACGACATCATGTTGGTAAGAAGTATGCATACCGGAGACAACCCCTTGGGGCTCCGGGATAGCGAAGGGCGTCAATTTTGCCTACCCTGCTGCCATCGCTCGCTGAAAAAGGCACTCTTGCAGAGCCAAGGCAACGAGCATCACAAATCCCGACACGAACTAGACGTGCGATTCTGCGCTTAAACGCGACACGCTGCCGATAGCTTGTTTCATCTTCATTTGATCTTTGATATGCTCGAACTCGCCGCAAGATGGTTCGTGTTCGTTCACTGATACGGCACGGTGTTGCCTACGGGAAGGATTGTCGAAGAACAGGTGAAACAAGCATGATACCAGCTAAGACTAACAGAAATCATGGATCTTTGCGGATGGAGAGGTTTGACTACGTCTAGGATTTGCGATGTTAGACAACTGAAACAATTGCTGTAACATTAAGATGGGATTGTGCAATAATGAAGAATAGAATCTGGCTGTCTCCTCCGCACATGGGGCGCCATGAGCTCGAATATATCAGGGATGTTTTTAAGTCAAATTGGATCGCCCCTCTGGGACCCGCTGTAGATGGATTCGAATCTGATTTGGTCTCTTATATGAGCGTCCGTTCTGCAGCGGCGCTCAGCACAGGTACCGCAGCGATTCATCTTTCCTTGATCTTGTGTGGGGTCGAAAGCGGTGATGAGGTGATTTGCTCATCATTCACTTTTTCTGCTACTGCAAACCCGATCGTTTATCAAGGTGGAATTCCGATATTTGTGGATAGCGAGAAGTCTACATGGAATATGAGTCCTGTGCATCTTGAGGGCGCTATTAAGCACAGAATCCTTACTGGCAAGAAACCCAAGGCAATCATCCTAGTCCATCTCTACGGTGTACCCGCTGCCTTGCACGAATCAATCGAGATTGCAGACCGATATGAAATCCCTTTGATTGAAGATGCGGCGGAATCTCTCGGCTCAATGTATCATGGCAAGAAGGTCGGCTCTTTCGGAGCCATGGGGATTCTCTCATTCAACGGAAACAAGATCATCACGACATCTGGTGGGGGGGCGCTCATATCCAACAACGACGAGCTCGTACGCAAAGCAAGATTCCTCGCTACTCAAGCAAGAGATCCGGCTCCTCATTATGAGCACTCCAGTATTGGATACAACTATAGGATGAGCAATGTGTGTGCTGCCATAGGAAGAGGTCAGATGAAAGTCCTTAGTGATAGGATTGCACGTCGAAGAGAAATCCACCGTATCTATAGGAATGCGCTAATGCAGTATGAAGGGGTGACGTTTGTTGACGAACCAAGCAATAGCTTCTCAAATCGCTGGCTGACTTGTATTGTTGTCGATCCCAAGAAGACGGGCGGTCTGACACGCGAAGACATTCGATTGAAGCTTGAATCTCACAATATTGAATCCAGACCTTTGTGGAAGCCAATGCACCTACAGCCAGTATTCGCTGGCTGTCCGTTCTACGGAGATGGTGTTTCCGAACAACTTTTTCGTGACGGGTTATGTTTGCCATCGGGATCTAGTCTGAGCGACTCCGATCTTGAGAAGATTATTGCAGCACTGGCGTCACTTTTTAGGCGTTAAGGTATCAAAGCGCAGTAGTTTACCATTCATAAATATCGCTCAAACATCTAGATTCTATCTTTGAGACAGGTGTTTCGGTTGCAGCAGAGCGAAATCGTTATTCGATCAGATGATCCTCCGATCCTTTCAAAGGCAAGGTTATTAATTCTTCGGGCACATCCATTCTTGCCACCATGAGTCCTCCCTCGGGGAGTTCTTGTGGCCCTCATTTAGCAATCAGAGCTAACCTCGATAATTCAGTAGTCTCAAATATCCTTGTGGGTTCTGAGCGATGCCGCATGATTGCTGATAGTACCAAGTGCGTCGCGTTATTGTTCCGTTTGCTACTCAAGATGCTATCGAATACCAATACATTATACTCTAAGTCCATTTTCTGCTCATCCGCAAGACCGCGGCAGTACACGAAAATAGCATTGTTGTCAACTCGGATGGTAAAACGTGTGACCTTGTTTTGCATCCTACTTTGGAGTGCCGCTCAAGCCCAGATCGATGGTGACTCCATCTCTGTGCGATTCAATACCGACCTTCATTATCCCGGGAATAAAGCGTTGGAGCGTTTGGCCATTATCGATCCTTCGTTACGCGTACATGATTTCATAAGTAACTATTCCCCCTTTGACGCCGTTCGCGTCGGACTCGAAAAGCTACGCTTTAATCCTGTCTTCGCTGACGACCTGCACTTTCGATTCATGCAAGGGATAAGCGCGGTATCTCTATCGATCGCGGATGAGAGCAACTCGGTCGCGGTCGAACCGATCCTTGGATACAAAATCTTTGCCGACAACGAGGCTCAGCGATTCACTAGGCGGACGAACGGGTTGAAACTATTCGGGAATCTGGGCGATCATGTGGTGTTCTTTGCGTCAGCCGCCGATAATCTGGAGCGAGGAAAGATTCTGGACAAGAAGAAGGAGATGGAAGCCACAAATGGATTTGTCATCAGCAACGACCAGGGCGATAAAGGCTTCGATTTCGATGAAGCGCAAGCCCAGCTAGGATTTCGCTGGGGCAGAACCGAAGTGTTCCTTGAGAAGCTCAGAAACCGATGGGGTTATGGCGAGACCGGAAATGTAGTCTTATCGGAGAAAGCGCCCAGTTACCCCCAGGCTAGACTGGCAGTCAATCTTACGAAGAGTCTAAAGTTCACATACGTTCTTGCGTCTCTCTATTCGGATGTCGTTGATTCCCTAGAAAGCTACAGGGATCAGCAGTCTGATTCCTACCGAAGGGTGTACCGGTCGAAATACCTTGCCTCGCATGTATTGGAGTATGCGCCCACCTCATCGCTCAATATTGCTCTCGGTGAATCGATGGTGTTCAGCGATCGATTCCAGCCAGTGTATCTCCTCCCATTGGCTTTTTTCCGATCAGCCGAACACCAGAATCGGGACACTGACAATGCTCAAATGTTCGCGGGAATTCGGTATTCCTTCCCAACTGTCGGGACTTTTTACGGTACGCTTTTCATTGATGATCTCAATATTGACAAGATGTTCAGCGACCAAAACACCAATATTATTGCGTGGACGATTGGAGGAAGAGTTATCGACGTTTTCTGGAACAACTTCGATTGTACACTTGAATACACAAAACTCAACCCTTGGGTTTATACTCATAAGTTTGAAGCAACTACGTACATAAGCAGTGGCTATACACTGGGTCATTGGCTGGGGCAAAATGCCGATATCGTCTACGCATCGATTCAGTATCGATGGATACGATCCCTGTCGCTGAATCTGTACGCTCAAAAGATTAGAAAAGGAATATTGGGGTCATCAGAGGTGCACTATGGTCAGACCTGGGCCCAGAAATTCCTAGAGGGACCGCTGTTCAAACAAACGCAAGTGGGACTGAAAGGTCGATGCGAAGTTTACAGGTATTTGTTTCTCAACTGGCATTTCTCCATTTTGGACCAAACCGATGAGGTTGAGAATCGGTATCCCTCTTTCTCGAATAGGTTCTTCGTGGACGTCAGCATTTCATACAACTTGTTCGAATGATTTTTCCTTTTGGCACGATCCAGCGCGATTCCGACATGAATGGGTTATGGAACAGAAGCATCGAGTCCTGCTCGTTGGTAACTTAAAAACCATTTTAGGTTTCTCGCACCTGGCGCGGGTGCCCAACCTTGGACTTTGCTCCATGGCCGCATGCGTGGATCGAAGCATCTTCAACGTCCGCGTTGTTGATCTTGTTTTGAAGGGGACAAAGGCGAGGGCCTACTTTCAACGCGTGCTTTGTTCGCTCAGACCTGAGGTCGTGGGCATTAGCTGTATGGTTTTTCAGTATGCAGAAGCGCTCGCCCTTGCCCAGCTTGTGAAAAAGTGGAATCCAAGTACGGTGACCCTGGTCGGCGGGTACCATCCCACGGTTGTTTTCGACGAGATCGTGGAGAGTGACGACATGCGCTACATTGATTTTATTGTCAGGGGAGAAGGAGAGGGGTCGTTCGCCGATTTCCTGGGGGCCTGGAATGATGGAGCCGGGTATTCTGAAGTTCCTGGGATTTCCTATCGCAGCGAGGGTTCGGTTTTTCATAATCCCCGCCGCGAACCAGTCGATCTTTATCGAGTTCCACTACCGTACCGGGAGGCGAGGATACTCAGGAAGGGATTTCACACGTTTGGCATACCGGCCGACGTTATCGAGACATCTCGCGGCTGCACCTATGACTGCAATTTCTGCAGCATCAATCAGATGTACGGAAGGACCTATCGCACGTTCGGGATTGAGAGGATTCTCAATGACATTCGCGACGCCAAGCGTAGAGGTGCTCGGGCCCTGATGATCACGGACGATAACATTACTCTCGATGGCTCCCGATACAAGGACATCTGCTATGCGATCGTTGATGCGAGGCTGAACTCCATTTGCTATAGCGTTCAAGCGAGCGTCCGTGGAATCAAATCGACGCCCGGACTTGTTAAGGCCATGGCTGAATCGGGAGTGAAGTGGGTGTTCCTCGGCATCGAAGGAGCGTCCGATCAGATGCTGGCTGCGATGAGAAAGGATGTGCAGTACAGCAGCACCGATGCTGCAGATGTCGTGCGCGAGCTCAGGGAGCGTGGCATCATGGTCATTGGTGGCTTTATTCTCGGCTATCCCGAAGACGACGAGCAAACATTCCGGTCGACACTCGACTACGCGCTGAACATCAAGGTCGATATTCCTCTTTTCCAAATCCTTACGCCGTATCCAAAGACGCCAATTCGCGAAGAGCTTCTGAAGCAGGGACTCATCACCAACGAGCGCGACTACTCAAGATACACATGCTATCACACCAACGTACGAACCAAGCACCTTTCGGCCGAAGCCTTACGGGATTTGCGCGACGAGATTGAACAAAGCTACCGTTATAGATCTGGCATGACGTGGAGGGTGGCGAAGAAATACCCTCTCTTTTTCGCGAAGATGGTTCCGCGATGGCTTGCGCAGAAGCCAGCCGAGCTAATTAACATGATGAGGCATCTTTCGAGGAGGGATTGAGCACACCGACCCAGATCCTGTATCGGTCTGTAGGAGGGAGGACACGCCATGTCTGAGCGGGGAATGGCTCAAATGTAAGGAATACGTAACTGCTCAGTTAGTTTTGAGAATACAAATAGCCACCCCGCCCGCCTGACAGAGTCAGGCTGTCGGGCGGGCAAGGCGCAAAGGCACAAACGCAGGCACAAGTGGAATTACCAATTCAATGTCCCTCTCATCAAAAGAGGTATCAAGAGGATTATTCTCTGAATCTTTCGTGCCTTTGTGACTTTGTGGCTGAGTAGTCACAGGAATACCTATGATATGAACGCGAACAGAGAGGGCATACCCCACACATCTGCACATCAAATCCGCATTTCTGCGGCAATATTCCGAGTGTTCTTGTACGTATTTGTACTGACACGGTTTTGTACGCATTTCCCGGACGTTGACACTGAAGCAAATACCTGTAATATGATTCCATTGGCTCAAGAGAGCTTTTCAGGGTGATGAATTGGGGGCAACTTTGGAACTATTGGCGTGCTGAAGAAATATGAGAAGACATCTGCTCAGTAATCTCAAGAGAAATCGGATGAATATCGAGGATCAATCGAGTCCCAGCCTTATAAAGGTTTCGTATCTCATACGAAATCGATACTTCTTTCTGCTTGATCTGTTTCTATTTGCCCTCACTCCAGTTTTCGCGGTGGCAATACGGCATGACTGGATAGTAGACTTCCCCCGGATTCAGGCTGATTTAGTGACGATCATACTCATGTTCGGCGCTGTCAAGCTCCTTCTGTTTTTTGTTGGCGGTCTCTATCAGCAGATGTGGCAGCATGCCAGCGTGGACGAGCTTGCCAAAATAGGTCTTCTCGGTCTGCTCGTGATCGGTGGGAATGTGCTATCTTATTCTGCGCTCATGATGGTTCACCCATCCCTGGTTTCTTCGATTCCCCGGTCTGTCCCATTCATCGATGGGGTCCTGACGCTGCTGGTCGTCGGCGGACTTCGTTTTAGCGTGCGTGTTTTCGAGCGGTTGAGTACCAACGCTTCCGGGACGCGAAGCGGTACCTCAGTCCTTGTCGTCGGAGCGGGAGACGCCGGTGTCATGCTCGCCGGAGAGATGCAGGCCAATCCCCAAATGGGACTAAGACCGATCGGCTTCGTAGATGATGATCCCCATAAGGCAGGAATGAGAATCAGAGGGATCAAGGTGTTAGGAAATAGGAGCGACATCGTTGAGCTGGTAACCGACCACAAGATTGGTCAGATTGTTATTGCTATGCCCACCGCATCCGGCAAAATCATTCGTGAGCTCAACGATATTTGCAAACAGACCGGAGTCAAGACTCGTATCATACCTGGCGTATTTGAGTTGCTTGATGGTTCAGTCAACATAAGCAAGCTGCGCAATGTGGCGATCGAAGACCTCCTTAGGCGGGAAGCAGTCAGTATTGACGATACGAGTATCCGCGGCCAGATTGAGGGAAGGCGGGTTCTTGTGACCGGAGCCGGCGGGTCCATTGGAAGCGAGCTCTGCCGCCAGATCGCACGTTTTGGTCCGGCGCAGTTGATTCTCTTAGGTCACGGTGAGAACAGTATTTTCTCAATCGCAAATGAGCTTTCATATTCATCTTCGGAGATCGCACTTTCACCCTTCATCGCTGACGTAAGAGACCGCCAACGCCTCTCAGTAATGATGAAACGGTACAAACCTGAGCTGGTATTCCATGCCGCCGCCCACAAGCACGTCTCGCTCATGGAACTCAACCCAAGCGAAGCTGTCACGAACAATATAGTCGGGACTCAAAATGTTGTTGAAGTCAGCAGCGAGCATAACGTCGAGCGCTTTGTCCTCATTTCGACGGACAAAGCAGTCAATCCTACAAGCGTTATGGGAGCGACGAAACGTGTGGCCGAGCTAATTGTTCAGGATGTAGCTTACCGCTCGCAGAAAGCATATGTCGCGGTTCGTTTCGGGAATGTACTGGGCAGCAGCGGAAGTGTCATACCAATATTTCGTGAACAGATAGCGAGGGGTGGCCCCATTACGCTGACGCACCCTGAAGTCAGACGTTACTTCATGACGATACCGGAGGCCGTGCAATTGGTGCTGCAGGCCGGATCGATGGCTGCTGCAGGCGGAGTCTACATGCTTGACATGGGAGAGCCAGTGAAAATTGCCGACCTTGCCGCCGATTTGATAAGACTCAGCGGATTGGAAATTCACAAGGACATCGAAATCACGTACACCGGATTGCGTCAGGGCGAGAAACTGTTTGAAGAGCTCCTGCTCGATGATGAGCATTTTGTCCGAACGAATCACGAAAAGATCTTCGTCCTAAAGAACGGTAAGCCAGGTTCGGGTACTGCTTCCAATAATGGCAATACGATCAAAACTCTGCAGGGATACCTCGAGCTATTACGACATCATGCAGCTGAGGGTAATAAAGACGAGATTCGCCCCTGCTTGAAGAAACTTGTGCCGGAATTTCACTATCAGGTCCCGGACATTTCGATTTGACATACTCCTCTTCCGTTGTGCGATCAGTCGTCCCCCGATTTTGATATAGCCTCTTCTTCGCAATCAAGCGACCGATTTCCAGTCAAGCTGCTTTCATCCGGGGAAATCGTTCCTGTCGTTGGGCGATTTCTATCCTCAACGAGCAAATCTGTTCATCCCGCCGTTGCAAAACGTCGAATAAATGCCGAATCATGAATGCAACGAAGATGAGGAACGCAAACGCAAAATAAATGAAGATCATGAGACACCTCCGGATGATTGTCGTAAAGCCGCTTCTGCCAACCGCAATTCTCTTTCATCCTTGATTTGCGTGGTCATGTGTGCCTTGACAGATAGTATCCGCGTGCACATGGGGAATCCAGCCTCGAACCTGATAGCAAACTAGCACTTTCAGTTGAGTTAGGTGTTGTTGGGCGTCACCGGGCATGACAGGCATCACAAGTCACGGATAATTGCCAATTGATCGTTCACAATTGACCATTAAGCAGGGCAAACGGCAGGCAGCTCAATTAGTCTTTGTCTCTGAAAAGCGTAGCAGGAAACCAACGAGGCATGTGAAGTGTTCAATTCGGATGATATGTGCAACGAGAAGCGCCGACGCTTATCCCAATGATAAGCACCGGCGAGAAATCCTGCAAGTGTATTCGATTTGCAGAGATCAGCATAGTGCATTGGTCCACAAGGGGATGTAAATGAAGTATCGTGTGATTCTAAAGTACTGGTTTCCGGTCGTCCTTTGGATGGGATTCATATTCCTGATGTCAACGGACCGGTTCGCTGCACATAACACCTCCTTGATTCTCGATCGAATTATACGATTTCTGACCCCCTCGATTTCGAATCGACAACTTGAGGTGGTCAATATGATCCTCCCCAAATCGGCCCATGTGACAGAGTATTTCATCTCGGGACTATTGCTCTTTCGTGCGTTTAGAAGCGGATCGTTTGAGTCGCGGGCTTTGCGTTGGGCTACATTGTCTCTCCTGGTAATCATTTTCATCGCAGCAGGCGACGAGTATCACCAATCGTTCGTGGCGTCCAGAACCGCCTCGGTTGTCGAT
>QYQB01000307.1 GCA_007280275.1 bacterium | reverse complement strand
TGGCTCTCAGGTTGAAAACCAGGCGTTTCTCGTGCCCCGACTTGAACAAGCCGGGGCATTCTTTTTGACTGCGTCCTAGAGAGTCAGTCAAGGAACGTCGCCACCAAGTCACTGAGCCAAAGGCTCATGCGCCTCTGGCGCAGAAGGCACCAAGGGGTGCGAGAACTTCATCATTTTTCTCCATTTTTCTTTCTGATTTGGTGTCTTCGTAGCTATGCGTGAGTTTTCGTCCGGGCTTCTGGAATCTGGGCTGAAATCAGATGTTTGGAGATTTTCTTTTGGGGTAAGCCCGAGAGAACTCTCAGCAAAATCAGGCACTTCGCGAAATTGACAATCTCCGACGACCCTTGGGCAAAATTCATCCTTGATTCCGAGAATTGGTTTTGTTAAGATTGCCACCGTGTAATCCCTTCCAACTACCGGACTCGAGAGTTCAACTTACTAATCAACTACAGTTCATCACACATTCAACAGAGGAGGTTATATGTCGCTTACCAAGACTTTCTTGGTTCTGGTTGTCTTGATAGTTTGCGGCTCAACGGCGTTCGGAGGAGGTTACCAGATAAATGAGCATGGTGCCCGGTCATTGGCTATGGGCGGTGCCTTTGTCGCACAAGCGTCGGATGGATCTGCCATGTTTTTCAACCCAGCGGGCCTCGCGTTCCAAAAAGGATTCAAGGTTTACCTGGGGACAACCGTCATCATGCCCTCGAGCACATTCAAGGCTGGGAGCAAGGAAACGAAGATGGTGGATCAGACCTTCACGCCGATCAATGTATACGCATCATATGCATTCGACAACGGTTTGACTGTGGGTATCGGCGTGTACAATCCGTACGGTTTGGGTACTGAGTGGCCCATCGATTGGGATGGCCGCCAAATGTCAGTGAAGACAGATCTGCAGACCTTCTACATCAATCCGACTGTTGCCTACAAATTCAGCGATCAGCTGTCGATCGGCGTTGGGGTTAGCTATGTTACTGGAAAGGTGACTCTGCGTCAACGAGTAGCAACTTTCAAGCAATTAACCCCCATTCCTCCTTCGCCTGTCCCTCCACCTGGGGACAAGGATGGAACGGTCGATTTGGATGGGACGGGAAACGCCATCAACTTCAATTTTGGCCTTCTCTACAAGCCAACTGCTGATCTTTCAATCGGTGCATCGTACCGGTCGTTGACAAAGTTGGAATTCGAAGGGAACGCAAAATTCACCGATATGGGAGGCCTCGCTGCCCCGATCAATTTCTTCCCTGGGGGGACCGGGAAGACCGCACTGCCGATGCCTAGTAATATCTTCTTCGGCATCGCCTACAATATTACAAGAGATTTCACTGTAGAGGGCGACATCCAGTTTGTCGGATGGAGCGCATATGACCAGCTGAAGCTCGACATGACCCCGGGCCCAACCTATCCGGCCGCTGGCATTACGACACCCCTTCAAGGTCCTTCGACCAGTGTGAAGAACTGGGAGAATGCTTATTTGATCAGATTGGGCGGCGAATACAGAATGGAGAAGCTGGCTCTTCGAGCTGGGTTCATCTACGACAAGACACCTCAACCCGATGCCGTCGTGGAGCCCATGCTGCCCGATGCGAATCGCATAGAATTCACGGTAGGCTTGGGTTATGAAATCACCAAAAGCGTTCGAGCTGATGTGGCATATCAGATGATTAGCTTCGCCGATCGGGACGGGAAGATTGCTTACTCTGCTGCAGCTAAATATTATCCGGTCACGTCAGTGACTGGCACATACTCAAACAGTGCCAATCTGTTTGCTTTCAATCTCGGCTTCAACTTCTAAGCACCTTCAACAAAATCTAGTCCCCGTTCACCCTGTGCTGGACGGGGATTTTTTTTCATCAGTACTTCGCCCCTCCAGGTTGCGAGTCCCGCTCGTGGATGTTTCTCAGATACCTGGTATTCCCCCTCCGCTGGGAAAGATCTCCCCACAAGATGGGCTGCCGGTGCTCCCAGCCGACGCGTTTAAGGATTTCCAAAGGATGTTTGGGACGACGGATCTTCGCTAAGATCCTAAAGGACCAAATCGGATACATAGCAGAAAAGCCTGGAGGCGAAAATCCTTCGGGCTTTTTCTTGTACGTTCGAGGAAGCAGGTGATGAGAATCGCAGGCGAGAGGAAACGCAGGAAAGAAGGAGGACCCCTATGGTCGGAACTGCGTTCCGACCGACACAAAAAAGGCCCGGAGGCGAACAGCCGTCGGGCTTTCTTCTGGCACACGGGGCAGGCGAAGATGAGGCATTCAATGTGGTCGGAACAGCGTTCCGACCGACAATTGGAAACTCCTAGCCGTGGTGCTTCAGGTCGAGCACGAGTTCGACTTCTGTCCCTTCCGGTGTGACTTTGATGAGAACTTTGTCCATCAACGAGCGCATCAGGAAAATTCCGCGCCCGCTCGTCTTCAACAGGTTCTTTTCCTCCAGCGGATCGGGCACCTCCTCCGGCTTGAAGCCCCGCCCCTGATCTTTCACGCGGAACACCAGCGTAGTCTTCTCCAGAATGCAGACGACGTGCACCTTTTTCCGGGGATCGCTCTTGCTTCCGTGGATAATGCCGTTGTTGACCGCTTCCGTGCCGGCAACCAACAGGCGATAGAACGATCCATCGTCCAGCCTTGCGACATCATTGACCTGGTTCAGAAACGGCTCGACTTTCCCGATCTCCTTAGGATCGCCTGTACACTCAAAATGGAATGTCTGCGAATGAGGCGCCGGATGTGGATGCAGGGTTGTTGCTCGTTTTGGACGCGGAGGCTTCTTCATCAGAGTGAGAAGTTCACTTTCAGAGAGAGATTTGGGACTGTTCGGATCACCTGCCCATCAAGTTGTTGAGTTTCACTCCATCCTTCCAACAAAACCCGCTGAAATCCGGTTCCTGCCCAATCCAGAGCGACCGTCGGGCCCGATGATTCGAGTTGATGATCGAGGATCCGAGCCGCATTTTGATATTTGTAGCGGTCCTGGCTGAAGTATCGATACCCCACATCAAGTGAAAGGCCCGGTGTGGGAACGTAGCGGAGCCTCGGCCAGTACGTACGCTCGACGAAGTAGTTCTGGGGACGCTCCTTAAAATCCCTCCACATCAGAATGCCCCGTTCGTAGACCCGTATCTCTCCTACGAAGGTTGCACTCAAGAGTTGTGTCATCCGGACCGACGTGGAGTCAAGCCATAAGGCCTGGCGGAAGGAGAAACTCCTCGTCAAGGCCCCCTGATCCTCGAAATCATAGACGGTGTAGTTTCCCAGCACCTCTGCCTGGTTGACGGTGCGGAATCCATCAACCGGGGTGTAGATGACCATCGGGGAGAGCCGTATCACGCGATTCCAGTTGTTGTTGGCACTCTGAACGCTTTTCAGGTATACCAGATGACTGAGGGTTACATCGCCGGTGAGGCTGAGACTGAGACGACTGTTGAATTGATGGATCTCCTGAATCCCAACAGTGATGAGCAACTCATCGCGCTCATCGACGTTTGTGCTGTCCGGCGTGTCGTACCGCAAGATACTCGCAGATCCTGCAAAGTTCAACTGATCGGACTCCGATAACAGCGATCGAACCTGGGAGGATATGCTGGTACGTTTCGCGATGTTTTCCAGCCTCCGCTCTGACCGTTGCTGACGATCAAAAAGCAATGCCGGGGCTCCGTCTCCACCGGTTACCTGGTGTCTCTCCTCACGTTCCCGATACGTTAGATTGATATCGACGCCAAGCCAGTAGACGGGCTGATAGGATGTCCCTACCTCGCCGTACAGTTGCATCTCCTGGATTCGTGTATCGAGAAGCGGATTTGAATTCCCCGTCAGGACCCTGAAGTTCAATCCCCGGTCAATGATGCGATTCAGAAAGCCAGCGCGGAAAAGGAACTGCATCCGGTCAGAAGGATGATACTCAAGCTGATCAGAGACTTCGTAAGAGGATGCGTCCCTCCTGAAGATATTGTTGGACGTCTGATACACCCGACGGACATCCGGGTCTGCGGCGGTGTAGAATTCCCTCCTGAGATGGTCGTACGAGAAGAGAATCGTGTTTCGTCCCTCTGCCCCGAACTCCCTGACGAGAGACACGTCGAGATTGGCCGATTCGGGACGCCGCCGCGTCAACAACGACTGAGACCACTGCCCCTTCAGAGTCCCGCGGAACTCCTCCAGACGAATTCCGTCGGCTTCAGCGTTTGCCTGGTAAGAAAATCCCTGGTCCAATTCATCTTGTTGCGCATCGATCTGGTATCCGGCCAGCGCTCCAACGGAGACTCTCGGAGCGGGAGTGACCCTTACGCCGACCAGAACCTGATGTTGTCCGAGCTTGGTGAGATCGATGGCCCGATTGTCCGACACGATCGACGACACCTGCTGCAAGCGCGCGTTCCAGTGATTCGCTATCTCCGTCCCCACCACGAGGCTGTCGTCATACTCATCCTGATTTGACTGTTGGTCAGTTCGGATCAGGCGTGAGCGAACGAGCTGCCGAAGCATCACTTCGATACCGTTGAACTCACGATCATAGAAGGTGCTCCCATTCCACGTGTAGGTGTTCAGCACGCGGTTGAAGCTCAATGACGATACGCGGAGACTATCCTGGAGACGGAGCATCGAGGGCCGGAGAGCCTCCTGGGAGCGTGACGTCAGCGTCATCGACAGGAGCAAGGCAACCGTTGCGAGGAGCTTCATGAAGCTGCCCACGAACCGGGAACGAGGCCGTCGTTCTCCCGGTGCCTGCCCCGGGTTGCTCTTCACATCCATAGGCGCTCGTGGAAGAGTCTGAGGAAGCGATCCCGGTCGACCGTGAACGCGACCTGAACGGCGTGATGCTTCCCGGATCGACGATCATGGAAATCTGATACGGTCATGCCACGCGTATAGGTGCCCGTCGTTTCCACGTCGACCCGGAGCTTGCGTGTTTTCACCAGGGTTCGATCGACGGCGACGGCCACAGCCATGGGATCGTGGAGATACCCGCCGTTGAATCCCTGGGTGTCCATGTGGTATCGCATGTATTCCCGCGTCATGTTGAGCACAGTCATTGCCACGGTGCTTGCACGACGCTTTGCCCGGTATTCCATTTCTTTTCTCATCACAACAACCTGATGAGTGACATCCAGAGGGATGACGGTAACGGGGATACCAGAGTTCAGAACAATGTGAGCCGCTTCCGGGTCGACGTAGTAGTTGAACTCCGCCACGGGACCAGTGTTACCGGGGACGTGAAATGCACCCCCCATCGTGATAACGTGTCCGGCTTTTTGCATCGTGCGCGGATCGGATTTCCAGGCAAGCGCGAGGTTTGTGAGCGGGCCGATGGCAACGATCGCCAGCTTCGCTCCGTAGCGATCGCAGCATTCGAGTATGGTTTGAACAGCGTTGGCCGGCTTGAAGGGTCGCACTGCAGGAAGGGACTTCGAGACGTTGCCCAGGCCATCTGAACCGTGGACTTCGGACGCGGTGAGAAGCGGCTGACGAAGCGGGCGTTTTGCCCCCTGAGCGACGATGGGGCGCTCCCGGATCTGAAGAAGGTCAAGTACCCGGTGAACATTGCGCGTACACTTCTGAACTTCGATGTTGCCGGCAACAGTCGTGATGGCTTTCACCGAGAGCTCCGGGGATCGGAAAGCCAAGATCAACGCGAGGGCGTCGTCGACCCCCGTGTCGGTGTCTATGAGGATGGGTTTGGGCATTGCCTTTCTCTACAGAGGATTGAGATCATCGGAAAGCCCCCGAACGTCAGGAGGCCGTCCAAAAAGTACTTTCCACCGACAGTGCAGCTTCAAGAGTTGACGAAAATCGGAGATATCTGAATCTCAATATGAGGCTGTCCCAAAAGTACTATCGACCTTTCGAGTTACATCAGGATTCATTCAATTACGAAGATTTCAGGAGCCTTAACGTGGTCGAAATGGCATTTCGACCTACATTTGGGACAGCCCCTACATTTTGGACGGCCTCCCTCATTGTACCCCCTGCGATTCACAGCTAGCGTGTGAAGATTTCACGCCAGGTATGAGCAGGTGAGAAACCAAACGCTCTCTTTGCCTTCTCTGTGCTGATGAACGAGAAGTTGCCAGACAGGGACGGCGCAATAGTCTTCGTTTCCGGAAAATATTCTGCTGCGAGCGACCGACTTTCGACATCTGTCCAGGTCTCTGGGGCACAGACAAAGAATGCGTCATGAACAGGAAGGCCGGGAGATTCGACGCATTGTCGAATAGCCTTCGCAACGTCGTACACATGAATGTAGGCCCAGAGATTCTTTGACCACTTCTGGTATTCGCTTCTGAGCTGTTTGTACATCTTGATCTCGTTCGGCTCCGGGACCCATATCCAGGGGGGCCTGAGGCAGATTGTCTGCATTCCTGTTCGCCGACTGAAACCGAGGCAGAGGCCTTCACACGTGACTTTGCTGAGACCATAGGGATCCTGCGGGCGCTGAGGATGATGCTCATCAATCTGCAAGTACTCGGGCCACATACGTGTGGTGGAGAAGGCGAATCCCAGGACTGACTCACTTGAGATGAAGACGAGCCTGCGGATGCCGTTCACCGCGCACGCTTCGAGGAGATTGAATGTGCCGAGAGCGTTTGTCCGAAAGACTTTTTCAGGCGGGTCGTTCAGAGGGTGAGGAATACCGGCGAGGTGGACAACGACGTCGAATCCGCTGACGTGCTTTCTTACCGTTGCCTCATTCAAGAGGTCAATTTCCAGAAAAGGGAGATCAGTCCGATGCGGTTTCTTCACATCAAGGATTTCGACCTGGTGGGATAGAGCGAGTTCGTCTACGATGTACCTCCCCACCAATCCGCTCCCTCCTGTTACGAGAATCTTCATGCCACGATCTCCACCGTATCTCCCCTCGCGGGGATTGCTATGTTCCCGTAGCCCGCCTCTGACAGTTTCTGCGAGAGTTGCTGCGCCTGCGCGAGTTCGCCGTGGACGAGAAACGTCTGCTTCACTCTGGATTTGTCCATTGACTGTGCGTATCCGACGAGTTCGTCCTGTCCGGCGTGGGCAGAGAAGGAATTGAGGATTGCTACTTCAGCTCTCAACGGGTGGATCTCGCCGAAGATCTTCACCTGCGGCTGCCGTTCGACGATTCTGCGACCGAGCGTATGTTCAGCCATGAATCCAATCACCAGGATGGTGTGCTTCGGATTTTCGATGTTGTTGGCAAGATGGTGCAGTATCCTACCACCTTCGCACATCCCTGAGGAGGCGATGATCATGCACGGTTCATCGAGGTCGTTCAGTTTCTTCGATTCTTCCACACTGCGGATGAATTTCAACCGCCCGAATCCGAAGGGGTCTTCTTTCTGAAGAATGTATTGAAGCGTCTCTTTGTCGAAGCACTCCGGGTGCATCTTGAACACCTCAGTTGTGTTGACGGAGAGGGGGCTGTCGACGAAAATCGGTATGGAAGGAAGTTTTCCGGCGTCATTGAGTGTAAAGAGGACATAAAGGAACTCCTGGGTTTTCCCAACGCTGAATGCGGGGACGATCAACTTCCCCTTCCGATCGAGCGTCTTTTGGATCACCTCCATGAGGCGCTGCTCCATCCCGACGATGGGCTCGTGGATTCTTCCGCCGTATGTGCTCTCCGAAATCCAGACATCGACGTCGCCGATTGATTCCGGGTCTTTCAGGATCGGCATGTTCTTTCGGCCCATATCACCCGAGAACCCGATGACTTTGGTTCTTCCAGCCTCTTTGGTCTCAATGCGGGTCACGGCGGAACCAAGCACGTGGCCGGCGTCGGAGAACGAGACCGTGACACCCTCTGCTATCTCGATAGGTTGCCCATAGCGCACAGCGACCATTTGCGCTACCGTTTGTTCGACATCCTCCGAAGTATAGAGAGGCTCGACGGGGGGTTCATTCCTCTTCTTGTGCTGTTTGTTCACAAACTCAACGTCACGTTCCTGGAGGTAGGCACTATCAAACAGCATGACGTTGCTGAGATCCCGCGTGGCGCTCGTTGCGTAAATCGGACCCTTGAATCCACTTCGCACGAGATTCGGCAGATTGCCGGCGTGATCGATATGAGCGTGCGACAACACCACCGCATCAATGTCCGACGCATCAAATGGGAAGTTCTTGTTTCTTTCGAATGCCTCCCCCCTCTTGCCCTGGAACAGGCCGCAATCGAGGAGGACACGGCGTCCATTGACCGTGAGCAGATGCATAGAGCCTGTGACCGTCTGAGCTGCTCCGAGAAATTGCAGAGTCATATGTCGGGTCCGGTAATGAAGTGAGTAGTTCGCTTCGCCAAAGTATGCAGAACTGATTTGAGAAGCAACGAAGCGCCGGATCTCGAGCGGTCAAATGAAAATCCCGTTTCGGCGAACCGGAACGGGATTTTCAAGGTTGAGGGGAAGCCTTCCAAGAGCCAAAGGAAGAGTTCTGAGGCTGTCCAAAAAGTACTTTCAACCGATATTGCTGCTTCAAGAAATCAGAAATGGCGGAGATCTCGGAACCTCATCGTGGTCGAAATAGCATTTCGACCCACATTTTGGACAGCCTCAGAGGGTCCATGTCCGACAGTCCCGCCATGAACATTGGCGGGCAAGTCAACTGTCGGACAACATCAGGAAGGCCGTCCCTTGTCACTTGAGCATGATCATCTTCTTCGAACTGATGAAGGACCCTGCAATCAGACGGTAGTAGTATGATCCTGAAGACAGCTTGTTGCCACCGTCGTCGGTTCCATCCCACACTACGGTATACCGTCCACCAGCGTGCATTCCCGAAACAAGCGTCTTCACCTTCTGTCCAAGTGTGTTGAAGACCTGGACAACCACATCCGCCTGGCCCGCGGCATCCGCGATCTCGTAGTCGATCTTCGTCCGCTCGTTGAAGGGGTTCGGGTAATTCTGGAACAGGATGAACGATGCCGGGATCTCTCCTTGCAGAGCCTTACGGACCGTCACCGTGCGGGCAAGCGCCTGATCGTAGATGAGAGCGTTGTCGGCCTTGCTGACGATCAGCTGAGCCGATTCGATGGAGCTGGTATCGCTGATATTCATCGGCAGCCTGAACAACGGTCCGTCACCTGCAGGGATCACGACATTCCGCAAGTTGTACGCTACGATCCTCATTTCGTTGCCGCTGATGTTATAGTAGAAGGAATCAACACGTGCCCGATCGAATATGACATCCGGCCGCGCGATGCTGACACCCGGCTTGAACCTTACGATGACTTGGGCGCCCTTCACCGGTATGGCGTTTGTCATGTTGAACCGGACACCGTTCTCGGCGATCACAAACTCGCCCTTCACGTCAGTTGTCGAATGACCAGCCGCCAGCGCCACGTTCATCGGAAGCAGCGGATCCTTATCCAGCGTGCCGATGGATGTATTCGCCGGGGAAATTGTCAGGAGGTAATTCTGCATTGCGACAATGTCCACGACGTCGATGCGACCATCCCTGTTGAAGTCAGATTTGACCGAATCAATTCCGGTCAGCCTGATCTTGCCCAGGATGTTGTCGATGATTGTCGTCAGATCGGCGATGTCGACCATGCTGTTCGCGTTAACGTCTCCGGTGAGGACGGTCGCTGTGGCTGCGAACCGCACAGAGCCCACGATCAGGTTCGGCGAGGTCGCGAGCACCATATAGCGTCCTTCCTTGTTGCCGAGACGCAGGATGGCTGAGGCCTGGCCGCTCGAATTTGTCGTCGAGTTGATGATCCGCAAGCTCTGACCAATCGCAGTCCGCGGAATGCTATCCAGAGCAAATTGGACGTTCGCGCCGGACACCGGATTTCCTCCGATATCGACGACCGTAACAACGAACGGAGCGGCCAATTCGCTGAAGATGAACGCCGACTGTTCGTTGCCCGATGTCAAGACCATTGCTGCAGCAGGTCCAACGCCGGCACTAGCAGTGAATCTCGCCAGGGATCCTGCAAGAGCCGTCGACGAAGCGTTGACAACGTACGCGCCGACCTTCGTGCCGAGCGTCAGGATCGCGGAAGCTTGACCGAGAACATCCGTAACCGAGTTCAGCACCGTCAGGCGCTGGCCTGTCGCACCGTTCGGGGTCGAATCGAACGAGAACTGAACAGGAACCCCAGAAACAGGGTTGTTGCCCTGATCAACCACGCGCACCACAAACGCAGTGTCGAGCGCGACGCCGATCGGTTTTGTCTGACCGTCGCCGGCGACGGCGAACAGCGTACGGGCAACACCCACCGTTGCACGTGCACGGAAATCGATCGAACTGCCGGCGAGACCGAACGCCGAGGCCGTGACCTTGTAGACGCCGACCTTATCACCAAGTTTCAACACCGCCGTCGCACGGCCCTGTGCATCGGTCGTCGCGGTGGTCGGAGTGATGGTCTGACCTGTCGCACCGCTCGGGATCGAGTCGATCGAGAACTGGACCGTGACTCCTGGTACCGGATTCCCGCCCAGATCGAACACCCGAACAATGAACGCCGAGTCAAGCGTGGTAGCGAACAGTTTGGACTGCTTGTCGCCGGAGATCTGGACAAGCGAAGCAGCCGCGCCGACGATCGCGTTGACGTTGAATTCGACCGGACTTCCGTCGATACCAGTCGATGCTGCCGCGATCCTGTACGGCCCCACCTTGCTGCCCAGTTTCACCAGTGCAGAGGCACGACCGTTCGCATCCGTCGTAACCGAGGACGGCGAAACGAGCTGACCAGTCGCATCCTTCGGAGCACTGACGATACTGAACGTAACCGTCTGACCGGCCTTTGGACTGCCGTTGGCGTCCAGAACGGACACTTCCACCGGGTTCGCAAGCTGCGTGAGAATCTGAGACGATTGAGCATCACCGGTACGGTAGACCATCGTCGGTTGACTGACGGTCGAAACTGCGGTAGCTCTGAAGATCACCGCACCGCCGGTGAGACTCGGGGACGATGCTGTCACTCTGTAGGTACCCGCCTGGTTGCCCAGCGTCAGGAAGACCGAAGCCATACCAGTCGAGTCCGTCCGCACGCTAATCGTCGTCGATCCGTTGAACGACGCACCCGACGATCCGTTCGGGATGCTATCGATCGTGAACGTCACGAGCGCACCAACCACCGGTTTCCCGAACTGATCGAGAACCAATGTGCTGAACGGCTGCTGCAACCGGTTGCTGACGATACCGACCTGATTGCTGCCAACGATCGTCGTCGCAGCAACATTGAACACCACAGGGCTGCCGAGCAGCGATGCCGCAGACGCCGAGACCCGATAGAGACCTATGCGAGATCCAAGTGTCAACCGGATTGTCGACAAACCATCAGCGTCGGTGACACCACTCGTGTTCGTCAACAGCTGACCCACCGCTGAATCCGGAGAGCTCGTGATCGCGTAGTTCACGGTCACACCCTGCTTGGCATTGCCGAACGAGTCGGTGACCGCCACAGTCAACGGTTCAGACAGTGCATTCGCCGCAAGGCCGGTCTGGTTGTTGCCTGCCGCGAGCAACAGATAGATTGCCCTGCCGGCAACGGCTGTCGCTGTGAAAGTGACCGGGCTGCCGGTGAGCGTGCCTGACGTTGCCGTCACAGTGTATGCTCCGACCTTCGTGCCCAGCGCAAGCCTCGAGGAAGCCCAGCCAGAAGCGTCAGTCAGCACAAGCGTATCAGACAACAGTGCACCATTCGCACCAATAGGTGTCGGGGCGACAGCGAACCGCACCGCCACACCCGGAACCGGATTACCCTCTGCATTCAGGACCGTCACGACAAACGGACTGGCAAGAGTCGTGAAGACCTGACTTGATTGCCTGTCACCCGCTGTGTAGGCAATACTGACAGCTGCGGCAATCGTGGCCGTTGACGTGAAGATGACGGGGCTTCCGTTCAAGCCGGTCGACGTTGCCTTAACCTCATAGACGCCGGCTCTATCGCCCAGCTTCAGTTGCGCCTCCACACGTCCGGTCGAATCGGACACACCCTGAACGAGTGAGAGCGTTTGACCAGTCGCACCCGAAGGCGCCGAAGTGATGGCAAACTGAACAGTGGCACCCGCCTGAACGTTTCCGAAGGTGTCAGTCACGCTGACGACAAACCGTTCCGGCAAGAACGACTTTGCAAGAGCCGATTGGTTGTTTCCGGAAATCTGCGACAGGTAGGCTGCCCGACCCGCCACACCGGATACTGCAAATGCAACCGGGCTTCCCGGCAAATTGCCGGAGTTTGCAACCACCACATACGTTCCGACCTTGTGACCCACGATCAGGCTTGATGATGCCTGGCCGTTCGCATTCGTCACCACTGTCAACGATGTCAATGATGCGTGCGGATCACTGCCCGGAGTTAATGCAACGGCAAAGTTCACCGTTGCGCCGGGGTACGGATTCCCGAACTGGTCGAACACGGTTACGGTGAACGGATTGGCGACCTGGCTGCCCACGACGCCGATCTGCGCATTGCCGGCAGCAATCTTCACCGATGCTGCAACCGGCCTCGCCGTAGCCGATGTCGCCAATGTCGTGAAC
>QYQB01000288.1 GCA_007280275.1 bacterium | reverse complement strand
CCCGAATAGAAAACTTCGGGGCAGGCAAGGCACTGAGCCAAAGGCTCATGCGCCTCTGGCGCAAAAGTCACAAAGGTTCTTGAAAGTGAGGAAAACTCAAAGATTTTCTTCGTGTCCCTGCCTGCGTGCCGAGGCACTTCCGCCTACGTGTTCACTCCGGCGGACAGGTCGTCAGGCAGGTTGGTGACTTCGTGGTCCCGCTCTTGGATTCCGCTCATAAGCGGGATTCAGAAAGCGGAACAAAGTTGATGTTTTCGACCGCGCTCCTAGCGACATTCGAAACAGGAGATCGGCTAGAACCGTTGTATGGCAAGCTTACATCGAAGGAGACGAAGGCAGAAAGGTTACCAATGACAGTCAGAATCCTAGGCTCGGGATGCAGCAAGTGCAAGGCGCTCGAACAAAAAGTGCGTCAGCTTGATGAAGCACATCAGCTGCGCCTGGAAATCGAAAAAGTCACCGACATCAAAGAAATCATGAAGTACGGCATCTTGATGACACCGGGGTTGGTTGTCGACGGCGTCCTGAAGAGCTATGGCAACATCCCCAAGGATGAACAACTACTCAGTTGGCTGAAAGGAACTACACCATGATAAGGCTGTTGAACTTAGCCCTCGTTATCGCCCTCTTCGGCATCGCATCTATCATTGCACAAGAAAAGAAATCCGCGACAGCTGAAAAGAATGTCCCGCCCGAAAAGAAGCCATTGGTGACGTTCGTTGAGCTTGGTTCGGTGAATTGTATTCCCTGCCGGCAGATGCAGCCGGTGATGAAGGCCATTGAGAAAAAGTACGGTGCTCAGGTCAAAGTGGTGTTCTATGACGTCTGGAAGCCTGATCAGCGAAAATACGCGGAACAGTACGGTATCAAGCTAATTCCGACGCAAGTGTTCCTTGATGCCGCTGGCAAGGAGCTTTTTCGGCACGAAGGGTTTTATCCCGAAGCCGAGATCGATAAGCTTCTTCAGAAGCAGGGGCTGAAAATTCAAACAGGGGGCTGATGTATGCTCGACAGCCTTTTCACATGGTTGACAACAGCTCTGAGTCAGCAGTTTGGAATCGCGCTCGTAGCCGCGTTGGGATGGGGCGTTGTCAGCATTCTGCTTAGTCCATGTCACCTCTCCAGCATCCCTCTTGTCATCGGATATCTCAGCAGCCAGGGAGAGCAAGGGATGAAGCGTTCGTACTCGCTCTCTCTCGTCTTTGCCCTCGGTATTCTCATCACGATCGGATTAATCGGGGCGATCACAGCATCGGCGGGACGAATGATGGGGGATGTCGGCGTGTGGGGCAACATCATCGTGGCCGGCGTGTTCTTCATCGTCGGTCTCTATCTCATGGACATCATCAGTTTGTCATGGGGCGGAATTGTCCCGCGAGCGTCGTTTGCCCGGGGATGGAAAGGCGCGCTGCTTCTGGGTCTCATCTTCGGCATCGGGCTTGGTCCATGCACGTTTGCTTATATGGCGCCGGTGCTCGGCGTTGTGTTCAGCGTAGCGTCGACGGACCCGATGCGCGCTTTCTCCCTGATCGCGGCGTTTGGGACCGGGCACTGTGCCGTTATTGCCCTAGCCGGAGGCGCAGCGGGAACAGTCCAGAAGTATCTCAATTGGACAGAACAGTCAAGAGGCGCGACGTACCTTAAGCGGGGAGCGGGTGCGCTTGTGGTCCTTGCCGGGGTGTATTACGTGTACACGGCATTTTGAGACTAGAAGCCATCTCAAAAACACCATCCTTGGTACAAATGTCATTCCCGCTCGCCTTAGGCGGCCAGCCCGCCAAGCGTTCTGGCGGGGAATCCAGGCAGCGCATTCTGGACCCCCGATAGGAACATTCGGGGGTGACAGGCATTTTTGAGATGAGGTGTAGTGCAATGGATTCAATTCAAGCCGTTCATCGAAGAGGCAAATGGATTCAACTGCAAAATGAAACGAGGAGGCAAAACGCCATGGGATCGTGTTGCGCCAAGCCTATCACACGCATCACAAAAGTCGGAGATTCTGAAGCCGGTATCCTCGGGTTGGAGGAGATGTTCAGGAACGCCCAGACATCCGGAAAAACCAGCGACGAAGAACTGAAGACGGAGCTTCTCGCTCTCGCGAAGGACTATGGTAACTACATTGCGCTGGGCATGGAGCAAACATACAAGGATGCGTTCCTCCGGGAATACCGAACGTTCTGCATGAAACGGATGTAGAGCACCGACTTCAAACAACAGTCAACCACATCAGGAGGTTGCCATGAAACACCCCAAAAAGCGGGTATCCTTCCTTCAGTCGATCATCATTCCCATTATTCTGCTTCTCTTCAGCACCTTCGATGCCGCACTGTCTCAGGATGCGGCAAAGCCGAAGTCCTCCGATCCGAGCGATGAGTGTATCGCTTGCCACCGCACGCTTGCTCCCGCGCTTGTGATGGAGTGGCAACGGTCACGTCACGCGCAAAGCGGTGTCGGATGCCTTGAGTGCCATGGTGCGGAGAAGACGGATATCGACAGCTGGGATCATCACGGCGCCCGGATCGCTGTGCTTGTTACTCCGAAAGACTGTTCGCGGTGCCACGATCAGGAATTCCAGCAATTTGCACGAAGTCATCACGCAAAAGCCGGGCAGATCCTGGCAAGCCTGGACAATGTTTTAGCGGAGAGAGCAGCCGGCATGCCGGGCAACAACGCCGACGCAGTGAACGGGTGCTGGCAGTGT
Organism: bacterium; assembly: GCA_007280275.1. Classification (GTDB taxonomy): domain Bacteria; phylum Bacteroidota; class Ignavibacteria; order UBA10030; family UBA10030; genus UBA9647. Next base: position 2,406 of record QYQB01000288.1, on the reverse strand, counting down.
CACGGCACGATCGTCAAGTTTGTCCGTGACAAGGAGGGACACATTGTGAAGAAGGGGCCGGAGGGAATACCCGTTATCGATGCGGCAACGTGGCCGAATAGCGGCGTGGGTCGCATGAATCCTGATGGATCGGAAGGCTCCTGTAACGCCTGCCATTCCAGGCACTCCTTCGAAGCGAAGCTCGCGCGTTCACCCGAAAACTGCGGTAAGTGTCATATGGGACCCGATCATCCACAGATAGAGATCTATAACGAGTCGAAGCACGGAATTGCTTTCCATGCCAACCGCGATCGGATGGCTCTCGACAAAGAAGGCGACTGGGTGCTGGGGAAGGATTATTCCGCGGCCCCGACGTGCGCGACGTGTCATATCAGCAGCTACAACAGTCCGACGGGTGTTGTCTCGGGAAACACACACGATGTCGGAGAACGGATCAGCTGGACGCTTCGCCCCGCAATCAGCAAGAAGCAGAACCTTGTGCTCTTCCAGGATGGAGAGAAGGAAGACTATCCGGCCGATCGGGCGCTGCCAAAGGTCGGCGACATGATTCAAACGATCGAAAAGGTTGTGGAGAACGAGAAACTTGTGACGAAGAATGTCGATCGGAAGGTTGAGCGAATCGTCACCTGGGAGGAGAGGCGAAAGACCATGAAGAGCATGTGTCTGAACTGTCACAGCGATACGCACGTCGACAACTTCTACAAGCAGTTCGACGACCTTGTGGCGTTGTTCAACGACAAGTTTGGCAAGCCGGCAGCAAAGATGATGGCCGATCTTACGGCAGATGGAGTCCTGAAGGCAAACGCTCCATTCGAACATGAGCTTCAATGGACCTACTACGAGCTCTGGCACCACGAGGGTCGTCGCGCGCGGCATGGTGCGGCCATGATGGGACCCGACTATACGCACTGGCATGGTATGTATGAAGTCTCCAAACACTACTACACGAAATTCCTTCCGCAAGTGATAGAGGCAGCAGCAAAACGAAGTCCGGCGATGAAAAAGAAGTACGAAAGAATCGTGAACCAGATCCTGACACAGGACGAGCATATCTGGATGAAAGGGCTGAGTCCAAAGGAGGCTGAAGAACTGAGGAAAGCCTACAAGGGGCGGTACAATCAATAGAACACCTGACGCCACTACAAATTGCGCGTGAAGGTGCGTGGCACTTTCGGGAGGATACTCAGGGAAGTGCCACGCACCTCTCGGGTTACGTTTTTCCCTCCACGACTTTTATCTCCTCCTCATCCATCCACTTCGCTGGATTGAGCAAGATGTATTCGCGAATCCGGTCCAATTCCATTTGATCTCTGATAATATGCTCGTAATAGTTTCGCTGCCAGAGAGGCAGTCCAGGGGTCTTGCGCAGTTCATTTGCTCGTTTTGTCGCTGCAGCTTTGAATCCTCGGATGATCGCGCCAATCGTTTTCGATGGAGAACGAAATGGCGTCACCGTCGGGGCGAACTGCAGTTCGCCCCCACAGCTTGAATCCTGTTCATGTTCGCCATTTCGTTCCGCATGGAGATCGATGATGCCATGGAAATGATCGGGCATCACAATAAACTCATCCAGCTCGACATTGGATCGAATTGTGGGTGTCCGCAGCCATTCTTCCGTCACGATTCTCCCCAGCTCCGACAACTTCATGATTCCGTTTTCAATCTCGCCAAAAAGATGTTCCCGTCCAGAAGTGCAAGAGGTGATGAAGTACTCGCCCGGTTGTGCATAATCATATCCCCTGAGGCGAATTGATCGGCGATGATGTACAAGCGGGTTGTACTTCATGTTTGATTCTGGCTTCCGTGTTTGACTCAGGAATCCGAGTCTAGCAGAATCGGCAGCCAGAATCAAGGGTGATACGGGAATTGCCAATCGAATGATCGAGCAGGCTCAAGCGGCGCGAACGGACGGGGCGAATTCAAACGATCTGTCGGTGCGAAATGATGCGGCGAATTCAAGTGATCTGGCGGGACGAATAGCTGAGGTGAATTGGTGGGGCGAATTGCTGAAACTGTGGGGGCGAATTGCGATTCGCCCTGACAAGAACGTTCCCAATTCGCCCCACTCGAAATTGCCATTCGCCCTGCCAACAAGAAGATTCCCTATGCCTTCCCCTCCACAATCTTTATCTCCTCCTCAGTTAGCTCGTACAGCTCATACACGAGCTGATCGATTTGCTTGTCCGTTGCCTCTATCTGCCGCTGTATCACGGTCTTCTCTTGTTCCGTCTTTGCGGCGGGAAGCTGCTTGTGCAGTGAGAGCATTTGCTCCACGAGCTGCACCATTTTGTCGTGGCGGGATTTGTCGGAGGAGTCGGAAAAATTGATGGTCCGGATCGGCAGTTGGTCCAGAAACTGCTTATTTGCAGCAAAGTAGCCACCGTGAAATGTCGTACTCACCTTTTT
>QYQB01000177.1 GCA_007280275.1 bacterium | reverse complement strand
CTCAGGAGCAACCGTCTGCGCAAAAAGTGCTCTCTGAAGAAGCACTCCTGAAATCGATGCATGGTATCTCGAGTAATACACTCTTCAACTATGTGAAAGACCTGTCATCGGAGAAATACGAGGGGCGGCTGACGGGAACCCGGGGGTACGACGACGCCGCTCAATGGACGGCGGATTTGTTCAAGCTGTGGAACCTGACGCCGTTGGGTGACCGGGGATCCTATTTCCAGGATTTCCCAAATCCCTACACACTTGTCCTCGATGGTGGAGAAGTCACGATCCGTGTTCCGGTAGGGAAAAAGGACACGCTGCGGAAATCGTACAGATACGAAGATGATTTCTATCCCGGCTCAACATCGGACGCGGGGAGCGTGACGTCGGATGTGGTGTACGTCGGCTACGGTATCACCGCCCCGGAACTGGGGTACGATGACTATCACAATGTCGACGTACGAGGGAAGATTGTGATGATGGAGCCGGAGATACCCATCTCTCCCGACAAGCAGCCGGCGCTCTTCAGGAAGTGGCGTCCGTATTCCTTTCACGACTACAAGATGAAGAATGCCTTTGCCCACGGCGTAGCCGGCGTCCTTTACAATTATCATATCGTCAATCCCAATTGTGTCTTCATCAGGGGATTGGTCATTACCTATGTCGGGAGGAACGTCATCAATGACATATTTCTCGGGACCGGAACACTACGCGACACGTTGGTGCAGCGAATACGGAGGAACCTCACGCCCGTTTCCTTTTCAACAGGCAGAACAGCAACAATCCGATGCACGACTGAACATCACCCGGAAGGAATCGGCAGAAACGTGTTGGCATATCTCGAAGGGTCAGATCCCGCTCTGAAGAACGAAGTCATCATCGTTGGGGCTCATCTCGACCACCTCGGGAAGAATCACCTGCTGATGCCCGGGGCGAACGATAATGCTTCCGGCGCGGCTGTGCTCCTTGGGTGTGCGGAGGCGACCACACAGATGTCCGGTCTGACGAAACGATCCGTTCTCTTCATTCTTTTCGGTGCCGAAGAGCAGGGCGTCAAGGGATCGGAATACTACCTCGCCCATCCGCCGATTCCCAATGCGCGTGTCAAGGCATTCATCAACCTTGAAAGCATAGGCCGGGGAGAGAAACTGAGCGTCGGCGCAGGCAAGAATTACCCTCAGCTTTGGGAGGTGGTGGACCGAAACAACAGAAAGTACATTCATCGCTCCATTGTGGCCGACTCGACCGCGAACCTTGGTCGACCGAGGCAGGACGCCGCGCACTTTCTATGGGCAAACATCCCCACCATTGGAATTGGTGCCTATGGTGCAAGACCGCTTCCGGTTGCCACGTACCATACAACTCAGGACAAGATTGACTACATCACACCGGAAATCCTTGAGGATATAGCACGCCTCACGTACCTTTCAGTGATGGATCTTGCGCGCGAGTGATTTGGGGATCATCGGGAGGACAGACCGGGGAGGGCGCGCACCAACACCGTGTTGAAAAATCAAACCGCCAAGAGCGCCAAGAAAGTATTTAGATGTTGTTTCGCTCTGAAATCTTAGATTTGACGTGTTCTTGGCGGCCTTGGCGGTTCATCTTTCAGCTGTGAAACTCGCTTTTCAACAAACTTCCAGTGTCGCGTCTCGCATGTACTTTGAATGAGTCTCGCGGCTGAAATCTGTCTATCGCAAGACGGATCACAACGGTCGTAATAGTTGACTCTTTGTGAAATCTCCGCCAAAGGCAAACCACGCGCTCTTTCATCCCCTCTCCACAACGGGAAAGCTTTGACACAGAGGGGACTATCAGTGCTTCTAAAAACGAAGGCGCGACAACGGGAATTAAGCGTCCCCTCTCGTGTGCGGGAAGTGGGTTGAGAGAGGGGAGCAGAGGGGTGTGTGCACTTGACGAGCGAAGTGAAAGAACACGGCACACACCCCTTATATCCCCTCTCCCCGACACGCCAGCTTGCCCACAGAGGGGACTTTTGCAGCCAGCGCATGGCCTCTTACATCTCAAGATAAGACGAGGAACGACGGGCGTGTGCTTTTCTCAAGTCTGTTCCGAGATACTACATTAGCCACATGTACAGGAATCGGGAATCGAGGCCGTGCTGCCCGTTATGGTCGGGAGAAGAGGAGCGGATTTAACTCACTTGCAGCCAGTTCCCCGGGTTTCTGACCCGGATGAAAGACCTCCATATCGACCTTCCGATGTTCGTTGTCGGGTTCCAGGATACGAGTTCCATCGGCGTAGTAGATAATCGTCATCACTTCTCTTCGAAGCGCGCTTGCGTTGGCATGGGCGGAGTGAAGAGCGCGCCCGGAGTGAAATGTTGCGTCCCCTGCCTTAAGAGCGTAGCTGCACACCTTGCTCCCCTGTTCACGAACAATCCGCTCGAAGTACTCCTGGGAAGTTTCGGAGATGGGGAGCTTCTCAAAGGCGCTGTTGACATGTGAACCGCGTACGAAGCTCATCGAGCCCATTTCACTGGACACGTCGACGAGGGGCATCCACATCGTGATCGTGTGCTCCGTGTCCAGCGGCCAGTAGTAGTAGTCCTGATGCCACGGAGTCGGTTTGCCGCCCGGTTCCTTGATCAACGCCTGATCGTGATACAGGCGGACGCCGCTGACGCCCATCAGATCGGCCGCGATCTGAGCGAAGCGCCTTGCGAATACAAATTGCCTGGCGGCCTCACTCCTCCGCCACACGTTGGTGACTTGCGTGAACATCTTGCCATAATCTGAAATGCGCCCCTGCGTGTCCCGTTCTCGTGCAACCGCGTCCACGATTCCTGTAATGAGCGAGCGGGACTCACCCACTTCGCTCAGAGCAGCCACGTTCTTCAGAAAGATGTGTCCATTGCTCTGATACTCTTCGAACTGTTGTCTGTTGATGGGATAGAACGAAGAAATATCCCGGGGTTGCGCCATGAGGTCACCGTGAGAGGTCTTTTAGTGTCGAGAACGACAATCGCTGAAGGACGGCTCAATATGGACAACACCGAAAACAAAAGCAAGGTGAAGCTTGAGGCGAGCCGTCCTGTTTCGGACCTGCGCTCACCAATTTCCATTCTGCCGATGGGTGCGTGTCGACATTCTTGCATTTGCCTCAACTGTTGGTTACTTTTCGCGTGATCTTCCGATACGAACCCCATCAACGCCGATCGCCTGTATGACCGAACTGACACCTCGAGATGACATCAAGAAGAAGGTGAGCGAGATCCTCAAGCGCGTCGATCATTTGATTCGCGCGGGCGAGGTCGACCAGGCGATGCGGGAAATCATCCACGCGAAGGAAACCGACCCAAAGAACGTCTACATCTTCGCTTACGAAGAGCGACTCACCTATCTGAAAGAGGAGCACGAGAAGCACCGCCAGCAGGAACAAACCCGCAAAGCCGCTGAAGAAGCAGCGAGCAGACGTGACGGCGAAGCCCGGCTGAAAGCTGAAGAAGCTCGCCGGAACCATGAGGCGGCAAGACGGCAAGAGGTGGTTCGGCAGGTGCAGGAGCCTCCGCCGCAACCACCGGCATCCCCGCCGGTTCGTTCAGTGGAGGAGCTTGAGCAGGAACTGCGCGAGCTGGAAGCCGATGTGCAGAGAAAAGAAGAGGAGGAGCGCAGACTCCTCGCAAACGCCACTCCAACATCCGGGCGGATGGAGCAGTATCAAAACGAGCTTACACGAGCGTGGGATGACGGCGCTCTTACCCCCCTCGAAGAGGAGCGGCTCAAAGAGCTCCGGATGGAACTCAGCATCACAATCCAGGAACACACGCGGCTGTCAAAGCAGGTGCAATTTAACGCCTGCGTGAAAGCCTTCCGCCAGGCAGCGTCCTCCGGTACGATCACCCCCGAACGTTATTCCGAACTTTCCGACATTCGGAAGCGATTTCAGATCCCGCCTGAGGATTCTGAGAGGCTCGAAGCCGAAATCCTCTCGGAAACCCGATCGGGCCCCCAGCCCGCGACATTGGTGGTCATCGATGACGACAGTAAGCTCCTGAACCTCGTCAGCGATATCCTCCGCGAGGCAAGCTACACCGTCCGCGCATTCTCAACGTCAGACGATGCCTACACGTACCTAAAGAAGAACATTCCCGACATGATTATCTCCGACATCAACCTTGAAACCTCCACGATGGGGGGCTTCACCTTCTACGAGAAAGTCCGGGAGATGGACCATCTGCAGAATGTTCCCTTCATCTTCTTGAGCGGCCTGACGGACGAAGTGCTCATCCGGACGGGCAAGGAACTCGGGGTCGATGACTATCTCACCAAACCGTTCTCCGACGAGACCCTCCTCGCCACAATCAAGGGAAAGCTGAAGCGCTTCAGGAAACTCTCTCAAACAGCGAAGAAAAAGTAGAGGTCGTTCCCGCGCCGTCTTTCTTGAGACAGATTCAGGGAAGAAAAGCCCGAAGGACCCTGTCATCCAACCTCGGCAAATTGCTGTCTCGCCTGCACAATTCGCGGTATTTCTCGAAGAAACTTCTCACACCCTCGCGGACTGTCTCAGTCAATGCGGGCCGCCCCAGTCTGTTCTCGATCTCATATGCGATTCGTAAACCGGCGGTCGCTCCATAATTGCCTTCGAACGAACCTGACAGATTTGAGTTCATCATCAGGTCACGCGCGCGACCCGGTGTGAGCACCGGCGATTGAAGCTCGAGAAAAGCGGCATTGAGCGTTTCGACAGCCCGTTTCGTCGCATCGAACCACTTCGACGGAGGCACTTCGCCTCCATCCCGAATTTCCCGGGAAAGATGGTATGCGATCCCTTCATTCTGCACAAGATGAGCGAGTGCTAAGAAGGGTGTCCTCGGGAGGGTGTCTTCAGGGAAACCGGAACGGTACGCTCCGAAGACTGCATGGAAACATTCATGAGCAAGCGTGCTCAGAACCTGGACGAACTCCTGCTGAACGTCTCCCCCGCGGATCAAACATCTTGCGAGATTCAATACAATGACCTGCTCACCCTGGTCATCGCCGACAAAGACCGGGGTATTATCCCTCCATACAACACGCCGGACAAACGCGGCAGCGTTCTCGTTTCCCATGGCCACGACAAATACCGGAATTGTCAGTGAGACGCTGGCATCCGCGGGGAACAACGATGAAATCGTGGCGACAACGCGCGTGTCCAGTCGCCTTCTTTTCGTCTCCGCAAGCAGTTTCTTCAGTTCGTCGAGGCGTGACATCGTCATTTTCAGACCGTAGATGTCATTCATACTCTTGAAGGACTCACGTGCCAACTCCAGCGCACGCACAAAATCGTCACCCGGCCGCTCTGTCCGGGCAAGCAAGAGGCTCGTCCTGGCAGCGATTTGATTTCCCTGTTGTTTTGCTACCCTCGCGGGGTTGTTTGCTTTCCTACCGAAGAAATCGAGTAATTCGTCCGCTGAGGAGTAGTCAACACGGAGAGAAATGTCGAATTGGGCATTCGTCTGCCCGCCGGAACGACATGGGGTCAGGAAAAGAATGAGGAGGAGTATTGCACCAATCGTTCTCACGTGGACACTCCTCCGACGCACTTGCTGCCTAGTACCGGGTCTAGAAATCAAGGTTGTGTTTTCTTTGTTCTTGGTTCTCAACGCGGAGACGCAGAGTTCGCGGAGGTACGCAGAGGTATCGACTATATTCTCTGCGGTTCTCTGCGTCCTCGGCGCCTCTGCGTTGAAACATTCAATACGAATTATTGGAGATGGCATTAGTCATCATCATCCACAACCGACGCCCGTGAGAAAATTGAATAACGCGGGGCCGGCATCGGCGTCCCCTTGATCGACTGCCAGATGATTTCGTTGAAGAGCCGGTCGGGTGCAGCGTCTTCGCGTCGGAGATTGAACTTCTCCATCAGCGATTGTCCGTAGCTCCCGGGCTTGTTTCTTTCGTTCAGGTCGATGCGCGGCTTCTCAGCGACATACGGTGACAGCTGAGCCTTCGACGAAAACGCATTGAACATCGGCGTGGCGCCTGCATCGTACTGGCTCATGGGCGGAATGCCGAGAATCAGTTCCATGCTCCTCAACATCGACGCCGTGCTGTACAACGTGCGGTCAACTCCACCTCCTTTTGTATACGGGCTGATGACAAGTCCCACGGAGCGGTGGGCATCGACGTGATCCGGCCCGTTCTGAGCGTCATCTTCTACTACAAAGACGGCGGTCTCGTTCCAGTATGGACTCTTCGATATACGTTCAACGATGAGGCCGAGTGCGTGGTCATTTTGTGCCACGTATGCCTTGGGCGTCAGCGCACCTTTGCGCGTTCCGGCCGTATGGTCATTCGGGAGATGCATAATAGAAAGGCTGGGAAGTCTGCCGTTCTTCTCGAACTCTGAAAATTCTTTCTCCCACGCTTTGAACCGGTCGACGTCAGAATAATCAAGGTCCCACCCGCGATAAGTCGTTGAGAAGTTTTTCCCGATGGCAGGATCACGCGGCTTTGCAGGCTTTCCTTCGGGGGTGGCAGCGTCGATGAACTCGCCATATACTCTGAAGCTCACCCCCTTCCGCGCGCAGGCGCTCCATAAAAATCCCGCCTTCGGCCTGCCAGTTGGTTCAGTTCCCTCAAAGTCGTACTCGCCGCCACGACCGCCGTACTGTGTGGGCCATGTCTTTTCTACATAATCCGTTGCGTAGGCTGCCATTGACCAGTTGTGCCCATCCGCGCTTACTTCCGAATTGACGTAGAAGTTATCCATCAACACGAACTCCCTCGCAAGCTTGTGGTGATTCGGTGTGACGGTTTCACCAAACAGACAGAGCGAAGAGTCGCCATTTCCCTCCGGCATGTCGCCGAAGACCTGGTCGTACGTCCGGTTCTCCTTGATGATGTAGAACACATGCTTGATCGGCGACGGCTGTCCTACCTTCTTTGGAATCGAGCTCTCGCCATCGTACGCTGACTT
>QYQB01000058.1 GCA_007280275.1 bacterium | reverse complement strand
GTGAAAAAGGATGGCTGTCGTGGACTGCATCGTCTCTTTCAGCAGCAGCGGACAAGCCCGTTATTGCTCTCTTTGACGCGTAGATCGCAGTCAACGTTCCCAAAATACAAAAAAACACCACTCCTATCTCGGGTTTAAGGGATTTTTCGTTGGTTGACTTTATTTGCGTTTTCTGATACTTTGTCTCCGCATATGCGATCCACTGCTTTGGTTTTGATGGCCATCCTTGTTGGTCTCCAATCTACAGAGGCTCAGTTGCCCGGCCAACGAATATTGCCCAGGAAGGCGCCGGCGATCGCGAGAGAATTGCAGAGTCGGACTCCCTACCAGGCAGAAGCAAGAAAGCTCTTCGCTGTCGTTGAGCAGAGCATAGTCCATTCATCTCTTTCCTCAGTCTCAACTCATTTCGCCCAGCAAGTCTTTGTGAACATGCCGGGGGGTGAGAGCGGCTACTTCTCGGCCAATCAGACGGTGTCCATTCTTCAGCGATACTGCTCGAGTCGGACATCTCTCGCCTTAGAGTTTTCACGATTCAACGATATCGGGTCCACACCTTTTGCCACCGGTCGCCTCACCTTCATTTCAAGAGGAAGGAGGGAATCGGCTCAGGTGTATGTCTCTCTCCGGTTCCAGGACTCACGGTGGGTTATCAACCAGTTCAATATTTACTAAGTATCTGTAGGCAGACATGTCACTTTCTTCCGCCGGAATATCTGTGCGCTCTGCCTTGTGGGCCTTTGTCGGTTCGGTGGGAGTCTTGCTGCTCCTTTTCGCCGGTCAACGTATGTGGCGCTCTCACGTCGAAACGGACTGGCATCGAATGAAGATCTCCATGCAGCAAGACCTGGCAGAAACCATCCGGTCGAGGTTCGACGGAAGAATTGAAAGCCAGCGTCAGCTGGCGGAGGCAATCCGGCTCGACGAAGAGATCATCCAGGCCGTTGAGAAGGGAACCGCCGGCAGCCTCGCGTCAGCGTTTCAGCGGTTGGCGCGCTACAATGCCGAAGAAGTCTATGGCATCGACATCGTGGATTCGGTCGGGAACATTATTCTCTGGTCCGGCCGAAGTGTGGTGCCGGGATATGGCCCGAAGCTTCAAGCCGGGAATAGAAGTGTCGTCGTATTGGTATCCCAGGCAAGCCTTCACCGCTATCTCTCGGTCGGTCTCGCGTCCTCCGGGACGCGATTCCTTGTGTTTGTCAGTCGGCCGTTGGAAACCACCTACCCGGTCTCCAATCGTTTTGTCTCAAGCAGGAGCCTTGCGGACGAACTGTTGCAGGAGATGGGTCTTTCGATACGATTTGTATCCGAGATAGCACCCCGCGACACAGCCGGAGAGTCGACGTTTGCCATACCGCTGAATGATAGCGGCGCAAAATTGCTCAGCTATGCCGTTGTGCCTCTCCCGACAGTTGCAGCTGAGAATCAGAAGGCAGATCGCTATTTCGATTCAGGCAAGAGCTTCTTTGCCGCCGCTGGAATGTGCTTTCTGGCATTCCTTGTGCTCGCCTGGGTCGGCAGAGCGGGAAAGCCTGCCCTCACACTCGCCACTCTGGTTCTTTTCATGTGGGTTGTTCGAATCGGGTGGCGATACGTCGGATTTCCATCTCTGCTCGTCGGTGGATTCCTTTTCGATCCAGCCGTTCACTCATCCCCTTTTCCACTTGGTCTCGCATCGTCACTTGGTGAACTCACCCTTTCGGCTGTGACGCTCCTCTTCACGATCCTCTTGCTCCTACGAGCGGCCATCAATTGGTCCAGATCTTCTCGCAACAGCGATCAAGCGACAAATCGTGCGAGAGCGTTCCTTGGCTACTCTGTCGTTGTGCTCCTACCGCTCGCGTTTCAATGGCTGGTCCGAGGTTACGGAGCGGCGATGAGAAGTTTCGTCTTTGATTCTACCATCCGCTATCAGGACCCAATGTCCCTTCTGCCCAACCTGACGATGGTTTCCATGCACCTGAACATTCTCATTCTCACGATCTCTCTTGGTGCAGTATGTGGAATCGTGTGTATTGTTGTGAATCAGTTCATGGGAGGAGTGGCTCGAGACGGAAAGCTGCTCTGGAAACGGGTTGTACTGATCAGCGCCGTGTTCCTCGTTGACTATGGTGCCTACCTCGCTTTGGATCAACCCCCGCAACTTCCCGTCTACCTGCCGTTGCTGCTCTTCGCGTTGGGGTTGGTCTTGCTCCTCATCTGGGAGGTGCGGGATCGCACATGGCTGCCCTGGAAGGGGCGTCCCTTCATTGCGACAGCCATCCTCATCGTTTGCGCCTACGGCTTCTCGGTCCCCGCTCTCAATGCAAAGATCCATGAAAAAGAGCGCGAAGGTGGTCAGCTTCTGGCGGAGGAACTTCTCCGGCCTGTCGACAATTGGCTCTCGCTTGTCGTCTCAGAGAGCCTGCGGGGCGCTACCCGACGAGCCATTGATCAACTTGCGATGGAAAGGGATGACTCAACGGCCTCCGCTAATCTTGCATTTGGCCTCTGGGCGCAGACGCTGATGAGCAAAGAAGGGTACAATTCTGCTCTGGTTGTGTACGATCCTTTTGGGAAGGAATTGAGTCGTTTCTCGGTCGGACTGACTTCCTTTGAAGAAATGGAGCTTCTGACGCAACTCTTCCAAAAGGAGGAAGAGGCGCTTCTCGTTGTCGACCGGAAAGTGTCAGATGGGACGATTAAGTATTATGGGGAGTGGGGATATGTTCTCGGTCAGGGGGCTCAGCCGGTCGGTTCAATCGCGATCGTCATGTCGGCAAGCCAAAGGACACTCTTCCGCGGTGAGGCTCCGGAGCAGCTCCGCAGCACATCGCGAGAACCGTTCGAAAATGTTTTCAGGAAAGTATCGATTTCAGAGTACAGGAACGGAATACTCTGGTCCACGAATGATCCTGTTCTCTTCAGAGGAATGAAGATCCGGCCCTCGATTGAATCTGAGCTGAATAACTCTGCGGGGAGATTTGTGTGGTCAGAGCAAGAATTGGAGGGTCAAGGGTACGATGTTCTCTATGCAAAGGACGACGCGGACATTTCAAGAGTTCTTTCGCTGAGTGTGGGATCACTTGACATACGATGGCACCTATTCAATCTTGTCAAGACGTTGCTCGTGTATTTGCTTTTTCTCGGGCTCATTGGCGGGGCTATGGCAATCCCTGCGATGATAGTCGGGCGGCCACCCCGGTTTGGATTCAGAGAAAAGCTCATCACTTCTTTCGCCATCCTTTCAGTCCTGCCGTTGCTTCTTATGGCCTACTACAATCGGGAGCTGGCCATTGATCGACTTGACCAGAATATCACAAAGAGACTGTCGCAGGACCTGGATGTCACTCAGCAACGGATCTCCACTGCTATTGAGGACGAACAGGATTTCTCCCATGGTGTCAACAACGATTTTTGCGAGGCGGTGGCATCAGACCTTGGGGTGGACTTCAGCGTTTATCAAGGTCCCGAGTTAAAAGCCAGCAGTCGGCCGGAACTGTTCCGGGCTTCGATTCTCGATAACCGACTGACTGGGACGGCGTACGTAAACACCGTGATACTTGGGCGTGGATTCTTCGAGACGCAGGAGCGCATTGGAGAGGTCAGCTACATTGTTGGCTATCGACCCATTCTCATCGGAGATAGTGTTAGGGGCGTTCTCGCAGTGCCTGCCCTATACCGTCAGCAGGAAATCGATGAGGAACTCGCCCAGCGGAACGCATTTGTCCTCGGCGCGTACGCTTTGGTAGTCTCCTTCGTTATCGGGCTTGCGCTCGTGCTGGCGAATGCGCTTTCCAGACCGCTGCGTGAGCTTTCCAAAGCGGCAAGGAGCGTTGGGAAAGGTGACCTTGATGTTGTGCTTCAAGCGCGCTCTGCCGACGAGGTGGGGGATCTCATCCGCTCGTTTAACGATATGACCGGAGAGCTCAAAACGAACAGGGCAAACCTGGCGCGGGCTGAGCGTGAGCTTGCGTGGAAGGAGATGGCGAAACAGGTTGCGCACGAAATTAAGAATCCGCTCACGCCCATCAAGCTCTCCATCCAGCATCTCGTTCAAGCCTATCGTCTGGGGGCCAAGGACTTTGGGGACATTCTCCAGCGCGTGTCGCAGACGGTCGTCGAGCAGATCGATGTACTGACACGTATTGCGTCCGAGTTCTCGAACTTCGCGCGAATGCCCGAACGGAAATTTGAACGGGTCGATATGAACCAGCTCCTGAAAGAAACGATCAACCTCTTTAACGAGGTCCGGGGGATCGAGTTCAGGTCCACATTGGGGGAGACGCCGGCAGTCGTTATCGCTGACCGGGACGAATTGCGTCGTGTGTTCATCAATATTGTCCGCAACAGTGTGCAGGCGATGGAGGGAGGCGGTGTGATTGTCGTCGAACTGAACGTTGAACACCAGGTCTGTACAATCCGGATTCGGGATACAGGGGGTGGGATTCCAGAGGAGATCCAATCCAAAGTCTTCCAACCCAATTTCTCAACGAAGACAGACGGCATGGGGCTTGGGCTCGCCATTACGCAAAAGGTGATTGAAGATCTGAGCGGAACCATCAGCCTCGAAAGCAAGGTTGGCCGAGGGACGACAGTCGAGATGAACATTCCGCTTCTCCACAACTAGTCCCAATTCAAGCGAGTCATCTTGTAGTTTCAATCGCGAAGACGCTGAGACCGCGCCAGCCCGCCATGCGGCCCGCCCGAACGACTTGGTCGGGCGGGTCTGGCGGGGAGAATCGCAGAGGAAACAATCAATATATCTGCGTAGCTTTGTGACCGCAGTCTATCCCGCCCGCCCTTGCGTTTTGTGCGTCCCGCACGATTTCTGAGGAATGGAGGGACGTCTCTGCGTCGAAAACCAATAATGAAAGAAAACACAGCATTACTTTCTAGGCATGGCACTAGAATGGATCAGCCCCTTATGATCTCCTCAGACATACTCGCTCGTTTCCGCAATATCCGATTTGGCATGAGCACTCGCCACGGTGGGGTGAGCCCTGAACCTCTGGGTATGAACCTGAGTTTTCGAGTGGGGGACAATCAGAAGCATGTTGAAGAGAATCGGCGCCGGTTCTTCGGAACGTTGGGGCTCGACCCGCATCATCTTGCAGTGCCTCTCCAGTGTCATTCAGATCATGTTCAAATGGTAGGCGGAGCCGGCGAATACGAGTCGTGTGACGGCCTCATAACGAATACAGCTGATCTACCGCTGGTCGTCACCGTTGCTGATTGTTTGCCTGTCGTGCTCTTCGAGCCTGAGAAAGCCGTTCTCGGCCACGTCCACGCCGGCTGGCGTGGGTCAGCACGCAAGATCGTTGAAAGAACGGTTGAGACTATGAGACGGGAGTTTGGTACATCTCCTGATTCGATGGTGGCGTTTCTGGGTCCCTCGGCAGGAGTGTGCTGCTACGAAGTAGGCGGGGAGATGGCGGAAGTTTTTCCTTCGGATGAACTCGAGCGTCGGAATAATAAGATGTTCTTGAACCTGAAGAAAGCGAACGTGGATCAGCTTCTGGCATGTGGCTTGCGGAGGGAGAATATTGAAGTCTCGAATTTGTGCACGATCTGTGCTCCCGACCAATTCCATTCCTTCAGAAGAGAAGGTAACCACTCTGGTCGGATGATGTCAGTGGCGATGATAGTGGGGTAGCGGAGGACAAGGACCTATGGGGGGCAATTGTTGGGTATATCGGAACAACGAGCGCAATTCTTGTCGAATGAGATTTGATTTTCCTCGAAAACTTAGTATCTTCTACATCCTCGTAGAACATATTTAAGGAGAGAGCAATGAAGACCGAAACTCGATTCAAGCCTACAGACTGGGCGGTGATTCTCGGAGCATCGAGCGGTTTTGGCGGGGCTGCTGCAATCGAGCTTGCCAGGCACGGCATGAACATCTTTGGCGTGCATTTGGACCGTCAGGCCACGATGCCGGCGGTTCAGCACATCATCAAAGAAATCAAACACACTGGTGCGGAAGCCATTTTCTACAACATCAATGCTGCCGATTCCATCAAGAGGGAAGAGGCGCTTGATGATTTCCAGGAACGGTTTGCCAAGGATTCTTCAAATACCGTGAAGGTGTTGCTGCATTCACTGGCTTTCGGAACACTCAAACCGTTTATCGCAGCCAAGCCCGAAGAGGCCCTCACGCAGGCGCAGATGGAAATGACGCTTGATGTCATGGCGCACAGTCTAGTGTATTGGGTCCAAGGGTTGCTGTTCCGCAAGCTCATGAAAAAAGGCGGACGCATTATGGGGTTGACGAGCTCCGGTGGCCACAGCGTAATACCAAATTACGGGGCGGTCTCTTCCGCGAAGGCCAGTCTGGAGTCTCACCTTCGGCAGTTGGCCATGGAATTGGGTCCCATGGGCATAACCGCCAATGCGGTGATGGCTGGCGTCACCGACACTCCTGCGCTTCGCAAAATCCCCAACCATATCCGAATGCGCGATGTTGCTCGGGCAAAAAACCCGGCCGGCCGGTTGACAACCCCTGAAGATGTAGCGAAGGCGATTGTGTTGCTGGCTGACGAGAACGCCTACTGGATATCCGGAAATATCATCGGTGTTGACGGTGGTGAAGATGTTGTGAGTTATATCGGTCCCAAGGCATCGATCGAGTAATCCCCTCCACGTTCCAACGCGATCAACCCACTGTCGAAGGAAAACTATGTTCGAATTCGAACTCACTGAAGAACAAAAAATGCTGCGGGAAATGGCGCGCGATTTCACCAACTCCGAAATCAAGCCAATCGCCCGCCGCATCGATGAAGAGGAGAAGGTCCCGAGGGAACTCATCACCAAGCTTGGTGAGCTGGGATTCATGGGCGCAGTGTTCCCGACGGAGTATGGCGGGGGAGGGTTCGGTGAGGTGGGGTACTGCTTGCTTCAGGAAGAGGTCGGACGCGGGTGCCTTTCGACTTCGACCTTTCTTGGAGCTCATGAATCAATTGGCGCCAACGCGATCTATATCGGTGGCTCTGAGTACTTGAAGAAGAAGTATCTGACACCGCTGGCAGAAGGGAAGATGATTGGAGCGTTTGCATTGACCGAGGCCCTCGCCGGTTCTGATTCTTTCAATCTAAAGACCAGGGCACACTTCGACGGGAATGAGTGGATACTCAACGGTGAAAAACTCTGGATCACCAACGGATCGATCGCCGATGTCGTTTCCACCTTCGCGCGCACGGACAAGGGCATCACAGGGTTTGTCGTTGAAACGAAATCGCCCGGCTTTCATGCTGGTCCTCCCGAGAAAAAAATGGGAATCAGGGGAAGTGTGACGTCGGCAATCTCTTTTGACAATGTTCGTGTGCCAAAAGAAAATGTGATCGGTGAGGATGGCCGGGGTTTCCTCATCGCGATGAAGACGCTTGATGCAGGACGTCTTGGTTTGGGTTCCGCGTGCGTGGGCGCTTCGAAAGAACTCCTGGAGCTCTCCACGAAATACGCCAAGGAACGAAAACAGTTCGACGTGTCGATTTCTCAGTTTGAAGCGATCCAGTTCATGCTCGCTGAAATGGCTACTCTCATCTATGCGATGGAATCGATTGTCTATCGCACTGCAGCGGCATACGACGAAGGGAAACAGGTCTCCCGGCAATCGGCGACTGTGAAGCTCTTCTGCTCAGAAGGGCTCATCAAGGTCGCGGATCGTGCAGTCCAGGTCCATGGCGGGATGGGCTATTCAAGAGAGCTGCCGATTGAGCGGTTCTATCGTGATGCGCGTATCAATCCCATCTTCGAGGGAACGAACGAGATTCAGAAGATCGTGATCGCGCGGGACGTCCTCAAAAGAAATGGAATCCTGAGCTAGAGCAAGAAGAGTAGCTCCGGGTGGTCTGGAGTTCTTGATTGTTCGGAGAAATATCTTTAAATTGGGTGAGTTTGGATCGCGACAAATGTCGGAATCAGCGAGTTGGGGAATTCGGATCCCGACAGAAATCATCGGGATCCTGAAAATTCATCAAACCTAGCTTCGCCCGTCGGGCTCGCTAAGTTTGTGAATTTTCGGACAGGTAGCTCAGTTGGTAGAGCAATGGACTGAAAATCCATGTGTCGGGGGTTCAATTCCCTCCCTGTCCACGAAAATCGCCGCACTTAACGAGTTCCCGCAGGGGCGAAGCTAAGTGCGGTGCGATTTTCAGTGTCCCGAACGAAGTGAATCCTTCGACTCCGCTCTTGAGCTGCAAAGAAGTCGCTCAGGACTCGAGCCTGAGTAGACCGGAGGGCCGGGGGACCTGATCGAGGCCAACTTATGGAGAGTTGGCTTTTGTGTTTTCAGGGGGAAGAGGTAGCACCATGTCGGGCGGGGATTCCGTCCCCGTCTACGAACGAAAAGCCAAGCGAAAGCTCGGCTTTTGTCGTTTTCGCCCTCCTGAGAGTCCACCAGTCAAGCCTGAATTCACCGCGGGTCTCCTTTTGGCTGCAAAAATCCAACCTCTGAAAAGCTTCGAGCATCCCGCCATTTCAACAGATGATTGGTTTTCTCATCTCTGAGAAGAGAAAAATAGAGGTTTCCCTCAACCAACTCCCAATTCGGCAGCAGGAAGTTCGGTGATGATCGGAATCGCTTGTACGTAGTTGTACGGACAGAACCTTGTACGTACTTTCCTGACATTGATTTTCAGGCAAAATTAGGTTAGATGAGAGTAGATGTCAGTGATCTTGACCAAAGAGGTGGGTTCCCGGATCGGCAGAGCAATGGCACCGGCTGACGGGGGGGCGTATCCTGGAGAGATAGCTGCAGAGAGAGCCCCGCGCCATTTTGCCCGCCTACGATAGTGTCTCTTGAAGTTCTGAACGGACTGTCATTGCTGTTCTGATCATCGATCTCAGTATCGACAACTATATCCTATTCAAGAGACCGTGATTGCCTTCATTGCGGAATACCGTGTTCCGCTCTGAGGCAAAGTCGTGTTGATTTTGAAGTAATGACCATCTAGATGGTCAACCCACATTCCCTCCCAGCACCGATTTTCTTTTCGTCTCCCGCGCAGGAGACGTCAACAGCCCCAAGTGCTCAATTCTCACGGGAATGTGGGTCGCGCTTGGGGCGATCTGTTTCTACGGCTCGAAGGCCGAGTCACTTGACGTATTCAGATTTACAGAGGCGGGTCCAGTGGATTCAGTCGTGTCGAGGTCCAATGTCTCCGAGTTCTCTGAGCTCTTTATAGTTGTATCAAACAAAAACGGAGGATCAAGGTGAGAAAACAAGTTTTTCTCTGGGGCATGGGACTTCTGTTTCTGCAGTCGGCATGGGCTCAGGATCCTGCAGAATACCAGAAATGGCTTAAGAAGCAGCAGGAAGAGTATCAGGATTTCAAAGACGCGCGGGACAAAGAGTTTGTTCAATTCCTCAGTCTGGAATGGAAACAAATGAAGGCGTTCACGGGACTCGTTCGAGACGAAAAACCGAAGCCGACGAAACTTCCGGTGTATCAACCGCCTCCGGTGCGTCCGAGTGAACCTCCGAAGGAAATCGCTCCTGTAGCCAAAGACATCCCAACTCCAAAGCCAGACGAGAAAGCGAAGCCGGCGAAAGTTCCGGCGGATCAACCGCCTCCAGTGCGTCCGGCAGTATCTCCGAAAGAAATCGCTCCTGTAGCCAAAGACATCCCGATTCCAGGACCAGAGGCGAAACCTGTCGGAGAGCGCGTGAAGACGAAAGAACCGATTGCCCGGACCACGATCTCCGTGCCGGTCGATTTCTATGGCATGAAGACGAATATCGGCCACAACATCGGGCAGAAGCCGATGCTTGGCAAGGACGTAAGCAAGGAATCTATCGGCGCGTTCTGGGCGGCGTTCAGTCGCGTTGAGTACGATGGGCTTGTCGCGGAATTGCTCGGTCAACGCGATCGGATGGGACTGAACGATTGGGGATATTGTCAGCTCGTCTATCAATGGTGCAAGCGGTTCTATTCGGAGGCGCACAACGAAGTGGTGTTGATGTCCTGGTTCCTGTTGTCTAAATCCGGTTTCGATGCGCGCGTGGGATATAGCGAAGGAAGGATCTATTTGCTCCTGCCGACTGCGAACAGCCTCTATTACATCACCTATTTCACAATTGGAAAGGACAACAAGAAATACTATGCAGTGCCGCTCGAAGGTGCCGCGAAACGGGTAGAAGGGGTGCTCTACACCTATGACGGTTCATATCCTGGAGTCGAAAAGACGACAGACTTCTCGGTCAGGAGCGCGCCGGTTCTGAATGATCGGGTCGGCAAGAGGGGCCTCAAATTCGAATATGGTGGCCAGACATACAGTATACCGGTCGAGTTCAACCGTGATGCGGTTAGTTTCTTTGAGTACTATCCGCAGACAAATTTTGAAGTCTACTTCACTTCGTCGCCATCCTCCGAAGCGGTGCGGTCGCTTCTTGACGGCCTGAAGCCGATCGTGTCGGGGAAAAGCGAAATTGACGCGGTGAACATCCTCCTTCGGTTTGTTCAGACTGCCTTTGAGTATCGCACCGATCAGGAGCAGTTCGGACGTGAAAAACCATTCTTCCCCGAGGAGACGCTCTACTATCCTTATTCGGACTGTGAGGATAGATCGATCCTGTTTGCCTACCTGGTTCGGAAAGTGCTTGGCCTGGATGTCGTCGGGCTTGATTATCCGGCGCACATTGCTACGGCCGTGCGATTTGGCAGCAATGTCTCGGGTGATGCAGTTACTTTCCAGGGAACGAGGTATGTCATTTGCGACCCAACGTATATCTATGCCAATGCGGGCAATTGCATGCCGCAGTTCAAAACAGTGAGTCCGAACATCATCAAATTCATAAACTAACCAATGAATCAATCACCAATCCACGGAGGTAGTATGCGCACTCTCATTTCGATTGCATTCATCAGCATTATTGCGCTGACGCTGTTTGGCTGCAGCTCTGGCTCACAATCGATCGGCGGCACGAGCACCGGCGATATACCTGATTGGTATGCCAGCGTTCCGAAAGATCCTAATGTTTTCTTCGCGACCAGTTCACAGGTCTCAGGAGACATGCAACTTGCAGTTGACAAGGCCATGAATGCAGCGAGAACCGAGCTCGGTCGAATGGTCGAGACAAAGATATCGGGATTGCAGAAGCGATTCACCGAAGAGACGGGGACTGCGGGCAACGCACAGCTTCTTGACATGTTTACCCAGGCGAGCAAAAATGTGGTTTCCACCAGCTTGTCGGGGAGCAAAGAAAGCAAGAAGAAGATTGTGAAAGACGGAAACAACTGGAGGGCGTACGTAATGGTGGAGTATCCCGTCGGTGCGGCGAGCGAGGCGTTGATGCAGCAGATCAAGAACAACGAGCAAATGTTTACGCGCTTCCGGGCGTCAAAGGCCTTCGAGGACATGGACAAAGAAGTCAAGGAATACGAAGAAGCGAAGAAGAAGCAGTAAAGATGGAGCTATTGTCGCGTACCATTGTGACGTCGTTGCACGTAGGCGTGACCGGGCCAGCGGCATCTTCCTATGTCCTTCTCCGCGCACCATAAAGAAGGGAATATGCGATGAAGCGGTTTAC
>QYQB01000039.1 GCA_007280275.1 bacterium | reverse complement strand
GACATCGTCGATCAGTTGCGCCATCCGTTGTGCAGCACTTCGCACCCGTAGGAGGTGGCTCTTGCCGAGTTCATCGAGCTTATCCTGGTACTCTTCCAAGAGGGCCTGGCTGAATCCATCGATGCTTCTGAGCGGCGCACGCAGATCGTGCGATACGGAATAGGAAAATGCTTCGAGTTCTTTATTGGCGTCTTCGAGTTGTGCGGTGCGTTCGGCAACGCGGGTTTCCAGCTCGGTATTGAGTTTGTGGATTTCTTCTTCAGCACGTTTACGTTCGGATATATCAAACATAATTCCTTGTGTGCCAATGATCATTCTATGGGAGTCAAACACGGGCATTCTCATTACGTGCATATGTTGAATGCCGCCATCCGCATCCAGATATTCCTCTTCTGTCTCAAAGGTTTTTCCGGTCTGTAAAATCTGTTCATGCACTTCCTCGCCAACATTTACATATTTAGTCGCCTGCCCTTGCGCGCCCTGTGTAGCCATCTCGCCGACGGATACTTCTTTGGGTTTTCTGCCAATGAAATCATCCTTCTTCAGACCTTTGAGCCTGCAAAACTCTAGATTGACAAGCACATAACGTCCTTCACGATCCTTGCGAAAAACAGCGTTGGGCAATTGCTCTATGAAGGAATGATAAAGTGCTTGTGATTCCCTCAATGCTTCTTGTACACGCTTGCGTTCGGTGATGTCTCGGATGTTGCACTGGACCACCTTTTTATCGTTGACGTAATAGACGTGACTGACGAATTCCACGTTGATCAGCCGCCCTTTGCAGGTCTCCAGCGGCAAATCTTCATACCGGATGTATTCCTTTTGCAGCAATTCCAGGAAGTTGGCCTTGCTTGCAGCGATATCCTTGAAGAACCCCAATTCCCATATCCTCTTTCCGAGGAATTCTTCGTTCGAAAAACCCAACATGTCGATCAGGTACGGATTCACATTGACAACCATCCCTGTTTCGGCCTCGAGAATCAAAATGCCATCCCTCGCGGCCTCAAAGAGCCGGCGATACTGGACCTCCGAATCGCTCAACGCTTTCTCCACCCGCTTCTGGTCTTCGAGCATGCTCAGAAGGTCATCTCGAGATCGCTCGGACATTTCGTACAGCCTGCGCAATTCAGCTTCGGTCCGTCTTCGCTCGGTGGTATCTTGAATAATGGAAAGGAAGTATTGAGGATGTTCTTCGTGATCTCGTATAAGGGAAATCGTTACTTCACCCCAAACTACTTTTCCATCTTTCCGGACATAGCGTTTTTCAACACGCGAGCTTTGGATCTCCCCTTTGACAATGGCTATCATCTCCGCCATTCCTAAGTGCCTGTCCTCAGCGAATGTAATATCCTCGATAGCTTTTCCCGCTATTTCTTCTGCCGAATAACCGAGAAATTGTGTGAACGCACTATTGCAACCTTGAAGCCGCTTATCGAGCCCCGCCATGACAATGCCAACTGGCGATAACTCAAACGTCTGACGGAATCTGAGCTCACTCTCCTGCAGTGATTCTTCCACTCGCTTGCGCTCAGTGATGTCTGTTGACATCCCGCCGATGGCGTAAATCTTCCCCTTGCTATTCAACAAAGGAAACTTGATGCTCAGATACACGTGCTTTCCATCTTGTTCCAGGTTTTCCTCTTCGAGGATACTCGCTCTCCCGGATTCTAAGGCCTCCAAGTCATTCGCTCGATGGATTTCAGCGATTTCTTTGGGCATGACAACTTCTCTCGTGTGCCCGACCAACGTATCACGAGATACGGAGAACAATGAAGTAAGCGCCCGATTCACCAGAAGGAATTTTCCTTCAGTATCGACGATATAGATCAACGATGTCGAATTATCAATAATGCTTTGCAGCAGTGCTTCGCTCTCCCGCAGCGCTTCCGCCGACTTGTATTGTTCCTGGTAGAAACGGTTTCGCTGATTCCGCCACACTAAACCCACACCGCCACCCGCAGCGGTAATGAGTGCACTCACAAGAATGATCATCAGCCACAATCGTGTTCTTACCGGCTCATACACTTCCGAACGATCCATACGGGCAACCAGAAACCACGGAGAGTCTGGGACTGGCCGCACGTCGGCAATTACCCGCACTCCGCGATAGTCTACACCTTCAATGATACCCTTTTGACCAAGAGCCGCTTTCACAGCAATTACCTCTTCATTGCTGAGAGAGATTCGCAGGCTGAGAGCTGTGTTTGTTTGAAAACGAAGCTCATTCAAAAACAGTGCGTCGTCCCCATCGCGCCGGATGATCAAAGTCTCTGATGATCGGCTTGGCACAGGCCATGTTTGAATAAACGGATAGAGATAGATGGTGGGATCAATGCGGAGGAGGAGGACACCCAACTGATGGTTGCGGTCACTATCGTCGATGATGGGAATGAGAAGTGCCATATAGACTTTTTGATTATGCTCATTCCGATAAAAATCTTGAAGCGTTATCTTTCCCGAACGCAGGACTTCAGCGGCATTCTTTTGAATCGTTGCGGCAATCGGGGCCGGTGCATTGGGGACCGACATCCGGAGAATGCAACGGTTATCGAGCAGAAAGACCCCGTCGTAGTGATTCTGTGCTTGGTACTTGTCGAACCATATTTGGAGTTGGCGTTGCGCATCACCGTTGTTCGTTTTCTCGAAGAATTGCCGCACCAAATTGGAAAAAGCTGGATTCTTGTAAAAGGTGGATGCATCTCCCAACCGCTCATTCCGGTATTGGACCAGCTGGTTCACCTTCAACTCTGCGATAGAGGAGAGTTGATGTGCTACCTGTTCACGGTAGTTCTGTTCATAGCTGTGGTATGCAAAGTAACCGCCGGTAAGGATGCCTCCCGCAAGGGCAATGAAGATCAGGAGGAAGACGATTCCAGGTCGATTCTTGCGATGGTTAGAACTTTTCATAGATGCAGTCCTTTCCAGACTACCCTCGCGTCCTTATTCCTTTTTTGCATCGCATTAAGCTTCCTTACTGCGTTCGGACTGACAAAAAGTATCATTGTCATTTCGATCCCGCTGCTTTTTAGCGGGAGAGAAATCTTATCTCCGCCATTTAAGATTTCTCGTCGCTGCGCTCCTCGAAATGACAGCACTCGAGGAAGTTGACATTTCGACTCCGGATTCCCCTTTGTCATTTCGACCGTAGGGAGAAATCCTACTCTTCCATGTCAAGATTCCCTGCCTGCCGAAGTGCCTTCGGCACGCAGGCAGGCTCACTTCGTTCGGAATGACAAAGAGGAGCGTTGTCATTTCGATCCCCGCTGCCTTCTAGCGGGAGAGAAATCTTATCCCCGCCGTTTAAGATTTCTCGTCGCTGCGCTCCTCGAAATGACAAGGGAAGAGTCGGTTCTTTGTCTTCCCGTGATTATCCGCCTTCGCCGGGTCTCCCATTCTCCGTTTCCTACTCCTTGTTCACGCTCTCCTGGCTGGGATAGCGGATCGTTTCGCCCAAGCGGCTGAGCAGTTGATTCACTTCGGTCTTGAGTTGTCGGACCCGATCTTCGCGCCCGAGCGTAACTTCCTGCCAGCGCTTCAACTCTTCTAGCTGATGTAGGATTTTCTCCTCCGCCCGCTTGCGCTCGGTGATATCCAGCACCGTTCCGACAATTGAGATGAGCTCTCCTTTTTCATCGTAGACTCCATGGAACGTGGAGTAGTAGTGACCGATACTCCGATCCGGACGAAGGAATTTTTGCTCATAGGCACCAGGGCTATGAGTCTCGATCGCCCGCTTGATCAACTCCTGGTCGCGCTGATGATCCTCGGGCCATGGTGATAATGCGAGGATTGAATCAATGTGCGGAGTGAATGATTTCGGATCGAGGCAAAATATCTTAAATACTTCCTCAGACCATTCGACTTCGCCCGTCTTCACATCCCAGTTCCAGAAACCCAGGTGAGCCATTTCTTGAGCTTCTCTTAATTGTTTCTCACTCTTCTGCAGCGTCTCCTCCGCCCGCTTGCGCTCGGTGATGTCCACAAAGGAGCCCACGCAACCGCGGACACGTCCTTCCTCGTCCCAAAGCGGACTTGCGTTACCCAGCATAGTGAACCTTCTGCCGCTGGGCGAGAGAACCTCCAGTTCTGAGTTGCGAATGTCCACACCTTTCGCGGCAGCCTCCTGCATGGGTAACTCTTCGGGCTTGAGTTCCCGTCCGTTTTGGAAGAAGCGGCGGGTCGTATCGTGCAAGCCCGCCTCGGGACCCGCGGACACGTTTTCATTCTGCTCGGACTCATAGAAAGCATTGGCCGTGCGGTTGCCGGTGATCTGCATACACTGGGGATCATTGGCCACCCAGATGGCGATGGGAGCGAGATCCATGAGTTTCTCCAGCTCCTCGGAGCGCCGGCGCGCAGTGAATTCGCTGGCACGCAGGGCTTCTTCCGCTCGCTGTCGGGCTTCCTTTTCCTTCGCTTCTCGAACCGCTCGATCTATTGCCGATGGAAGCCTTGCCAATTTATCCTTTAAGATATAGTCGACAGCCCCCTTCTTTAGAATCTCAACGGCAGTTTCTTCGCCGATCGATCCGGAAACACAGATGAAAGGAACATTCGGGCAGATATCCATAGCCCATCGCAATGCTGCGAATGCATCGAATCCGGGCAATTTGAAATCGGCGAGAATGATGTCGTATGCGCGGCTGCCGAGCATGGCTGCAAATTCCTTCTCCACAGCAGTGCAATCCATGTTCAAATCATATCCTGCCTCTACGAGCAATTCGCGCATGAGCTCGACGTCTCGAGGGGAATCCTCAAGACAGAGGACTTTCAATGGCGTGTTTTCCATGGCGCTCTATTCCTTTTGATCAAATTCCCGCGGGGGGTAATTCATTAATGACAGCCCAGAAGACACCGATCTGCTTCACCGCTTCAATGAAATCTTTGAAATCTACAGGTTTGACCACATAGGCATTGACTCCCAACTCATAACTTTTTATCAGGTCTTGTTCCTCCCGGGAGGAAGTCAGCATCACAACAGGTAGTGTTTTAAGAGCATGATCGCTTCGAATAGCCCGAAGCACTTCAATACCATCCATGCGGGGCATTTTGATATCCAAGAGGAGTACCGCAGGAAGCCCGGGTTTCCGCAATTTGAACTTACCTTCGCAACGTAGATACTCCAACGTTTCTACACCATCTCTCACGACGGTAACCTGATTGGCCAGGTTGTGCTCAGCCAGAGCCTCAAGAGTCAACTCGACATCTTTGGGGTTGTCTTCCGCTAGAAGTATGGTTCGTAGTTCTACCATGATATTTTCTCCTTATTGTTTTGGTATTGAAAAATAGAATGTCGCGCCCTTGTTGAGTTCGGCTTCAGCCCACGCGCGTCCTCCATGACGCACGACAATCCGATGTACATTGGCCAATCCAATGCCTGTCCCCTCAAATTCTTCTGTCGAGTGCAGGCGTTGGAACACTCCGAAGAGCTTTTGAGCATATTGCATATCAAACCCAACCCCATTGTCTCTGACAAAATATGTTACTTCTTTCGTTTCAGCCTTGGCTCCGATTTCAATCAAAGCTTTTTCTCTTGTCCGTGTGAATTTAACAGCATTACTCAGAAGATTCATCCACACGAGTCGAAGCGTCGTATCGTCGCCATATACCGAAGGCAGTTTTCCTACGACCCATTCGATTGTGCGACCTGGATTATCTTTATGCACTGATTCTACTGT
>QYQB01000230.1 GCA_007280275.1 bacterium | reverse complement strand
TTGTCGAGCCGATTGGCCTGCGCTCTTTCAGTATTGATCCTGAGAAGGGCTTCTCTCTGAATGGGAAGTCTTACAGGCTCTATGGTGTCAATCGGCACCAGGATCGCGAGAACATGGGTTGGGCTATCACGGCGAAGGAGCACGCTCAGGATTTTCGCATGATCGAGGAGATCGGTGCCAATGCCATCCGGCTGGCGCACTACCAGCACGCTCAGGAATTCTATGACCTTTGCGACCGCGGAGGAATGGTCGTGTGGGCCGAGCTTGCCCTCGTGGACGATGTCCACCCATCTCCCGAATTTGCTGCGGTCTGCCAGCAGCAATTGAGAGAACTGGTCAAACAGAATTTCAACCATCCCTCCATATTCTTCTGGAGCTTACAGAACGAATTGGTGCCCGACAGTGATCCCAAGTTATACACCCAGATTGTCCGGGATCTCAATACACTTGCCAAAACTCTTGATCCGACGCGGCTCACCGCGGTTGCTAGCCGGAGCAAATACGATGGCAACACCGGCATCAACAGTGCATCGGATGTGATAGCTTACAACGTGTATCGCGGATGGTATGAGGGAAAGCCTGAAGATTTTGCCAGCTATGCCGACAAACTGCATCAGCGCTTTCCGCAGGCTCGCATTGGCATCAGCGAATATGGCGCAGGCGCGAGCGTCAATCAGCATGAATACCCCACCAAAAAACCACCCACGAGAGGGGCGTGGCATCCTGAAGAGTGGCAATCGACACTGCATGAAATTACCTGGAAGGCTATGGTTGAACGCCCTTACCTCTGGGGGACGTTCGTCTGGAACATGTTCGACTTTGGGTCGGACGGGCGATCCGAAGGTGAGCGCCTGGGCCAGAACGACAAGGGCCTTGTGAGCTTTGACAGGACAATCAGAAAGGATGCATTCTTCTGGTACAAGGCCAATTGGAATCCCGAACCGATGGTGCACATCACCAGCAAGCGGTTCAATCCACGTCCTGCGGGCGCGGTCGACATCAGGATCTATTCCAACTGTGATTCCGTCGAGCTGTTCCAGAACGAACTATCACTCGGCGCAAGATCATCCGTCGACAAGATCTTTGTGTGGACCGCATGCGACCTGAAGGCAGGGAAGAACCATCTCCGTGCTGTCGGGTTCAGGGACCGCAAGCGAATCACAGACGAACTCCAGCTTGTCGGTGAGGTGCAGGGAAATCCGAAAAGCGCTGCCCGATGAGATGTTCTTTCAATTGGGATCGAATGTTCGCAGATTGAGCCAGTCGCGCTAAGCTCCGATCATCGAATCGATCCGTCGACTGAATTCAATAAGAGACTCTTCGAAGCGGAATCGCGTGTCACATCATAGGCCAACTCTCTCTTCGTTTTCGATCTTTGCGGCAACCGCGGTGCTCGTACTAGCCACAGCAGGCACGCGTCCAATCTCCAGTTCAGCCCCGCATAACGCGGGCATGAACTGCTTTCTCTGCCATACAAACCTCAAACTAGGCGGCACCGTCTTCGCTGACACTCTTGGCAGAGTCGTCCAATCGGGAGCCGCGGTTTCGCTCATCGCTCCGGACGGAAGCATCACAACGCTCGATCGGACCGACAGCAGCGGCAACCTGTACGCTCACGTCCTGACAGACGGTACATTCCGGATGAAGATCGGTGAAGTCACAAGCCGCACGTGGCATACCATTCCGCTGCAACGAAGCTGCAACACGTGCCATATACCGGGTGGGAACAAATCAGCGACGCGCTCCTCGGCGTTCCCCCGGTTCCACACAGCAATTCCATCGGACAACGCGTGCACGAACTGCCACCATTTCCCTGCATCCATGCAGTACGACAAGCTGGGCACGACCGGTGTGTTGACGACTTCAACCGCGCCGCTTCCCGTCCCGGGCTCGCAGGTCATGCTCCTGGGCCAGATCATCCCCTTTGATCCGAAGGAACAGGCCATCGTCTCCGTCCGCCCCGACGTCTTCGCCCCGGGTTACTTCTCGATCTTCGATGTGATCCTTGCCGCCGCGAAGAAAAGGGGAATCCCCGTCGAGTATGCCTACGACGATGCGCGGAAAACTCATTGGATCACCAGAATCAACAGCGTCTCAGGCAACTACTGGTATGGATTCTCCTACGATGCAGGAAGTGGAAATGCCAGCGAGGTGCAGAACCGGAGGGCCAACAGGTGGGACGAGGCATTGTGGCGCCCCGGCGTCTGGATTCGTGTTTCACAAAACATTGATTCTCTCGATGTTCTCAAGCGCGAGTACTTTGAAGAAATTGCGCGTGAGCGGGCACAGGGGCACGTGATTCCATCGGTGACCTTATCGATCAACCCGACCTCTTATCGGGGGAATCCCCCGGGATCAGAGAGGATCACAGTGAGCCGGACGTACGCAGACGTGCCTGTGACGGCTCACAATCTCCGGGCTGCCGGCACCCTCACACCGTACTCCAAACCGTTTCAGCCCGGTGTTGTGACCTCGATGGATCTTCTTCTCTCTCTCAGAGACCAGGGAAGCCTCAACGTCGTGACCGGAGTGTTCTACTCGTACTTCGCCCAGAATTACATCGATAGCTACTATGTTGTCGAGCTTGGCTTTCCCGGTGTGGGGGTGGCACACTCATCAGGTCGCCAGGGTTTCGTGTACGTCACGGAAAACGGAGCGTACAACAACCTGCCGAACGCGGCGAACAACCTTCTTCACATGACGAGTGACATCAACGTCATCCATGCACCCGATTTCTCGTATTGGCGATGGATCGAGCTGGGTAACCCGTACTATGAATCGAAAGAGCCGGTAACGTCTGTCGAGGAAGGGAGTATCAACGAGGACTTCGAAGCAATCAACCGTGGGTTCAATTTGCACGAGCCTTACCCGAATCCATTCAACGGCACGCTCCGGATCACTTTCAACATCTTCGAGCCCGGCGACGTGACCGTGTCCGTGTTCAACGTGATGGGGCAGGAAAGCGCCTCCCTGTTCCGTGGCAGAATCGAGAACCTGGGCGTCCATGATCTTTCCTGGAATCCTTTTGGTCTTCCCTCAGGGACATACTACGTGCGCTTGATGCACAACCGGCACGAGCAGGTGCGGCGAGTGCTGTACGTGAAATAGTTGCCGGCTCTTCTGGCTGTGGGCGCATCCCGGGGCAGATGACTCACAATGGACTCACACTGGATGTGTGTCGGTGTGCATTGTTGGCAGGAATTTGCTACCTTTGACGTGAGCTTTCTTATGGGCCGTGGGTTCTGCAGCACCGTCGGCATGTTGATTCTCATGATCATCCCTGCCCCGCTGCATCAAGATCCCATGAGCCATGTTGATCCAGCTTGATCATAGCATAGCAGGTGCGCCATGGAAAAACCAGCGACTTCCATCCTTGCCGTCGATGACGAAGAGACTCTTCTTCATCTCTTGATGCATGTGTTGAAACGGCAGGGCTATTATGTCGATACTGCCCCCGATGGCAGGACGGCAATCACCATGCTACAGACGCTTCCGTTCGACCTCGTATTCCTCGACATTATGATGCCCGATGTCAGTGGCATAGAAGTGCTGAAGTTCATCAAAAACCAGCATCTGGATACCGAAGTCATCATGCTCACAGCCGTCCATGATGTGAAGACGGCCGTCGAATGCATGAGCCTTGGTGCGTACTACTATATCACAAAACCGTATACAGCGACCGATCTTCCTGCACTCGTGGAAAGGGCGTTGGAGCGGAAGCGGTTGCTTATCCAGAACAAAGCGCTGAGACATCAGATCGCGCACCGGGCGCTGCCTTCGGGTATGGTCGGCAAGGATAAGGGTTTGCTCGCAATGCTGGACCTCGCATTGCGCGCAGCCCCAACGGAATCCACGGTACTCATCCAGGGAGCCAGCGGCACTGGGAAAGAAGTGGTTGCGAACTTCATCCATGCAAATAGTTTGAGGAAGGATCAACCCTCTCTGGCGCTCAATTGCTCTTCCATGCCTGCAACGCAACTCGAGAGTGAGCTCTTCGGTCACGAAAAAGAAGCATTTGCTGATGCGAAGAACGCGAAGCAGGGATTGTTGGAGATTGCAGACGGGGGGACGCTGTTTCTGGATGAGATCGGTGAGATGCCTCTGTCCGTTCAGCCGAAGTTGCTCTGGTTCGTGCAAACCGGAGAATTCCATCGTACCGGGAGTAGCAAGAATCTGAATTCGGACGTGCGGATCATATCTGCGACGAATAAAGACCTGGGCCGGGAGGTTACGGCAGGAAAGTTCCGGGAAGATTTGCTGTTGCGACTCAATGTTATCACTCTGCAGCTGCCGGCCCTCCAGGAGCGGAAAGACGACATTCCGTTGCTCGCTGAACAGTTCCTGAAGGACTATGCCGGTATGAAACAACCGAAGCACCTGGATGTCAAGGCCCTTGAGCTCTTGATGAGCTATGACTGGCCGGGCAATACACGCGAGCTGGAAAATGTCATCCGGCGGGCTGCCGTCCTTTCCGAGGACGATGTGATCTGTGTCGATCATCTCGCCCTTCCGTCTCGTTCGCGAACAACCCGCAAATCCACTTCGGGCATCCGTTCGAAAGGAACTCGGGTCGGTACCTCAATCTCGCTGGCTGAGTTGCAAAAGGCTCACGTGAAGAGCGTCCTGGCCTCCGTGAACTGGAACAAGCGGCGTGCTGCAAAAATCCTCGGCATAGATTTGAAAGCACTCTCCGGGAAGATCAAGACGTACAAGCTCTCTAAACCCAAGTGACCTATTGCGGATATGAGCGAGCGCTTTCTCCCTTTTCGTCCCACTAGTACATCAGAACAATGCGAGGTCATACGATGAATTCCCACCAGAAAACAATGTACCGCATTCTCCGAAGATCTCTGATCCTCGCAGTTGTGCTGCTGAGCTGCGCTTTGTCCCAACAGGCGAAGAAATCGGAAGCCGGACCGAATACGTTGACCGACACAGAAAAGAAAGAAGGCTGGAGGCTGCTCTTCGACGGAAGAACGATGAACGGCTGGCGGGGCGCCTACATGGACTCGCTGCCGAAGAAAGGGTGGGAAGTGAGAGACGGGATGTTGATCGTGCGAGAATCCGGCGGTGGTGAGGCTTCGTTCGGCGGCGACATTGTTACCCTGGAGCCATATGCCAGTTTCGAACTCAAACTTGATTTCAAATTGACCGACGGCGCAAACAGCGGCATCAAGTACTTTGTAATCGAACAACAGCCGAAGACGCCAGGGTCGGCGAAAGGCCTTGAATATCAAATCCTCGATGACGCCAAACACCCCGATGCAAAGCTCGGCATCAACGGGAATCGGACGCTTGCCTCTCTGTACGATATCATGCCCGCGAACAACAGAAAGGTGAACGCGATCGGCGAATGGAACCACGCGCGCATTTTGGTGAAAGGGAAGCACGTCGAACACTGGTTGAACGGTGTGAAGGTGCTGCAGTTTGAGAGAGGCGGGAAGGAGTTCCTCGCACATAAGGCGGAGAGCAAGTTTAAAGACATCCCGGAATTCGGTGAGTACCCCAGAGGCCGAGTCCTGATCCAGGACCACGGCAACAAGGTGTTCTACCGGAATATCAAAATACGAACATTCTAAAACGCGTTATCAATTCTCTCCGAATCGATCCGGCCACAGAACGGCGGGACGCGAACAACACGCAATCGACAATTCAAAGTGAGGAATCCCATGGGTCAATCTCGTCGTGACTTTTTGAAACTCGCCGGACTCTCAACGGCTATCGGCTCGCTCCCGCTTTCTGCCGTTTTTCCCGAAGACAAGGGGGCCTACAATATGCCTGTTCCCTACACTCTGGGAATGGCATCCTATACTTTCCGGGCCTTCACGCTCGATCAGACGCTCGAAATGACCAGGCGC
The DNA here is from genome assembly GCA_007280275.1 of bacterium. Taxonomy (GTDB): domain Bacteria; phylum Bacteroidota; class Ignavibacteria; order UBA10030; family UBA10030; genus UBA9647. Next base: position 2,053 of record QYQB01000230.1, on the reverse strand, counting down.
CTCGGTTTGAAGAAAATCACATTGAAGGATATGCACCTTCCCATGAACATCACTGCGCAGGAAATGGCGGTGGTTCAGAAGAAGATGAACGAAGCCGGCATTGAGCTTTCCTCCTGCGGCGTTGTCTATATGAAGACGGCGGAGGAAATCCACAAAGCGTTCGTGTATGCGAAACTCGCCGGGATAAAAATGATGGTCGGTGTGCCGGAACAATCGCTTCTGGGCCTGGCCGAAGAAAAGGTGAAGGAAACCGACATCGCGCTGGCGATTCATAACCATGGTCCCACAGACCAGCGGTTCCCGAGTCCAGAGAGCGCCTATTCGCTCATCAGGAACATGGACAAGCGGATGGGGCTTTGCATTGACGTCGGCCACACGCAGCGACTCGGACTTGATCCGTCTTCCGAAGTTGAACGGTTCTTTGATCGTCTACTTGATGTTCACATCAAAGATGTCAGCTCGGCCGACGCGAAAGGATCGACGGTTGAGATCGGGCGGGGAGTGATTGATACGCCAAAGCTCCTCAGGACCCTGGCAAAACTGAAATACGCCGGAACGCTTCATTTTGAGCATGAAAAAGATCAGAAAGACTCGCTGCCGGGTGTGGCGGAATCGGTTGGGTATGTTCGCGGCGTGTTGGCGACGCTCTGATCCCTTGGCTAATGATTACGCGTTCCAAAATCCAAAGCACGAAATCCTAAATCCCAAACAAGTTGTTCGATTAGTTGATGTCTCGAATTTCGGATTTCGAATCTGCACTTCAAACTCGTCGATATTGAAATCAGCTCCATCATTTGACAATCATAAGGTCTCTTAGAGGTGAATCTATGAACTCTCGTCGGGATTTTCTCAAAAAAGCCGCACTTGGAACTGCCGGACTGGCAATCGGGCTCAATGCCAAAAGTTATGCACGGATACTCGGCGCAAATGACAGGGTGAACTTCGCTGTGATCGGACTGCACGGAAGAGGATATGCGCATCTCGAGTGTATCCGGCAAAACAAGGGAGCGATGGTTACCCACGTCTGCGATGTTGACAGGAGAGAACTTGACAAGTTCGCTGCTGCCACGGAAAAGAGCTTCAGCCAGGCCCCTGTAAAGGAAAAAGACTTCAGAAAGATCCTGGAGTCGAAGGATGTCGATGTCATCACGATCGCGACACCGGAACACTGGCAGGCACACATCGCAATCATGGGGCTGAAGGCCGGCAAGCATGTGTACGTTGAGAAACCCTCGAGCCATGATCCTCACGAAGGTGAGCTTCTGGTTGCTGCTCAGAAGAAGTATGGCAAACTTGTCCAGCTGGGCAACCAGCAACGCTCTTCCGAGCGTACGATCGAGATCATGAAAAGGATCAAAGAAGGCGTCATCGGCAGGCCCTACTACGGCAAAGCCTGGTATATCAACACGCGGAAGTCGATAGGCGTCGGAAAGGAAGTGCCGGTGCCCGACTACCTGGACTGGGATCTCTGGCAGGGCCCGGCCCCGCGACGGCCATACAAAGACAATATTCATCCCTACAATTGGCACTGGTTCTGGCACTGGGGAACAGGAGAGACGCTGAACAACGGTACACACGAAGTAGATCTTTGCCGATGGGCGCTTGGTGTCGGCTATCCAAACACCGTCAGTGCTTCCGGCGGGAGATTCCATTACAAAGACGACTGGGAATTCTACGATACGCTCGTGACCAGCTATGAATACGACGATTCAATGATCACATGGGAATGCCTCAGCTGCCAGGGGAAGAGCCATCACAACCGCGACCGCGGTGTCACAATCCATGGAACAGAAGGCACGGTGCTCCTTGATCGCGGCGGTTACGAAATCTACGATCTCAAAGACAAGATGCTGGAGGAACGGAAGGCTTCACGCGCCAGTACCACTCAGGATGTTCGCAGCATCGACAACATGACCACGAACCATTTTGGAAACCTGATCAACGGGATCCGCGACGGAGAGAAACTCCGCTCTCCGATTGCCGAAGTAAACACCAGTGTCGCGGTCCTCCAACTCTCCAACATTGCCTGGAAAGTGAAGCGGACCCTTCACCT
>QYQB01000330.1 GCA_007280275.1 bacterium | reverse complement strand
TGAAATAATCGGCGCAGGCGGCATTGAGTTACATCCGGTCAAACGCAAAAAGATTTGGTGTAAATCCGGAATTCACGAAGGGAAGAGAAATCCATATTCATCTCCCGGAGGGGGCAATTCCGAAAGACGGTCCTTCTGCCGGCATCACGATGGCAATGGCGATTATTTCGGCGGCGAGCAACCGCCCGGCTCGAAATGATATTGCGATGACCGGCGAAATCACACTGCGCGGAAACGTACTCCCCATCGGCGGTCTTAACGAGAAGCTTCTGGCCGCACAGCGGAGCGGGATCAAAACGGTTATCATTCCGAAAGAGAACGTGCAGGATCTCACCGAAATTCCCGACAAAGTGAAGGAGGGATTAAAGATTATTCCGGTAGAGACCATTGAGGAGGCGGCAAGGCTCGTCTTTACTGCAAAACGAAAGCGCGCTTGACGCCGACCAAGAATCCCGGGCGTTGAACACTTCCCTTTTCAATATTTACTTCTTAACTTCGGCTCAGCATGTCCTACCAGGTTACAGCCCGTAAATGGCGACCGTTGGTTTTCGAAGACGTCGTCGGGCAATCGCATGTCACCAGCACGCTGCGCAACGCGATAGCATCGAAGCGTCTCGCGCACGCGTACATCTTCAGTGGTGTGCGCGGCACCGGAAAAACGACGACCGCCCGCATCCTGGCAAAGGCTATCAATTGTCTGTCGTCGAAAGACTCGAACCCAGATAACGAATGTGAGATCTGCAAAGAAATCACCGCGGGGCGGAGCCTGGATGTGATCGAGATCGATGGTGCCTCAAACAGGGGTGTCGAGGAAATTCGGAATCTTCGGGAATCGGTCCGTTATACGCCAACCCGCGGCAAGTACAAAGTCTACATTATAGACGAAGTGCACATGCTGACGAAGGAGGCGTTTAACGCACTCCTGAAGACTCTGGAAGAGCCCCCGGAGCACGTCATTTTCATCTTTGCCACAACCGAAGCCCACAAAATCCCAATGACGATCCTCTCCCGGTGTCAGCGGTTCGATTTCCGGAGGATATCGATAGAAGAGATTGTCGGCAACCTTCTTGGTGTTGCGCGCGCCGAGGGGGTGACGATCGACGAGGAAGCTCTGATGGTCGTCGCGAAAAAAGCCGACGGATCTCTGCGCGACGCACAGAGTATCTTCGATCAGATTCGGGCCTTCTGCGGAAACCAGATCACGGTTGTCGATGTGCTGAAGGTTCTGAATGTCGTTGATCAGGAGTTGTTTTTCCGTGTGACCGATCTCATCAAGACACAGAATGTGAGCGGTGGGATGCAATTGGTCGACGAGATAGTGAAGGCAGGTTATGATTTGCGTGAATTTCTCGGCGGGTTGTCAGAGCACCTCAGAAACCTCCTGGTGGTTCTGACGACGGAGGCGACAGAGCTTGTGGAAGCCTCGGAGCCGTACCGAAAGCGGTACAGCGAAGAATCGAAGAATTTCCGCCAAAACGACATCCTGCGCCTGATCAAATTGGTGAACGAGCTCGAGCAGGCGATCCGATGGTCGCCGCAACCGCGATTCAAGCTTGAAGCGAGCTTGCTACAGATGATCAGACTCGAGCGCTCAGTTCAGATTGATGCGCTGTTGGACCAGATTGACGAGCTGAAAAAAAAACTTAGCGCAGGTGGAAGCAACGGTCAGGGGCAGAGAGAAAACACCCGCACCACTCAGACGGATGAATCGAGCGCCGAGCTTAAGGTTGTTGGCCAGGTAAGCGCAGGGAGAATGCGCAATGCGTCGCCGGTCACCCGTAGCGAGTCACCCAGCCCCTTTTCAGGAAATAGCCCGAGCGCACCAACGCCCCCTCCGCAAGATGCGCCGAGGAAGGCACAACCCGTAACGTCGCCCACACTGGAAACGGACCATTCAGTGGAACCCATGCGGAAGATCACAGTGGAAGAAGCCTTTGAGCAGTGGCAGCAATGGGTGGGAGAGGTGCGGAAAACAAAGATTGGCATTGGAACAATTCTGGGTGAGAGCCACATACTCGACGTCACAGACGGAGCGTTGCGAATTGGATGTCCCGACGATTACCATCTCTCTTCACTCAAGCGCCACAAAGAGTTTCTTGTCGACTCCTTTCAAAGAATCACCGGGCTAAAGCTCCGTATTGAACCAGTCCTAAATACAAACCCGGGCAATGGATACGCGGTTCACCCCGACACCTCAAACGCCAAAACATCAGCAGGTTCACAGCCACAGCAACAGAATTTGGGAAACAGTGGACCCGGCGAGCACCCCATCCTTCTCGCTCTTCGGCGCGAACTTGGCGCCGAGCCAATCGATTAAGCCACGCGCGCTCGTGAAACGCAGAACTTGTCCGCCGCTTGACCCCTTTTCTTGCCAATTCATTCTCCGTATAATCTCCGGTTTGTTCCGCTAAAACACTTGACACGGGTTTTCAAAATTTGTAGATTGCCCCCGACGCTCTGCACCAATCACCTCAGAACCCCTTCACAACACCGACAACGAAAAGGTTGTCCGCCGCCTCTATGCTTCCAAGACCAATTCCCACATATCAACACTCCGCACGGGCCGCGCCAGGACGACTACCCGCAGCACTCGGGCTTGTACTCCTTCTTTGTCTCCCCGTGCTTTTGGTGGTTACCATTCATCGAGGTGCCAACCAACGCCTTCTCAGTCCCGGCGATTCCGCACCGGCACTGACGCTTCGGGATCTCAACTCGAACAACACCCGCCGTGTCGATTTCGAAGGAAAACCCTCTGCCGTTCTTTTCTTCAGCACGGATTGTCCTCATTGTCAACGTGAGATATTGAACTTCGATCGTCTGAACGAGACACTTGGAACTGACATGTTTTTTCTGGCAATTTCGCTGAGCGATAATTCAAAGACGATTGAGTTGAGGAAATCCAGGCGCCTTGAAGTAGCGATGATGCTCGACGAAAACGCGGAAGCAAGCCAGGCTTTCGGTGTCGAAATAGTTCCCGCCATGTTTCTTGTCAGGAGCGACGGAACCGTTGCATACAGCGGATCGGGCGAAGAGACCAGCGCTGCCCGGGAAAGACTGCTACGAGATTTTGCCGGCACAAACAAATTAATGAACTTTCGATAGCCTAGAGTCGAAAATGTGCAGGGGCAACAGAAACGCTGTGCGAACGAGAACCGCAACAACCGCCGCTGTTGTTTGCTTCCTCGCAATGAGCTTTGCGGTGTCTTGGATAGCGGGAAAGCCGAGAACGCCTGACGAAACGGGGAATCCAGCAGGAGACGAAAGAAACATGGTGTACCTTGGGGTCGACGGAGTAATTCTGCAGAATCGCGGCAATAACTGCGGTCTGGCTGCGCTTATGATGGTTCTTGAGTACCACGGTATTACGGTATCCCTTGGGGAATTGGAACGAAAATCAAAGCCTGGACGTCAAGGCGTGAGCATATCAACCCTGAAAGAGCTGTCACAATCATTCGGCCTGCAAGCCACCGGCTGGAGATTGAACTTCGGGAACCTCCTGGGTGTGCGATTTCCCGTGATCCTTTTCGTTGAGAACCGTCACTTCGTCGTTGTCGACAGCATGGGTGGAGAAGAGGTTCTCTTCGTACGCGATCCGGCTATTGGGAGGATGAAAATCCCCAAAAAGGCATTGACGGACAGGTGGAAGGGTGAAACGCTTGTTTTTTCCAACAACACCCGTTCGCCGGAATAACAACGATTAGCAAAGAAGCGCAGTTGCTCGCTGGTCTGTTGACTGTGAATGACGACGAGGCGCCCGGCCGGCCCCCGGGTGCTGAATCGGAGTTCATCGTTGGCAGGCGGGCCGCAGCGGGCAGTTAGAATAAATCACATTTTCTTCTAAAGGAGAAAGTCATGAAAACAACCATTATTACAACCCTCCTGGCGGTTGGCATGCTTCTGCGGCCCCAACCGGTGCCGAATACAAACAACTCGGTGATTCCAGACAATCCAATGGCAATCGGCGTCACCCAACAAGCAACACCACAGGCTCTGAAAACAGTGGAAATGAATTCGGCCGTCGGAGGTGAACACAGCGGCTGCTTTCAGCAAATAGATGAAAACGGGGATGTGTACGGTACCTGCTGCGTAGATCTCTGGATTTTCGTCATTTGCGTTTCTGTCAATATCAGCGCCATCGAGAGGGTTATACCATTCCTGTAAGCTCACCGGATCAATCATGGGGGCTGTGGCAGCGAGTGTCACAGCCCCCCATTGTAACAATGGGAGGGGAAAACCATGACACGAAATCAACGCGTATGTGTACTACTCTTACTGCTGGGTGTTGCGACAACCGCGAGGGCGCAGTTGATCAACGGTGACGCCAGTTTTCCCATCTTGAATGAAATACGATGGGAGTCGAAAATGAATGAAGTGCGAATCCTTTGTGAGCGTCGTCATGTGGCGGAAAGCTCAACGGATAGCGCAATAATTATAAGTGCGCCCATGCTTGGATTTATGGCACGCACAGAAATGAAATTCGATCAGGGATTGAAAACATTGAAGTCCGTCCAGGTAAAATATAACGATTGCACAAAAATCCTTGTGGACTCCCTGACCAGCCACTTCACCCTAATGCTTAAACATGCTCCATTCCGCACAGTAAAGGAAAAGAGCGTGATCATCATGACAATTCGTATGGAGATGGCAACATGGAGATCGTCTGCGGGACTTGTGAACCTCGTTACCGCTACCCGCGACAACACCCTCTTTGACGCGAGCCTGGTTCTCTACCCCCCGACCATTCAACAAAATCAATCAAACCCAAAATAACGGAAGAAGCCATCGTTGCATAAGTGGTGAGGTATGATCGAATTTCTAAACATTCTGGCAACACCAGGGGAAACGTTCGATAGAATCAAAGACAAACCACGATGGCGAATCACAGCCCTGCTGTGCGCGGGCACGCTCTTCGTCCTCATTTGGCTCGGCGGTTGCTGGCACAATTTGTCAGACGCCTTCACAGCGTCATATCTGATTGGCCCCGCCTTGATTTCTCCGCTGATTATTGGTATTGTTTCTGTCGGAAGTACCATGTTTCTCTTTCTCATGAACATGGTTGTGGGCGGACGAACGAGCGATGCGCGGAGATTCAAAACACTATTCTCCCTTAACATTCACTGCGCGCCGATCATCCTCCTCGGCGAGGTGATCAATTTCCTGCTCGTGCGCGCAAATATTCTAGGGGAATCAAGCTCTCTGTTGCCGAACCGCTTCCCGGTTGGACTTGATCTCATCCTGCTCGCCGTTGACGAGCCAAACGTCTATACCGCAATACTTCTTCACAGCACAAGCTGTTTCGTTGTCTGGTATCTCGTCGTGCTTGCCAGGGGAATCACCACGATCACGGAATCAAGCCGACGGAGGTCGGCCCTTATCGTTGTGAGTCTCTGGTTGGCGGTCGTGGCAACGGCGTTAAGTCTTGCGTATGTGACCGGCGGCGGGACGA
>QYQB01000065.1 GCA_007280275.1 bacterium | reverse complement strand
GGCGAGGCCAACGGCACTCACCAAGAGAAGGGTACTCAGCGCGATCGCCACTCTCTTTAAGAATATTCTTGAGTTTCGCATCTTGTCCCCTCTTGTGTTTTAGTGGTCAATGTTGATAGTGCAGCCCGCTCAGCCCCCGCGCCTCCGACAGGAGGCACGGGGCGAACGGATCGATTACTTAATCAACAGCATCTTGTGCGTCGCAACAAATGACCCTGCTTGAACACGATAGAGGTAGAGACCGGTGGATACTGTTTGACCCGCTTCATTCCGACCATCCCACACAACACTATAGTATCCAGATTTTTGCTCTTTGCCGACCAGTGTCCGAATCTTCTGACCCTGCAGATTCCAAATGTCCAGATTCACGTTCGCATCGTTTGCGATCTGGTATTTGATCGTCGTGCTGGGGTTGAAGGGGTTCGGATAGTTCAGCTGCAAAGCAAACTCTGTTGGGACAGCTGCGATCTCAACAGCACCGAGTGGCTGTGACGTCTCGTTCAGCATAACGTCTGCCGAGAAGTTGAGCCTGCTCTCCTTGTTCTTCAAGCGGACCATGACAGCCGCAACACTGCCGCTCGACAATGGCGTAGCACCAGCCATTGCGACCCGCAGTTCGCCATCAACGACGTTCCACTTCATCTCCCAACCTTCTGGAAGCTGAACATTCACAGCCTCAATTGTCATCAGGTTATCATTCACCTTTCCAGCCAATTGAACGGCGTAAACGTTTGCAGCATTCGCGAGGTTGAGACCAAGCTTCAAAACTTCAGCATCCTTCGTAACCTCAGGTGATGCCCAGCTGAGCGAACCAGCAGCTTCGACCGCATCGCGCTTGGCAAGGCTTTCATCCGCGCTGGCAGGGAGTGTGATCAGACCAGCCGCCGCCTGCAGAATCATGGCAGCATCGTATGCTGAAATTGTCCCATTGTTGCTTGCATCAGCCGCAAACAGTGCAGCGGCATCTGTAAGGATGGTGATTCCGGCAACATGCTGAAGTACGGGGGTGGCATCTGCTGCCTGAATTGTCCCGTTACCATCAACATCACCACGTACTCTGTTACGGTTGACAGTAACAACTGCCACCGTCGTGTCTGTCAGGAAGCCGTCGTTCGCAACGACTGTGATCGGATAGGTGCTACCAGCCTGAGCAAACGTCGGAGTCCAAGCAAGGGCTCCAGCGGCGCTGATCGTGGCACCGGTCGGCAATACACCACCGTTGCTGTAGACAAGCGCATCACCGTCTGGGTCGACTGCAATGTAACTGAAGCTCAGTGCCTCACCATTTTTCATGGTGGTCGCAGCAAGCTTCGCAGCACCAGTCGCCGCAAAGCTTGGCTTCCGGTTCACGTTGTTGACAGTGATGGTGATTGTCTTGTCAGCTGAAAGCGGACCGTAAGTATCTGTGGCACGGATCTTCACCGTGACCGTTGCGGTCGGTGTCGTCTTCGTTGCCACGTCATACGGAACTGTCCAAGCTAATGCACCCGTCGCTGCATTGAAGGTTGCGCCTGTGGGCAGAGTCACAGAACTCAGAGTCATTACATCACCCAGATCAGGATCAGACGCTGAGAAGGTCAGAGCAACAGCATCGCCTTCATTGACCGTCAGGTCGACTGGCGTCGCTGCAAATGCCGGTGCCTTGTTGATCTGACTGAAACTGAAGATTGATCCCTGGAAGGAGAGACCTCCAGTCGCATCGACGACTTTCACAGCCGGCCAATTGGCGGCAATCGTTGAGTTATCATACAGCACCGTGCCGGTATTGTTGTTCTTCTGCATGACCCACTGGTTGGTGACCAAACCGGAGTCTCTTCGCACAAACCGGAGGTTCTGAATGCCATCGGTTGCATAGTCAGTGTAGCCTTCTGCCTGAGCTTCCATATCAAAGAGATACGAAGGCGCCAAGGAGATATCCGACTTCACGAACCAGAAGAAGTCCGGATAATTGGTAATCACAAGACCACCCTCCCGAATCGGGAAACCATTGGCACCACCTGGTCGCGTACTGGCTGCGCTCACAGTGATGTTGACGGCACTTTGCGGTGCGGACTTGAAATAGATGCTATACGGACGATAGTAGCCCGGCGATGTCGGTATCGTTCCCACAGGGAATGTCACGATACTACGATCAACCGACGTCCCGGTCGTATTATTGATGTACTTCTTCACATTTCCGACGAAGTGTCCGAACGCGCCTGTCGCCAGCGTGCGCGTAAATCCTTGCGTAGGCTGGTTGGTTGACGGGTTGCTGCCCTGAATCAATGTCCACGTGAACGCGGTGCCGATGTTAATAACACCACTCGTGAATTGGACAACTCCGCCCGCACCCATCGTAAAGTTTCCACCTGCCAACGTAACAACTTTCGCAACGTCTGTGGCAGCCGTATTGTTGACTTGGATATTGATGCCAGGGGTGTCACCAATGTCTTGGAATGAACCATTAGCAGTACCCGCATCGATTCCGTTGGGCAATGTCCAACCAGCGGCCGGCACTGTCAGCGTTTGCGCAGCTGTTCCAGCGAAAATCAACGCTGGGTTTGTGCTAGCAGCTGCCGATAAGACACCAGAAATAAAGTTACCCGCAGTCAGCGTTACGTTTCCAGTGACTGTCAGCGTGCGTCCATTTCCGTTACCTACAACCAGCAATGAAACGCCGCCACCAGAAGCATTAAGCGTCAGGTTCGCCATCGAAAGATTTGAACCAAGATAGAGAACCGTGCCAGCACCGGAAACCGTCACCGTGGTGATGGCAATGCCCGTTCCACTCTGAAGCTCACTCGATGTCGTTGTGACATTATAGCCGCCGCTGTAGGTCAAGTTGTAGGTCGTGACGACCGGCGTGAGGACAAAGGTTGCATCCCCCTGCTTGACGATTGTGCCACCGGAAGCAATCGTCAACACCCATGCAGGTGTTGCCGTTACTTTATCCAGGCGACCCAGAAGCATATTCAGAGTTCCGTTCACTAGGACATTCCTGTCGATCGAGATTTTCGGACCGCGATCGATCGTCAGGTCTTTCAGCACCGTGGTTTGAGAAGAAATCGGGAACTCGTTGCCGACGACCATGTCATCAGCTGTGGTCGCCGCCTTGAGGGTTACAAGATCTCCACCCGGGCCAGCGCTTTCAAGCACAACGACCGTGTTTGACTTTGCAACCCGCGCTGTGAATGAATTAGCATCTATCTTCGTTATGATGAGGACTTTCGCGTCATAGTTCGCCTTGTCATTAGCCGCAAGAGTGCCACCAAATATACTGGTAATCGACATGACCACCAGATCTCCATTCACTAGACCATGGGCAGGGTAGCCGAATATGGTTCCTGCCGATGCTGGCGTATTCGTCGTAGCCGTCAATCCTCCAGCCACAAGGTCAACGCCGCTAAACGTGGTGCCAAGCGAGGAGTACTTAATGTTGACCTGGTTAGCGTAGACAGGCTTCTTGGTCAACGTTCCGTTCAGACGGTCAATGGTCGCACCATTTCCCAGCACCAGCGTGGTCGCCGATGTGCCTGACGCTGCATTGATCGCGCCTTTCTTCAGGTACAGAGTACCGGTGACGGTCAGAACGTCTAGATTGTTTGAGTTCGTTAAGCTCGTCGTACCGTTGAACGTCAAGTTTGTGATGGACGCAGCATTGTCGCTGCCCGCAGTATAGGTCGGTGTAGCACCAGTGAACTCGACGGTGCCAGTACTCGCGGTGATTGTGCCAGCGCCCGAGTTCGCACGGATATATGGTGTCGAACCCGAAAGCACGAGGCCGTTGGAGCCCAGAGAAAGAGACCCTAGGGTATGAGTAAAGACACCGCTGACTGTGATCAATCTTGCGCTGCCACTAAAAGTCACAGTTCCCGGTGAGTTCAGAGTGATGTTCGAGATCGACGCACTTGCGCCAAACGTCGCAGTTCCTGTTGTCGTGAAAATGACCTGGCCGGTGCCCGTAAAACTACCAGCCGCATAAGCATAGGAACCACCGATGGTAAAGTTAAAGCCAGCGTTTGTCACCGTGCCAGTAGTTTGCGTAAAGGCTCCAGATACTACTGCATCGCCACCCAACGTGAGGGCTCCATTGATCTCGAGGTTCGGGATCGTTGCCCCAACCAGGTTAAGCGGTGAAGTCTTCATTAGGAGCTTTCCACCACTAGACATCGTGTAGGTGTTCGTCGAAGCGTTGCCGACAAATCCTGTGGCGGTTGAAACTGTCAGAACATTCGCTCCGAAATTAAGGGCGCCCGTGGCGAAAGTAAGCGTCACGCCTGCCTTTGCCTCGATCGCGGTAGTCAACGTCAAGCTATTGCCACCGAGGGAGACTGCGCCAACGATAATCTGGTCAGCAGAAGTCGCACCCATACCGAGTGCGAGGGCACTGCCTGTATTTGTCGTGATAGTTCCCGTGAACGATTTCACGTTGGTAACTGTAACATTTGCATTGTTGCCGGCCATGAAATTGCCCACAATTGCCGGTTCAGCCGCAACAGTGCTTCCTGTGACAGTCGCGCTGCTGCCAGTTACCGACATGACGTCGGTGGCACTCGCAATGAATTTCCCTTTTATAACATGAGCACCACCCGCCTTCGACAACGCAAATGTCGCGGCGAAAGCGTTCGTGGGGATTCGCAAGCGAGCGACAGGTCCAATGATAAGATTACCACCGAACGTGGTATTCGCGGTACCTGACAGGTCCACATTGAACCCACCTGTTTCGCAATCCACATCGATGTTCCACGTATTGACCTGCGCCGTTAATTCAGCACCGACGGTTCGATCCGCAGTAAGCGTACCGGTGTATGTCAAGCCGTATGCGGTCAGAAGGGCATTGAACGTGCCCGATCCCACGAGACCAATCCCGGGGGCAACGTCGATATAGCGAACAATTGTAGCGCTCGTGCCTGTCGGACTCACGTCTTTTGTCGTGGCAACGTCCAGTCGACCAGAGCGAAGAGTCAGAACTCCGTCGAACTTGATGTTGGAGTTTGCCGTGACAACGTTCGGAGCACCAGCAACGTCAACTGTGATATAGGAGTATGTGCCGCCAGTTCCAAGCAGCGAGATACCATTCACAGCAGTGCCACCCACAACCGTATTGATGCCACCGAGCACAAGTCCACCACCGCCTGATGCGGTATAGCGGCCCGTCGTGTTGACGTTGAACGATGTGCTCGCTCCGTTCATGATAATGTTGTAAGTGCCGAGAGCAACAGTGCAAAGGTCGTTGATCACGATATTACCACTGGCTCGGAGAGACGAATTCAGCGTAACAGCACCCACGCCATTGTTAAACGTAACGTCTACTGCCTGGAAATTCGGGCCTGCGATGACGCTCTGAGTACCCGAGGTTCCCGCAAAACTCAGGAGGGATTTTGTGCCCGCGGTAAACGTCCCTCCGCTGCGATTCAGATCACCAAGAACCGTAAGCGTACCGCCAACGCCCGAGACATCAGTGTCGTTTGACAATGTGATGGTGCCGGATCCCGTCTGGCTTACGTTGGTTCCCGTCAAAACGATATTATCATTGACGGTGACCGATCCGTTCACAGTGAGCGTTGAGACGGTCGAGTTAGCTGAGAATATAACCGTCTTGGCCGCCTTAACAGTCAGATTCGAAAGGGTTCCACCATTGAACGTCATGTTTGCGATGGCATTAAGACCGCCAGTCGTCGCATTGATCGTTCCGGTATTTGTAAGCTGAGTCACCGCGCCAACCAAAGTCAGCGTGTTGGCGCCAAGCTCCAGCGTCTTTGTGCCTCCGCTAGCATTCGTAAGAATTCCATCGACTTCCGTGGCGCCTGTGATTGTCAACGATCCACTTACAGCCGAGGTATTGATCATGTCGCCGTAGATTGTCCCAGCAAGGCTCATTGCGCCTGTGCTGGAGTTTTCCACAGTAAGCGTAATGTAGCGATTGTTGACGGTTGCCGTTGAATTGGTTTCATCCGCAGCATCAGTCGGCGTGTTCATCGTTCCAAGCGCAAGGGTTCCTGCGCCAGTATTCTGAACTTTCATGACGACGCCGTAGTTGTTCAGCGTTGTGCCTCCTGTTGCAGTAAGGCCATCATTTGCAGGAGAGTTGAACGTAATTCCCTGAGCAAAACTAACAGCTGTTGTAGCACCACCGGCGTTTTCCACACTCAGGTACGGACCGCCCCCACCAGTTATGTAGTTTTTCGCAATGGTCGTTATTCCAGCCGTCGGTCCGGACCACGAAACGGGACCATTGAATGTCAGACTGCCGCTATTGGAATAGATCTGACCAAGGGCTGTTTGAGCACCATCAGCGTCACTATATGCAAGCGTAACGGCAGTGCCCGAACTGAACGTAAAATTGCCCGCTGCCGAGTTGCTGATGTCACCTTTGCCCATAGCAACCGTCGTGCCGTTGAAATTGACGTTGCCGGCGCCTGTGTTGGCAATATTGTTGTTGGTTGTCGTGACTTTCCCGTTGAATGTCTTGGTCCCCGCGCCTGCGAGGGCGAGGTTACCAGTCTTCACGGTCAAGTCACCGTTGAATGTAACAGTGCCCGACGTAACCGTGGCACTTGCGAACGTCATTGCGGTCGAACCGAAGTTGACAGCATCGGTAGCAAGTGTTCTATTTACAGTCAGCGTGCCAGCCTTGTAGTCACCCAGGGCTGTTTCGCCGCCAGCATTGATCGTGCCCGTTCCTATGTAGGAGAGGGACACAGCATCTGTCGTGGCGCTCTTTTTAGGGCCAGCGTTGGTGAATCCACCGCCGCCATTAATAGTGATGAGTGTACCGCTCACCACCACCCACGTCGAATTAGACGCGAAATTGACGAAACCGGCAGTGAGAGTGACATTGCCAGCAGAGAACGTAATGTACTCTGATGCAGGACTAGTGATGTTGACCGTCGCACCGGCGAGGTTCATGACGAAGCTGCCAGAGGTCAGGTTGATCTTCGTGTTGCTGTTCAACGAGACGAGTTGGATCGTGAATCCAGTCGTGATGTTCGGGCAATTCGCCGCGTTGATCGTGAGGCTAGTGGCCGCGTTGTCGAAGCCGTTGTAGTCTCCCGCGACGAGCACGAGCGTACCGCTATTTGCGACAACCTTGAGACCTTCTTTGATCGTCGCTTTCGGTCCCGTACCTGCGGGATTGTTGGTGGCATTCGCCCCAGTGTAGCTGTCCGAACCGTTCGTGACGTCGACATAAACCGTCGACAACGATGTCTGGGCAAAACCAGACACAGTCGCTATCAAGAACAGTACGACGAGAAGCGCACCAAACTTGAAGAGGTTTCTTGTGTTCATTTGTTCCTCCGATTAAAGATGGATTAGGATTACTGCAACAACAAAAACTTTTAACTCACTTGCTTCTACTTCTTACTTATCATACTTACATACTCAACTGCTTTTTGCACCTACTACTCATTTACTTTCTCACCCACTTTGCCCCCGTGCCGGGAAGTCACGAAGACAACTTCCTCATTCACTCGTCTCATCTGCACGTTGCAGACGTGCCGAGCAAATCGGTTACGTTACGAAGAATCGGTAGCAGCACGCTGCATTATCACGCTCCTTTGGTAGTTTGAAGTGCGAGTGAATTGTTCAAAGTGGGGAACGACAAGTATCTGTATACAGTGCGAAAGTGTATCAAAGAATTCAGAGTGAGTGGTGATTGGTTAATTGGTTAACTTGTTAATTGGTCAATTCCCTTTTTATTACCTAGCGTACAGATTAGAGCCGCGATTACACAGAGAAAACCGGTGCTATTATGTGGCGCCAATATATAAACATTCTGGAATGTTGTCAAGTGTTTTTTTAACCGACTACCAGTTTTTCTTATATATATGAGTCGGTTGTACGGCCCAAGGACTTCATGCTGGGGAACAAGATCAAGTTCTTGGAACCATCCGCCTGGTTCCTCCCTACTATAGAT
>QYQB01000319.1 GCA_007280275.1 bacterium | reverse complement strand
GTCCGGGGGCGTGGTAACACGAGGATCCATCTTAACGATCAGCGGCTGCGTGTACGTTTTTCCTCCGACGGTCAGTCGGACAGAAAATTCTCCCGGTTGGACCCATGGCCCGACAGGAGACAGCGGCGTATCGTGGGGAATCGCTGCCATGCCGTACGATCGGCGCACCCCCTCAGGCGGGGCGAAGTGGAGATCCCAGAAGAACCGTTGCATTCCTTTCTTCGCCAAGAGCATCTGCTGCTGGCGGAACCAGTATGATGGATAGGAAAGGTTGTTTTCGTTGACCTTCTCAGGCTTGTCGGAACTCGAGAAGGAGCGAATGCTCGCACCTGTGGCATCAAGAATTTCCAGCCGGAGATCTTTGACGTCTGCTCTCAAATAGTAATCGATCATCGCACCATCCGGTGGGTTCTGTCCTCCCGGCTCTTCGGGGGGCAACGGCGTATCGGTGTTCAGGTTCCATCTAACCCGGCAGGCGACCTGCGGCTTGAACAATGTTGCCGCTGAGCCGCTGATTTGTTCGCTGATTTGCCGAAGCGGCGTCACATTGTCGAGAATCCAAAATGATCGACCGTGCGTCCCGACAACGATATCATCATTGTGAACAACGAGGTCACGAATCGACGTCGCCGGCATGTTGAGTCTCAGTGGCTGCCATTCATCCCCGTCATTGAACGACACGTAGACCGCTCTCTCAGTGCCGGCATACAAGAGTCCTTTCCGCTCAGGATCCTCGCGCACGACGTTGACGGGTCCGTTTTCCGGCAGTCCCTTCACAGTCTCAGTCCACGTCTTCCCTCCATCGTGCGTGCGATAGACATGCGGCTTCATATCATCAAGTCGGATACAGTTGATTGCCGCATACGCCGTTTTCGAGTCGAACCTGCCGCCGTCGATCTGAGCCACTTTGCTCCAGGCAGTCACGGCCGGAGGAGTGACATCCTTCCATTTCTTAGCTCCATCCTCTGTCACGTGGATGAGCCCATCGTCTGTCCCCGCCCAGATCACATCGACGTCCTTGTATGAAGGCGCCACAGCATAGATCACTCCTCGCCGTGGTTGCTTTTCGAGTGCCGGAGTACGGAAGATGCCGATGTTTGCAGGCACCTCAGGCTTTTCTCTCGTTAGGTCCGGACTGATAATGTCCCAACTCTGTCCCCCATTGGTAGTCTTGAAAAGCACGTTCGAAGCCAACAGTAGAATGTGTGGGTCGACGGGTGAGAAGATAAGGGGCATTGTGCGAATGAATCGGTATTTCCCCGAGCGCATCGCTTCGGGGGCGACGTTCTGCACCTGACCGGTCGTGCGGTCATAGCGCGACACCTTGCCACCATAAATGATATTCGGATTCAGGGGATCGGGTGCGACATAGGCGTACTCATCCGCCCCGACAGGATGCCATTCCCGAAACGTAATTTTTCCGTCGTTTCCACGGCTGGCAATCCCGACAGAGCCACTTTCCTGCTGGCCGCTGTAGACATTGTAGGGGAACTGGTTGTCCGTTATAACATGGTAGAACTGCGCGGTCGGCTGGTTGTACCATGAACTCCATGTCTCTCCACCATTGACGGTGATCGTCGCCCCTTGGTCGGTTGCGAACAACATGATTTGAGGATTCTCAGGATTGATCCATATCGTGTGATAGTCGTCTCCCCCCGGAGCGCCTTTGAAAGCGACGAAGGTTTTCGCCCCATCTGTAGACTTGTAACTTGCAGTGTTTGCAGCGTACACGATGTCGCGGTTCTTCGGATCGACTTTGATCTCGGCGAAGTCACTTCCCCTCCCCCACACTCGCCCGTCGGTATTCATGCGATGCCACGATTCACCTGCATCATCTGACCGGTAGACGCCTCCTTCTTTCTGAGCGTCGACTGTAGCATAGATTCGATTTGGATCGCTCGCCGCAATGCCAAATCCGATGCGGCCCAGGCCTTGCTCTGCCGTAGGAAGGCCCTTCGTAAGCTGGCGCCACGTGGTTCCCCGATCAGTCGACTTGAATAATCCACTCGTTTTTCCTTCCCACGCTCCGTTTTCCCACGGCCCCTGACGAGCGGCCCAGAGATCCGCGTACACGATATCCGGATTTGAGGGATCGAATCCCAGCGCAATGGCTCCCGTATTCTCGTCCTTGTAAAGAATCTTCTGCCAGGTTGCGCCGCCGTCATTCGACTTGAACACACCCCGCTGTTCATTCGCACCGTACGGATGACCGAGGACAGCGACGTACACACGATTGGGATCGCGAGGATCGACGAGGACAGCGCCGATCTGCTGCGCGTCTGACAAGCCCATGAATTGCCAGGTTTTCCCTCCATCTATCGATTTGAAGACGCCGTCTCCAACGGACAGATCGGGCCGCTGCAAACCTTCGCCGCTGCCGACATAGATGATGTTTGGATTGGAGGGTGCGACCGCGAGAGCTCCGATAGATCCCGTCGGCTGGTCATCGAAGATCGGAGCCCATGTGTGACCGTAATCGCTGGTCTTCCAGACGCCGCCATTGTTGACTCCAATGTAGAAAACGTTCGGCTGGCCGGGGACTCCGGTTGCTCCGACTGTGCGTCCTGCCCGAAATGGACCGATCATGCGCCAGCGCATGTTCTGATACATTTCCGGATTGAATTGCTGAGCGAAGGTCGAGTTTGTCAACAACACGAGTGAGAAGAAGAGTACACGAAAGGCGGGCTTCACTGAGTGCCTCCATATGATAGATGTGATTGAAATCGCCGTTGATGAAACTAACGCAGAATGCTGATAAAGGCAAGGGATCAAACGCACGACGCGCACTGGCGGCGTGCGGGACTTGCGCTTGCAACGTTCGGCATATTCGGCTACATTGCATCTTCGAAAGGTGGCAGTCTATCATGCATATACCAGACGGTTTTCTTGACGCGAAGACGGCAATTGCGACCGGGATGTTTTCCATCACCGGTCTCGGCACAGCGTTGCGCCGAGCCGAACGGCATGTCCAGTCTCGCAAGATCCCATTGATTGGACTCGCAGCTGCATTCATCTTCGTGGCGCAGATGCTCAATTTCCCCGTCGCCAGCGGGACATCCGGCCACTTGCTCGGAGCGACGCTCGCTGCAGTCCTGTTGGGACCGAGCGCGGCCATCATTGTCATGTCTTCCGTTCTCATCGTTCAGGCGCTCATATTCGCAGATGGCGGCATACTTGCATTGGGCGCCAACATCTTCAACATGGCCATCGTCGCGACATTGTGCGGGTACGGCATCTACAAGATTCTTCAGATCTTCTTTCGGGGCGAACAAGGGCGCCTGGTCGCCGTTGGCTTCGCATCGTGGTGTGCAACAGTGATCGCCTCGGTTTTCTGCGCCGGTGAGCTGGCCTGGTCAGGAACGGCCCTCTGGGGAACAGCCTTTCCCGCGATGGCTGGAGTACATATGCTCACAGGACTCGGAGAAGCTACAATCACGATGCTGGTGATCGCGGCAATCAGCAAGACGCGCCCCGAGCTGCTGGAAGACAACGATCAAGCAGTCCCGGCCAACGGCCGGTCGACAGCGTTCGTCTACGTTGCCCTTATCGTCATCGGACTCCTCCTGCTCGTTGCCCCGCATGCTTCTCCGCTGCCAGATGGATTGGAACAAGTAGCTTCCTCGCTCGGGTTCGAGCACAAAGCAACCGAAGCACCGATTTTGCCATCGCCGATCAAAGACTATCAATTGCCCGGCATACCGTCAGCCGGAACCGCCACAATCGTAGCCGGCGTCATCGGTGCGCTTGCGGTATTCGCCCTCTCATTTCTCTTCGCGCGTGTGCTTGCCCGTCGTCAGAAGAGCGCGGTTCATCCTTCATCACCGCCAAACCGACAATAGAGCCACATGCGCCACGACTTTTTGGACCGCTACAGCCGCCTCGACAGCCCAATCCACCGGCTCCCGACAACTGCGAAATTGCTCTCTACATTGTGCGTCATTTCCGCGACTGTCACACTTCACTTCACTCACGCCTGGTTCTTTATCATCGTGGCAGGAGTGCTTCTCATACTCTCAGCTCTGACGACAATACCCTGGAGATTTCTGTTCGGAAGACTCATGGTGCTCGAACCATTCGCTCTCGGCATTGCGGTCATGGCGCTTTTCCAGGAAAACGGCGTCTTCGTGTTCCTTTCGATTCTGACGAAAAGCACATTGTGCCTTTTCACTGTGATTCTGCTTTCGAACACAGCGCCATTCGCAGAAATCCTTTTGTCACTCAAACGATTCGGAGTGCCGAAGTTGCTGATCACAATTCTCGCGCTCATGTATCGGTATTTGTTTGTGTTGATTGATGAAACAGAGAGGCTGAATCGCGCCCGCAGCAGCCGCACTTTCTCGAACAGCCCCATTCGGAAGTGGCACACGATGGCGTCCCTCATCGGTCAGCTGTTCGTTCGCTCAACGGAGCGGGCAGAGCGGATTTACGCGGCAATGTCTGCACGGGGGTGGAAATGAATCCGGCTATCGAAATTCGAGGTCTTCAATTCCGATACCCAGACGGCAAGGAGGCGCTGCGCGGGATAAGCTTCACGATCGCTGACGGGGAGTGTGTCGGATTGGTCGGGCCAAACGGTTCAGGAAAATCAACCTTGTTGCTGCATCTGAACGGCTTGTTGCCCGAGTCGCTTCCCAAAGACCCTAACGTGGTAGTCTATGGAAGAGCCCTCAATAAGGAGAATGCTGCAGAAATACGGCGGGATGTCGGCTTGCTTTTTCAGGATCCGGACGATCAGTTGTTCTGTCCGACCGTGTATGAAGACGTGGCCTTCGGACCGGAGCAGTTCGGTCTCGACAAAGAGAAAGTAAGAGCGGTCGTCACAAAAGCACTTGAAACAACTTCCCTTCTCGGCCATGAACATCGGTCCCCACATCACTTGAGCAGCGGCGAGAAGAGGCGGGTTTGCCTCGCCGGAGTGCTGGCATGCGAGCCCCGTGTGCTTGCCCTCGATGAGCCAACGAGTAACCTCGACCCGCGCGGGAAACGGAACTTGATTCAGACACTCAAATCGATTCCTGCGACGAAGATCATCGCCACACACGACCTCGAGATGGTCGTCGAGTTGTGTTCCCGGACGATCGTGCTGGATCAAGGCACCATCATTGCCGACGGTCCAACCCACCAACTCCTTGGCGACGAGAAGTTGATGCTTGCGCACGGCCTGGAGAAGCCGCACATCCTGCGCCATGTTCACCCTCACTGATCACACTCAGTTTCAGAGCAACTTTAAGGTCTTTAGTATGGAGAGTGTAATTTCTCTCCTCGCCTTCGCGAAATCCGGATTCTCCTGGTCAGCGCATTGAATACACGTTGAGAAGAAATAGGTGCCGACCCCCGTTTCCAGATATCCGACGTACCAACCGATGTTCTTGCTGTCTTGCTCACTCCAACCTGTCTTTGCCCTCAGTACGAAACCGATGGTGTCCTGTGCGATCATGATCTTCTTCACGATGTCGATCGACTTTGTTGAGAAAGGGAGGTCGTTCTTGTACAGTCGTACGAGAAACTTGATCTGCTGCTCAGGCGTAATGCGGAGTCCGCCTGTCAGCCAGAATCGGTCGATCCCGCCTGAGGTATCTGCGTTCCCGTATTTCGCCTTGTCGAGCCAGTATTTCATGCGCTTACCCCCGACACGCCTGGCAAGTTCCTGATAGTAAGGCACAGTCGAATTCTTGAATGCCGCCTTCAAATCCTGATCTTTGTTCCAATCCACAACCTGACGGACAACTCCATCCCATTTGATGACGAAGTTTTCATCCTTGATAACACCGGTCTCCAGTCCGATCAATGAGTTGCAGATCTTGAATGTGGACGCCGGAATGAACGGCTGGCTGAACTGCGCCTCGTTGCAGAATGTGTAAGCTTCATTCTTCAAATCGAAGAGAACGAATGAACCTTCCAGCCTGAATGCGTCGAAGTACTTCTTGAAATCGTCCCGCACTTCTGCTTTCGATTGAGACCTGGACGCCGACGCCAGAACAACAAGAATCGAAATCCCTGTCAGGATTCTACGGATTCTCATAGATTGGTTTCTCCTGTCATCGTAACGACACTACACCAACCTGGTATCGCCTCAAGATCGGCCTATTTGTTACGCTCGTGACGCCAACATACATGTGTTCCTTTTCACGCCGCATCGTCTTCTGACCATGCGGTACGGTTTGGAAGACAGCTCACTACTGTCCGATCTGAGCCTTTATAGTAGGTATCCGATTACATGCATCGCTGACGCCAAGGCTGCACGCCTTCTCCGCATCGGCGAGTGCAGCAGGATAGTCGGGCTTCTGAAAGTACGCGCCGCCCCGCTCATTGTACGC
>QYQB01000244.1 GCA_007280275.1 bacterium | reverse complement strand
TCGAGAAACTTGGTGGCGGGCCGTGGCTCGGTGATAAAGAAATGAATATAAAGAGAAGACGTAAGGACAGATGGCAAAGGAGTGAATAGCATGAACCTATCATTAGCGCAAGAAAAAGCAAGTAAGGTCTATGAATTTATGAAAAGAGGAAACGCGGGATTGATACGGGAGACTGCAAATGAGGTAGACCATGATCCTGCCAGTTGGGGTATGGATATCGATGATTGGGACTGGAATGCAGGAGTAGGGATGATTGCAATTTCCGACTACTACGAAAAGATGCAAAATCCTGAAGTATTGGAATACATGGCGCATTGGATTGCTAAGAACAAGCACCAGTGTGCAAAAAAAGACCATGTAAACTACTTGACGCCGCTTGCCATCTATCCGGATATGTATTTGAGAACCAAGGAGCCGTACTATCGGGAAACAGCGGTCGAGTACGCGGACTGGGTAATGGCAAATGCTGGGAGATCCAAGGATGGCGTTTTCTTCCACGGCGCATCTGTTTCGGACGAGGTATGGGCAGATACTGTATTTATGGCATTGGTGTTTTTGTCGCGTACGGCGAAACTCACGGCAAATATCAAAATAGCTGAACAAGTCATCAGACAATTGCTTTCGCATCTTCAACTTTTGCAGGATGAGAAAACCGGGATTCTTTATCATGGGTATCATTGTGTGGGAAACCATCATATGTCGGGCGCCCTCTGGACCAGAGGAAACTCATGGGTAGTGATTGGAGCTCCGATCATCATCGAGACTATACGTGATTTGGCGGAAGTGCCGAAAGAGATCAATACCAGATATAAACAATTGGTGGATGGTATTTTGAAATACCAAACAAAAAACGGTCTATGGCACACCGTTATGGACAGACCTGATTTTTATCAGGAGACATCCGGTAGTGCAGGCAATGCAGGAGGTATTATGAAAGCGGTACGTCTCCATCTGCTGGAGCCCGGCACTATGGCAAGTGCCCTCAAAGCCATGGAGGGAGTGATCACAACAATCAATCCTGACGGCGCAGTCCAAGGCGTATCGGGAGGCACGCCAATCATGCCTACGATTGATGCATATGGCAAACTGACCCGCTATCCGACGCTCTACGGTCAGGGTTTGACACTCCTGATGTTGAGTGAATACCTTTTTCAAGAAAAGGCCCGGATAAAAAGTGATCGGGTGGAATAAAGCAGGTCAAAATCTCAGTCATCGCTCCGAACATGAATGCGATTGCACTGGCCGGAATGATTGACGCACTGGTACTAACGCATAAAAAGATTGAGGCATCGACTTGAGTTCCTCTCTACCCATTCGCATCGGCGTACGTGCTCACGATTTCGGATGCTTGCCAGCCGGCGAACTCGCTGCGAAAATCGCGACGAAACATCTAGTCTGCACACAGCTCGCACCCGGCAAGGCCATCGCCGGACTTAGTTTGAAACCCGGCGTTCTAAATCCTGGTCTCGCGTTTGAAATCGGAAGGGCGTTTCAGGAACATGGCGTCCAAATCGCGGTGCTCGGCTGCTACGTGAATCCGATTCACCCCGATCCCACGATGCGAAAATCGCTGCTCGGACTTTTCAAGGAACACCTGCGCTACGCCCGCGATTTCGGCAACGGGCTCGTCGCGCTCGAAACCGGGTCGCTCAACGCGGACTATTCACCTCATCCCGGGAACCACGGCGAGGCCGCTTTTCAACAATCGCTCGCGAGCATCGCAGAGCTTGTGGCGGAGGCTGAACACTTCGGCGTCATCGTCGGCATCGAGGCGGTCACATCGCACGTCGTTTCGACGCCGCAGAAGATGAGGAGGATGCTTGATAGCGTCGCGTCGAATAACCTGCAAGTCGTCTTCGATCCGGTGAACTTGCTTTCGCTCCACAATTATCACGAGCAGGAGCGGGTCGTCGGCGAATCGCTCGAGCTCTTCGGCGACCGGATTGCGGTCATTCATGCGAAAGATTTCGTTGTCGAAAGCGGCCAGTTCAAATGTACACGCGCGGGGCTTGGAAGGCTGCGGCACGATCTGGTGATGAAATTTGCCGTTACACAAAAACCAGGAATCAGCATCTTGTTGGAAGATACAAACGAACAGGCGGCTGAGGATAGCCGGCAATTCTTGTGGCAGGTTGCAGAACAATGGGGGTGAAATGCGTGAAGCGTGAAAGAGGGTTCGACTCCGTGCTTCGCTATCGCTCGGCACTTCGCTCAGGACAGGTCCTTCGATCCTTCGGCTCACGCACAGAATATGCTCTGCAGTTCACTCAGGATCGAACCCTGAGCGTTGGCCTCAGCCTGTCGAAGGGCTGAAAAGATTTGGCCCCTTTTCCTTCTTCCTTCCAGCGGGGAAAAGCCTTCTCGAGCCTCGAAATTCCGCTTCAATCTCGTCTGACTTCCCGGCTCATTCTCCTCGCATCCCTCATCAGCATCACACCATCATCGCTCCACCTCGAATATCTGAAACAAGGAGTCAGGCTAACGCTCTTCCGGCGAAGGAAGATATTTGTACCAGGTGAAATACAACACAACCACTGTGACTGCGCAGAGGGCCAGCCAGAGAGTCATGCTGGTCCATTCCTTCAAGAACATATACATTGGGATAATCCCCAGGCAAAGCTGAAAGAAGGAAGCGATGACTGCATTGACGACATCCATCGTCGGCATCGGATCCTTCGCAGGTACGAGACCGCGCCGCACTGCTTCGCGGCGAACGGGTCCCCATACCCCGAAGGGACGCACTTTTGCGTAGAAGCGCACGAGCGTTTCCATGTCCGCTGGCCTCGTGAGGAACGTGATAATCACCGTCAGGGCGAAACATGAAAGCATGAGAAACACGATCTCCCAGTAGAGCGGCAGGTCATTCAGGAAGACTTTCTGCACCACCACCACTGCCGTGGAGGCAACCATGCTCCAGAGGAAGGACCTTGCACCAAATCTCCACCAATGCCATCGGAGAGCTGCGGGGACCAAAATCACTGTCAGCATGACATACAGCAGGAGCTCCCACGCAGACACGATCTGTTCGTACATGAAGCTCATTCCGATTCCGATCAGGATTACGACCGAAGAGGCCACCATTCCCAGACGAACCAACGATTCTTCGGGCAGGTCTTTTGCGAAGTACCGTTTCAAGAAGTCGTTGAGAACGACATTGCTCGTGACGTTGATGATTGCACTCAGTGTGGACATCAATGCCGCCAGCAGAACAGCCATGAACAATCCGGCGACTCCAACAGGCATATTCTTGACAACGAGTGGCATGATCTTTTCTGCGTCGAAATTCGCCATGGATCCGAGGTAATGCACTCCGAAGCACAGGAAAGATCCGACGATAAGCCAGCGGACAGTGTGACCGACCGTCCAGGCGAGGGCCGCGAGTGATGCCTCACGCACGCTCTTTGTAGTCAGGAAGAACGTGAAATCCCATCCAAGCGGGCCGGCCAGCAACTTGATGAACATCCACAGGGTACCGGCGATCATCAATGGGCCGAAGGCGAAGTACTGGTGGTAGGTCGCAGGAGCTTGCGTGAGGTAGTCCTTCCAGAGGCTCCACGTTGGAATCAGGGATCCCCACTCTGGCGTCTGCGCGGCGATTGTCGTCATCCCGTCAGGCAGCTGCAGCGCGGCGATACTCAATCCGATCGCGCCGATGATGATGAGGACGGTCTGGAAAATGTCCGTCCAGATCACTCCGAATAAGCCTCCGAACGTAACATAGATACCGACGACCACGAAGATAATGGATGTTGATGCCCAACGTGGAAGAGGGACGAATTCTTCGGCGAATTTGCCCGTTCCCACGGCCACGTACATGAGGGTCATCATCATCGACAGCAGGATGAACGCTGCAATCGCGATACGCAGATGCTCAGTTTCCCGGTTGTCGCCGAACCGGGTTTGAAACCACTCTGCCAAGGTCATCACGCCGGACCTCCGGATGTACTTTGCCTGGTAGGCCATATAGATTGCCATCATGAAGAATCCCCAGGCGATGTGGAGGATCCAGACAGATTTCAATCCAACGTAGAACAGCAACCCGGTGATGAGCATCGTTCCGCCGATATCGGTATAACTCGAGCATCCGGAGAGCCCCACCATCCACCACGAGACCTCACGATCTGCGAGGTAGTATGCGGCCAGTCTCTTCATCGAGCGTTTCCTGAACCAGACCCCCACCTGCACTGTAATGATCATGTAGACCGCGACGATGATGAGGTCAAGAGGTTGAAGTGTCACAGGAATTCCTCGATGTGCGGGAAGAAGACGTGAGCTGAAGAGTGATTGAGCGACGAACGGCAGGTGAAACTAATAATTTGTTGCTGGAGAATCAACCGTGGCGATTGGCCACTTATGCGGCCTCTGTGTACTGCATGCGGTGATTCCGCAGATGCTCGGTCGCTCACCGGCGAGACGGAAGTAGTGTGCCTCCGTCAAAGCGTCGCGGTTCTGTCGGCATGCTTCATCCACGAGGCGAAACCGCGGCCCCCGCTGCGAAACGACACGCCCCCTGATGGGGGCGCCCGCATTCTTTGTTCTCTTGCCCGGGAGGAAAGAAGAGGCTAACGCTGTGTCCCGACGCTAAGTACTGCTTTGATCGCCGCAACTGCTCCACGATTTTCTCTGATGCCGCTCCAATTGTATATACACATATACCGGCATTTTGGAATCGTCAACGTTCGGATAATCGCCTCGCGCCACGCCCCCTCGTCATCAGTTCCCATAAGCATCCACTCCACGGCTCCCCAGAAAGGGGCGTCGCTCTTCTGCAGAACTCTCTGTACACCTCTATCTTGTATCGGGTCAGTTGCATGTCTGTAGAAGCTCCATCCGGGACAGGCGTATCTGTTGAGCGCGGCGTCGTACAACAACTCCTCCTCTTTCCAACCACCGACATGCGTAAACAATTTCTCCCGCGGCACACCGAGCTCCGCCGCTAGGGAACAGAGATCGTGGAGGTGTCGCAGGACGATTTCAGCCAGCTCCTTCTCCTCTAGGGCTCCACTTTTCGCCAGACCGGCCGTCGTGACGGCTGCATAGCCACTCGCAACGACCCCGCGACCCGGTACCTGATCGGCCCTTAGTTCCTCTCGAGGATCCTCATTCTCAGGACGATCGAGAAGATCGTTCCCATTCGGATAGTAGAATGCGTTCACTCCAATTGAACTTTCCCATCCGATTTTGATACCGATAAGGAGTGATTTCTTATCGTCAGGCAGCTTCATCCACCAATGGAGTATCAGAGGAACGAGCACTCGCATCTCATCATGGCAGGCTTGCCGGTAGGGGGGACTCATGAGATTCGGAGGTGGAAGGACCCGGATTTGTTTTCCCCAATTCCGCCAGGCGATCTTCATCGCATATGCAGAATCCCAGCCCGTCCATTCCACGTTTCCCCGGTTTCTGGGGTCGTAGCCATCACGTCCACGATCCCACCAGTTCCAGAGGTCGGGGCGCGCTTCCCACCATTGTTCGCCGTCAAGCTGGACGATGACCGGAATGTCGTACCGTTCCGCAAGAGAGAGGAATTCGAGGACCCGGGACTTGCATTGGTCCCTGGACTCATTCAGGTAGGAGAAGATCGCACCGATCCCCAAGCGAACGCCCGCGGAACTCTTCGGGTTCTGAAGCTTCCGAACCTGTTCAAATACCTCTTCGTATCGTTCGCCCGGTATGATATTGACAACAAGGTACTGTTGCCTTGCTGCGGCATCGCGTTGAGCGGACAATAGGAGGAAGAGAATGACGAGTGCGGTCAGAACACCAGGTCTCTGTTGTTGACGGGTCATAGGCGTCAATGATTTTCGTGTGATTTGAGGATTGTAGTCACTAGTCCGATACTCGATTTCATTCTTCTCAAAAAGGCCAAGTAAATCGTCATAATCTATTGACTCTTAGCACCGTGCCCTAGTGTAACGATATGGAGAGGAAGAGTCAAATGACTTGCAGGGGGGAGGGAGAGGGGGGTCTTCCCAGCATTCATTCGCGATTTGACATTCGCTCCCCGAAATCGCAGATTTGTATCAATCATAGATTCCGGTTCCCGCAGCTTCGAGCGCCGAGTTCAACGAGTCAAAGGCTCTGGTGGCGCTGTACTCTATGATCTGCTGGTGATTCCATAAGCGGGTGCGAAAAACGTCAACCGCTGGATGAAAGGGGATAATTCGATGAAATCATTTCATGGTTTCTCCGTCAAATTAATCGCGATCACGTTTGTTCTCATTTCCGTACAGGGTACTTATGCGGGAACGCGTTACAGGGATATCGTTTTTCCTTCTGCCACAGTTACGAAGAACATACAGTTCGGCGGAAATCTCAGTGTTAGTGGGTCGAATGATCCTCTGTATTTGGATCTTTATGAGCCGGCAAATGACACCGTTCGATCGAGGCCACTCGTCATATTGATACACGGTGGAAGCCTGATCAGCGGCGACAGGAGCGGTATGGACGCGTTCTGTACTGACTTCGCAAAACGCGGATACGTCGCAGTGACCATAGACTATAGACTTGGCATTGAATCTCCGAAGGGCGTCAGGACAATACTTGAAGCCTTGTTGCGAGGAGTTCAGGATACCAAAGCTGCCGTTCGTTTCTTCCGTTCAAAGGCTGCCCAATATAGAATTGACACTTCACAGATCTTTCTCGAAGGTTCATCAGCAGGCTCAATGGTCGCGGTGCATTATGCATACTGGGATCAGGACGAAATCCCGCCGGATGTGAATCAGGCGAAATGGGGAGATATTGAAGGAACAAGCGGGAATCCGGGATTTTCATCTGCCATCAAAGGCATCATCAACTATTGTGGCGCAATCATAGATCCAAAATGGATTGATGCGGACGAAGTTCCTGTTGCTAATTTTCACGGTTTGCTGGATACTGTCGTACCAGCGGATAGCGGAGTATCCGGTGATTTTAACATCAAAATGTTCGGTGGTGTAGCTATTTCCAGGATTGCATTACAGCTCGGAATATATAACCAGGGAGCTTTCTTTCCTCAGATGGGTCATGGCGGCAACGAAGATAGCCTTCGTGTGTTCAGCTCGAATTTCCTCTATTCACTCATGGTTCTTTCCTCTTCTGCGCCGCAGGATCTGACTTCGATGGGGCTCTCCGCAACATCACTGAAGCTCTTTCGCTATGACAACTATACGTTTCTGGCGACGGTGGTTGACAGATCGGGGAACAGGATCATCTTGCCTCAATCAATGATACAGTATACATGCGACTCAAGGATTGGTGCGATAACATCATCCGGTGTATTTACTCCTTCGGACCATCCTGACAGCGGATATGTGTATGCGAAGTTCAATGGCGCGACGACTTCATGTTTCGTGAAGACCTATGACTTCAAGTACTTCATCGTAAGGCCGAAACTTGCTGTGACAGACACCTTACGAACTCTCAAGTTGAGCGTCGATATGTATGATGCAGATGCGGTAAGGCATGATGTGCCGATAACGAAGTTCGCATTCACTTCGACGGATCGTTCGGTAGGGACTGTTGATTCAACGGGCACATTCACTGGAAAGAAGAGCGGCACCACAAAGATTATTGCCACATGCAGCGGTTACAGCGACACAAGTGTTGTAAGGGTTGAAGTCGCGAGCGGTTTGGTCAGTCTTGATCGGCTTGAGAGTTTGAGCGGATGGACATTTGAGGGAGTAAACCTGGATTCACTTTCCGTTACACTTGCTGCTGATCAGGCGTCTGCGGGCAGCGCATCCTTCAAGATAGACTACAAATTCACCTATGATCCTTTAAAATCGCCTTATATGGTGTACCTGAACAAAGACGTTCTTGTCTACGGAATTCCCGATTCTATCTATCTCGATGCTCGATCCGACGGACGCAGGCATAGACTCTTCTATCGTCTTTCGGATGCGGACTCACGAATCTTCCGCGCTTTCGGCGGGAAATATCTGAACAACACCCAGGCTTTCGATTTCATAAACGCTCCCATGACAGGGTTAGCTTCTCTGTCGGGCACTTACGATGCGATTCCTCCCCTGACTCTCAGGAGAATAGAGATTCAGCTTGCGGGCGACAATATTCAAGGACAGTCAACTTCAGGGACTATCTATGTGGATAATCTCAGGCTGAAATATCCCGGCCCTGTCACCGGCGTTGAACAGACGCCGTACTTACCTGCTCTGTTCAGACTTGAGCAGAACTA
>QYQB01000282.1 GCA_007280275.1 bacterium | reverse complement strand
GTTCACGATCGTGCTGATGTTCACTCCCGATCTCGAGAGTATCCAGAAAGCCCGACCATTGCCGAACTGGAAGGTACTGCTGCCATCGTAAGCAACCTGGTAGTTTGACGAAGCACCATTATCCCAATACATCTGCCAATCTGCTCCTGGTGTTCCACTGAGCACAGAATTGGCAGCAATAGCGCCTCCAGGCAGGCCAAAAAGCCTGTACTCGGAGGTTGTATAGTCCTGCCGTTTTTGTTTAGTCGGGAATGACACAGAGGTGTTTACCGTGAGTGTCGTTGCAGGAGCTGGAATTGTCGTGAAGCTGGCAGTCGGTGAATAGGAACCCGACCCTCCGATATTCGAGGCGCCAACTCTCCAGTAGTAGGTAGTGCTGAATGAGAGCGGGCCGACCTGCTTCGATGTCGCAGTGAGGGTTGAGTCGTTGACAATTGTCGAAGCGAACGTTGCGCTCTGTGACACCTGCAACCGATATGTTGTGGCTCCACTCGAGGCATTCCACGTGAACGTCGGATTCGGCGACACTCCGGTCGCACCACTTGCAGGAGATACCTGCGACGGAGCCAACGGCGGTGCTGTGGAACCGGTCGTGAAGCTCCAGACACTTGACCAAGAGCTCGTCCCTCCCGTGTTCGTCACATTGATGCGCCAGTAGTATGTCGTGTTTGTCAAGCCACCAAATACCTGCGTCGACGTCCCGGTCAAATTATCTTGATCTGCAAATACGTTCGTGCAAGCCGCATCGCGAAAGACCTGCAAATGATACGAGGTGGCTCCACTCGAAGCGTTCCACACGATCGTCGGGTTCGGCGACACTCCGGTCGAACCGTTCGACGGAGATGCTTGGGTTGGAGCCGATGGAGCCCCTGATGACGTCGTGAAGCTTCTCGTTGATGAATAGGAACTCGTGCCTCCTGCATTCGCGGCACTGACACGCCAGTAGTACAACGTGCCATTCGAGAGCGGTCCAACCTGACGTGATGTTCCTGTCAAGGTTGAATCATTGACTATGGTCGTTGTGAAACCAGAAGACGTCGACAGCTGGATGCGGTAGGTCGTTGCGCCAGTAACAGCGGTCCAGCTCAACGTCGTGGTCAACGCAACACCAGTGGCACCATCGGCCGGTGTTGCCAGCGCCGGCGCCGCAAGCGCAGCTACAAGTGTTGTGAAGCTCTGGGTCGGCGAGAACGCGCTTGTTCCTCCGGCGTTCTTCGCATTCACTCGCCAGTAGTACTTTGTGTTGTTGGACAATGGGCCAACTTGTCGTGACGTCGCGGTGAGTGTTGAATCATCAAATACCGTGGTCGTAAAAGTTGAACCCGTCGAGACCTGTAGCCGGTATGACGTAGCTCCTGCAGACGCTCCCCAGCTCAGCGTCGGGCTGATGGGTACGCCTGTGGCTCCATCTGCAGGCGATGCGAGCGCTGGAGCTGAGGGAATTGTAACAGTGGTTCGGCTACTATCTGTCTGGACGCAACGGAACCCAATACTGTAAAAGCGGTAGTTTGGGTAATTGAAGCCGCTGCTGCGATAGGCCACACTACAGCCGTAGTCGTCGAGGTCGAGCGCGCCGCCTCGCAGCACACCGTATGCCCCTGAAGTCGGTCCCTTCGGATCTGTCTGTGACGAAGCGCTATAGGTGCCATACAAATCCCAGCACCACTCCCATACATTGCCGCTCATATCATATAGGCCAAGTTCGTTCGCCCCTTTGGTTGATACAGGATGGGTGTTGTTGCCCGAGTTTCCGTACCACCACGCCACACCGTCAATAGCATTGCTTCCGCTATATTTGCACCCCTGCGATTTCGTTCCACCTCTTGCAGCAAATTCCCACTCAGCCTCTGTCGGCAATCGGTAGCCGTTCGCCGTCCATTTCACAGCATCTGAAGCGAGATCAAGCTCGCCTGTGCGGTATACAGTAGTGAGTGTACTGCTTGTGTAATACACAGGCGTCAGCCCATCCTTTTCTGAACGGGCATTGCACCATTTCAGTATATCATACCAGTTTACCTCCGTCACCGGATGATTCGTTGTGCCCGAGTAGCCATTTCTCCCTGCCACCAGGTCCATATAGCCGTGCGTCAAGCCCCAGTTGCGCACATCCGTCCATTTCTCGTACGTAATCTCGGTCTTGTTAATGTAGAATGCGCCGAGTGTGACCGAATGAGGTGGACTTGCCCCATAGTCCTTTGCATCATTGCTTCCCATCTGGAATGTGCCGCCGGTGACTTGAACCAGGACTATTGTTGGAGAAGAAGGCGTTGCACTGATTTCATTGCTATATGCACTTTCATTTCCTGCGCTATCAACCGCGGTAACGCGGAAGTAATACGTCGTCCCGTTCGTCAGTCCGGTTATTGTTCTTGTGGTATCGTTCGGGTTGCCCGCGGAAGTCGAGTCAATGAGCGTATTGGCCGGAGAAGCGGTGCCGCGGTAGATGCGATAGCGCTTGAGGTCGGTGTCGGGGACTTTGTTCCACTTCAGAGTTACTTGCCCGTTGCCCGAAGTCGCGAGAAGGTTCTGAGGAGTTGCGGGAATTGAACCAGTGGTTCGGACACTATCTGTCTGGACGCAACGGAACCCACAGAAATCGCGGCCACCCGCGCCGCCGTAGGAACGAGCAGCCACACGACAGTATTCGTCAGTGTTGAACGCGCCGCCCCGCAACACAGGTTGGTGTTGGTTACCGGAAGTCGGACCCTTCGGATCTGCCTGCGCAAAAGCGCTGTATGTACCATACAAATCCCAACACCATTCAAATACGTTACCACTCATATCGTATAGACCAAGCTCGTTCGCCCTCTTGGTTCCAACAACGTGAGGATTATTGCCCGAGTTGGCATAACACCATGCCACATCGTCAATAGCATCGCTTCCGCTATATGCATACCCCTGCGATTTCGTTCCACCTCTTGCAGCAAATTCCCACTCTGCTTCAGTCGGCAATCTGTAGCCGTTTGCCGTCCATTTAACGGCGTCCGCAGCAAGATCAAGCTCACCTGTGCGGTACACAGTAGAGAGTGTGTTGCTTGCATAATACACCGGTGTCAACCCATCTTTTTCAGAACGGGCATTGCTCCATTTCAGTATGTCATACCAGCTTACTTGTGTCACAGGGAGATTCGTCATGCCACTGTCCCATTTTTTCCCAGCCCACAGGTCCGTATAGCCATGTGTCAAGCCCCAACTACGCACCTCGGTCCACTTCTCGTACGTAATCTCCGTTCTGTCCATGCTGAATGCGCCGAGTGTTACTGAATGGACCGGCGTTTCATCAGACTTGCCCGTAGTGCTCCCCATCTGGAATGTGCCGCCGTTGACTTGAACCAAGTCTGTTGTTGGAGAAGAAGGTGTTGCACTGGCGGCGTAGCTTCTTGCCCCCTCAAACCCGGTTGAGTCGACAGCGCTGACCCGATAGAAATATCGTGTGCCCGGAGAGAGACCTGTGTTAGAAAAGAGTAGTGAAGTAGTGGAGTCGATGAGAGAGACGTTGGTTGAGTCTACGCCGCGGTAGATTTTGTAGCGCATCAGAGGCACAGCAGCGCCGCCGTTTTGCCAGCTCAGATTGATTGATGTTGGGGAAGCTATGGCAGACAGATTCTTCGGCGGGAGTTGGAGGTTGAACTCTTGCGGCGCGCGGGCTTTCTTGGAGACGCGGACTTCGTCAACAATC
Source organism: bacterium (assembly GCA_007280275.1). GTDB lineage: Bacteria > Bacteroidota > Ignavibacteria > UBA10030 > UBA10030 > UBA9647. Next base: position 7,311 of record QYQB01000282.1, on the reverse strand, counting down.
CCTGTCATATTGAATGAACCATCGCCAACGTTGAACCAACCTCCCGAATCATCGGTGACGCCGAACGTGGATACATCTTGCATGGCTTGGAGCACTCCATCGGCATACAAGTATGAAATCCCATTCTCTCTCACAGCTGCCAAGTGGTGCCAGCGACCGTCGTTGATCTGAGCGGCACCCTTCAGTTCAGCGTGCCACCCACCGTTGGTCAATTCGAGCCAAGGAGCACCGCGGGCAATGCCAAACCTCCACATCCTCGTTGGTCCCGACCACCGTTCGATGTAGGGCTGTAAGAACTGCGAGGACTGTGTGTTAACCCACACTTCAGCAGCGAAGTCTTGTGAGCCAAATGTAAGGTCCGAAACAGTTTCGAAGGAGATTTGAGCAGCCTGAGATCCATCAAACGAACGGGCATTGCCGAAGCGCCCCGAAGAAGTCACCGTGGCACCTTGATTTGCCCTACCATGGTTGCCGTAGCCGCTCGCATCGCCCACGGTCGTCCCACTGGTTTCGTTCATGTGGAGAAGAAGGACGGTGTTGGCATCAGGCGAATACTCTCCGAGCAGAGTTGCGCTTGTCGAGGTCGTGAAGCTGAGGATCGCACCTCTGTTTGTTCCCCTGCTGTTCTGGCCCACCGCTCTGTAATAGTACATATTGCGCGGGCTCAAACCTCTCAGGGTATCGATCACCGCGACCGCACCTGTGCCGAAGCCAATTGATCGCGATGTCGTTGCGCTCAACGACGCCGTGTCTCTTCCCCACTCAAAGTACGCTGTTGTTGCCAACCCACCGGGATTCACAGAGCCATTTAGTGTCGCGGACGTTGCAGTCACATTGGTCACAGCGTTGGTCGAGGCGCTAGGTGCAGACCCACTTGAATTCATGTTCCGAAAGACTGAGACCGTGCAGCTGTCATCGTTTCCCACAGCGAGATCGGGCTTCCCGTCGCCGTCAAGATCACCTATGGCAAGAACACATGGATAAGCCCCTGTTCCAAAATCCACCTTCGCGGCGAAGGAGAGAGATCCACTTGTACTCAAGTTGCCAAAGACCGACACCGTGTTGCTTTTTGGATTTGTAACGGCGAGATCAGGCTTCCCGTCGCCGTTAAGATCGCCCATGGCAAGACCGTAGAAATAGACTCCTGTTGCGTAATCCACTTTCGCATCAAACGAGATCGAGCCGCTCGTGCTCGTGTTCCGAAAAACAGAAACGGTGCTGCTGCTAGAGCCAAGGTTCACCACAGCGATATCGGGCTTCCCGTCACCGTCAAGATCGCCAATTGCTATCCTTTCGGGAGCGTTTCCCGTTGTGAAGTCCACGATTGAGGCAAAGGAGATCGAGCCGATCATGCTTGTGTTGCGAAACACAGAGACCGATTTGCCCTGAGAATTTGTCACAGCGAGATCGGCTTTTCCATCACCATCAAAATCGGCTATGGCAACATATGCGGGGGTGGGGTAGCCTGGTAGTAAGAAGTCCACTTTCGGGGCAAAGGAGATCGAGCCGAGTGTGCTGATGTTCCGAAACACCGAGATGCTGGCGCTTCCATTGTTTGTCACAGTGAGATCAGGTCTGCCGTCTCCATCAAGATCGCCTATGGCAACGTCGAGGGGCCAAGTTCCTGTCGCGAAGTCGACCTTCTCGGCAAACGAACCTGAGCTGATGGAGCCGCGCGAGCTCTGGTTGCGAAAAACCGAGACGGTCTTGCTGCCATTGTTTGGTACAGCAAGATCAGGTTTGCCATCGCCATCAAGATCACCGATTGCTACGGTACCAGGGAAATTTCCTGTCGCGAAGTGCACCTTCGGGGCAAGAGAACCTGAGTTGATCGAGCCGCCCACACTCTGGTTGCGAAACACCGAGACCGCAAAGTAGCTTGAGGTCAATATGACATCAGGTTTGCCGTCGCGGTCAAGATCGCTCATGGCGATGGCAGAGGGACTCCATCCTATTGTGAAGTCGACACTGCTGGCAAAGGAAGCTGACGTGATCGGGCCGCCTGCGGAGAATGTAGCAACAAACGGCAAGCGTGAATACACTGTCAGTCCTGTTGCCGAGTCTGTCACCGAGATCTGTGCATAGGTTGAACCTGCGGGGACTGTCACAATGAGCGAAGTAGTAGTGGCTGCTGTTACGTTGGCCTGCACAGCTCCGAACCACACAATGTTCCCCGATGCGGTTACATTGAAGTTTGTGCCCGTGATCGTCACTACTGTGCCGATTGGACCAGAGACTGGGGAAAAAGACGTAATTGTGGGAACTGGAGCCATCGTTGTGAAGCCCCACGTGCTTGAGTAAGAGCTTGTGCCGCCGGTGTTGGTGGCATTGACGCGCCAGTAGTACAGCGTGTTGTTGGCAAGACCGCTCATAGCAAAAGATGTGTTCGTAATACCGCTCTGATCAACAACAACCGGCGAGAACCCGGAATTGGCTGAAACTTGAAGTCGATAGGATGCGGCTCCAGCGGAAGCGATCCAGCTCAGCGTGCCACTTGTGGAGACGCCTGTTGCACCAACAGAAGGAGAAGCCAGCGTCGGCGCTGGTGGGACTGCGACAATGGTCGTGAAGCTCCAACTTCCTGAGTAGCCACTCCACCCTGCTGAGTTGCCAGCCCTTACGCGCCAGTAGTACGTTATGCCGTTTGCCAATGCAGCAACTGATTTCGATGTTCCCGTGAGTGATGAATCGTTCAGCACAAGAGTGGTGAATGCTGAGGTCGTTGAAACCTGCAGATGGTACTTCGTGGCGCCGGTGGATGCTGTCCAGCCAAGTGTAAGCGTCGTGGGCTGGGAAGCGGCCCCGTTTGATGGAGACGAAAGAACGGGGCCCGAAGGTATAGTTGCTAACGACAGATCATCACGACGCTTGTAGAAAGCACACGCCGTCGTGTAACGCTCGGCGATGGCAAAAAGAACATGTGGATCGAGTGGATTGACCGCGAGTTGACCAATCGAACCATAGTAAGAGCCATCGATACCATTCGCGTCAATCGCTGTCCACGAAGAACCGCTATTGCTTGATCGAAACACTCCCCCGGCCTCTGCCCCAGCGTAGACCACCTGTGGTTGCAGAGGGTTAACAAGGAGGCTATTGATTGTGAGATATGGGATCTCCGATCCGCTCGCTGACCATGAGGCGGCTGCATTCATTGACTTGAACACCCCGTCGTTGGTGGTTCCGACATACACAGTCTTCGGATCAGACGGATTGATCGCAATCGAACGAACGACCACACCAGAAGGCAACCCGCTATTCATCGCCACCCACTGCTGCCCCGCATTCGTGCTCTTAAAGACACCATCACCTGTGCCTATGTACGCGGTATTCCCGTTGAACGGATCGACCGCAATGAAGGCGATCTCCAGGTTGGCAAGTCCGGTATTGATCTGACTCCAAGTCGTGCCCGCGTTTGTGGACTTCAACAGCCCCACGCCAGCCCCCCGCCAATTGTTCGTCACAGTCCCGGCATAAATGATGTGCGGCCGCTGTCTGTCGAAATCGAGGCATGCAACGCTGTGTGACGCGTAGACATTTGTCCATGTGTTGCCACGATTAGTGCTCCTGTATACGCCATACCCGCCGTTCGCAAACGCCTCAACCCCAGCATACAGGGTGTCCCGCCCCTGGGGATTGATGATGAGAGCGGAGGTTGTCCCGCCGCCGCTGAACCCTGCGAACCTCCAAGTGGCTCCCCCATCGATTGACCTAGCGGCCCCGTACCAGTATCCACCGTGTATGATATTCGTGTCTACCGGATCGATGACGAAGGACTGAAGCGATTCCGAGGATATCTTCGTCCAGCGGTCAGACGTCTGTGCGGACGAATTCCCCTGGATGAATAGCAACGGTGCAAAGAAGGTCAAGAAGCGATAAAGAGCTTTCATATTCAATCTCATTTCTCGGGTGTTCATCTTTGTCCCTGCAAACTCCCCCTTCGCCTTTCGAAATACTCTGTCACTGTTCAGGATTCACGTCCTACCTCCACAGCTCTCGACAGCCCCGACTTGAAAAGGCCACGAATGATACCATAGCAAGGAACGCAAGATGTCGGATCATAAGGCTACTCCGCTCGGAGCTCTATTGACACCATCTTATCAAATGCACGGGGTCTGGGATCTAGCATGTGGGGATAAGTCGCGGTAAATACAGAGAGATTCGTGCCGGACCTTGGGCTGTCGGCAAGACAGAAAACATCGATGTGAGATTCGTCAAAGGAGGGCACGGTGTCTGGGACGATAGTAAGAGAGTATCAGGACAAAATCAACACAAGCAACCGTGCGCAGAGTGATCTTTCTGCCAATATCGACTCCAAAAAAGGCCGCGAAAATCACCAATGTTCAGGCGGCGCTGTGGTCAGCCAAGTTCGAGGGTGATCACAACGCACGCATTTACATGGTGCTTGAGGATCCCGTCAGGGCTGCAGAATAATTATCAATTGTCAATTGAGAGTTGTCCCCGCCTTCAGGGCACTCGAATGGCGGGCAGGAATTGACAATTAGACAGCGCGCTGTTGGAACATCGGGTGCTGATCAAAATAGCAAGAGGCAATTCCGGGTTTCCGGGATTGCCTCTTGTCATTAGATGACAGCTCCCAGGGCAGGAATTGACGAAAACCTTCCCTGTGGCATATCTCCCTCATCATCCGCAGTTCTCTCGCCTCCACTGCGCAAGGAAAGGAAGCACGGAAGATTCGGATATGGAATAACCTGGTGGCAGAAGATCGGATGATGTTACGGATGCTGTAACACACTCGTATTCAGATATGCCACCGCGTCCTGTGGATTTGGTGAATAGAAATCAGCGCCGATGCGAGTGCAGAAATCTTGCGTGATAGGAGCGCCACCAACCAGTACTTTTGTGTCAGGAGACGTTTTCTTAATGGCTTTGACGCTATTTTCCATATTAGGCTTTGTTGTCGTCAGCAAGGCGGAAAGCCCGACAAAACAACCCGGGTGCTGAGTAATTGCATCCAGGAATTTGTTGGCTGGCACATCCACGCCGAGATCGATCACTTCAAATCCGCCGCCTTTGATAATCATGGAAACAAGATTTTTGCCGATGTCGTGCATATCGCCGGTAACGGTTCCAATAACAAATGTGCCTTTGCGTTTCACTTCACCGGATTCCAGGAATGGTTTGATATGTTTCATAACAGCATTCATTGCTTCGGCGGATACAATCAGATTGGTCATGAACGCCTTACCCTCGCCAAATTCTTTCCCGATTCTTTCCATTCCCAACATACAACCCTGCAGCAGCACGTCCGGTTGAATGCCGTTCTTTATCGCAGCTGCAGCAATCTCATCAGCGCCGTCTTGATCTTTCATCTCAGGTGGAAACCAAAACGATTTCGAAATTTTGCCCCGGGCAACGCACGTGGCAATTTGTTCGACAATTTCCTGCATAACCCTTCTCCCTAGTTTGTCATATCCAATCTTGCTTCTTTTATGATGGTCGGAGTGATACTTTCCCACAACGCAGGCATCAAATGGATGCCTCGGATTCCTTTTATACCTCTCAGCGTTTGGATTATTTCAACAGCCATTTGCACGCCTTCTTCTTCCGGATCGCGCGCCTGTTTCATTCTATTGATATAGTCATCATGTATCTTAACACCGGGTACTTTTTCTTTCATCCAAAGTAGCGTCTTCACAGATTTTACTGGCAGAACGCCGGCAAGAATCGCCGTTTTTTCATGAAGGCCCATTTCGACGACTCTTTGCATCCATCGGATAAACAGCTCCAGGTCAAACACAGGCTGTGTTTGAATGAAATGCGCCCCGGCCTGGATTTTTTTGTGCAAGCGAATTATTCGCATTTCAAACGGCTCCGCGAATGGATTCGCTGCCGCGCCGATGAGAAATGCAGGGGCTTTTTTCATTTCGAATCCAGAAAGCAGGAATCCCCTGTTCATAGTAGCGACAGTGGCGATGAGCTGGATTGAATCAAGGTCAAACACCCCTTTGGCTTCGGGATGGTCTCCAAATTTTTGATGATCGCCGGTCAGGCATAGCACATTCCGGATGCCCAACGCCGCGGCGCCCAGGAGATCACTTTGAATCGCCAATCTGTTGCGGTCCCGGCATGTCATCTGCATGATCGGTTCGACGCCTTCGTCCAGCAATATCTTTGCTGAAGCGATACTCGACAGCCGGGCGATCGCTGTCTGGTTGTCGGTGATGTTCACCGCATCGACATAGCCCTTGAAATGTTTCGATTTGCTACGGATTACATCGCCATCACAGCTTTGCGGTGGACCGATTTCTCCGCAAACAATAAACCGGTTCGATTCAATCTTCTCTTTCAGCGTCATCGGCGATCAGGCCCTTCACTTTCTGTTCGTCATGAGGAACAAACCAGATTGGCGCTTCAATTCGCTTTCTGAATACATTGAGCCACGATGATGTACCTTGCAGATTCCAGTTATGGACCTTATTGATCTTGTAGAGCAAGCTCATCCGATTCAACAGTTGTGACCGAAAATATATTTTGTACCATACGCATGTTCGTTCGGGATACACTTCACACGATCCATCATCGCCGGTTCCCCCGCACGGACCATTGCGCAGCTGTTTTGGACATCTCTGGCTGCAGACAAACGCCGTCGAGGACAACACGCATTCGCCGCAGTGTTGACAACCAAATAGCGGTACTTTTACAATGTCTTCAAAAAAGAGTAAGAGACGTGAGAACTTTCGTTCACGCGCCGTGAGGGGAGGATCGTTCACAGTGACTAAGCCTTTTGGCAATGGTATCTCGTTAGTATTCATGTTCTAAGAGGATGCTGAACAAGCAAGCCATCGACTGAAGTCCCAGCCCGACTTCGGCGATCCAAGTCGGTCTGGCGGGCCAGCCCGCCTCGATGCATCCTATGCGTCTGGCGGGGACGTCTTCAGAGGCGCGAAACCCCCTCGGGTTTCGTGAAAGACGAGCCGTCCGATTTACCCCGTGAACGGGGTTTATCGGATGGCGTGAGAAATCAGTTTTTCCGCAGCCTCCCAGTGTCGTGTCTCGGAAGAACCTTGAATGACTCCCCAGCAGGTCGCAGAGATCTAAGTAGAGATCAACTCAAGCTTTCACGAAAGAGTCAAATTGTGATTCTTGGGTCGCATTCTGTGGTGCAAGAAGTTCAACCACACGACTTATTCAAAGAACAAGCGAAACGCGACAGCAGTCGACCTTCTTTTTGTCGGTGGCCATCTGCGTATCATCGGTGGTGACAAAAACGTTTCAAGAAAAATACATCATCACTCTCATTATAGCGTCAATCCCCTCCAACTTCAACACATCTCCCAGACATTGCATAGC
>QYQB01000275.1 GCA_007280275.1 bacterium | reverse complement strand
TCGAATTCCGACGCTTCAATTGAGCCAGCGCCTTCCGGGAGGCGATTGTAAAACGAGAGTCTGTTGCCTGATTCGATGTACAGTTTTTCAAAACGTCCCTTCTGCGAGCGGAGCAGACCTTTATCATAATATGCAGCTACCTGATGAGCTTCGCTCTCCAACAGGAATTTCTTCGCTGAACTGAAAAGAAGTTGGCCATCGACATACATCTCGAATCGATAAGGGCCGGTCCTGTATTTGAGAACGTCCGATTGATCCGTAACCCGGACGCTGATGCCCACCGACCCGGAAATCTTCACAGGTTGTGGCACGATATAGCTTTCCGGACGCTCCGAGTTCACGTCTTCGACCCACACGCGGTGTCTGCCCTGAATCTTTGACGTCCCGGAAATCGGAGTGAAAGCAATCATGTGAAAGACGGGCGGGATCAGGTCACTGATAGCTGATGAAATCTGAGGCAAGAGGAACGGATTGATCGGGTTGGAGGAGGAGTCCCGCACCTCAAAATGAAGATGTGCCGCTCCGATTCCGGTGTCCCCGGTATGAGCGATCAGGTCTCCTTTTGAGACAGGGAACATTGAGCTGTCGAGGTCGACCTCGAGGGAGTACTTCCGGCTCTGTTTCTGAAGCTGCCTGGCGTAGCTCTCGATGGGGTCTTTGAACCTTTGAAGATGCGCGTACATCGTCACGAATCCATCGCGATGCCGGACATAGAGCATTTTTCCATATCCCCGCCTTGAGATGAAGATCCGGGACACATAGCCCTCGCGTGAGGCATAGACCGGATAGCCCTTCTGGTTGTTCGTGGAAATGTCGATCCCTTCGTGCAGGTGGGTTCGTCTGTAATCAGCGAAAGAGGAAGTAATAACGGTACTGGCGTTCGTTGGCCAGATATAATCCTTCAAATCTGTGCGCAGAGTATCGAAGGGTGCGTAGATCTCTTCCATCCGGCTGACGACCGGATGGATTAGGCGGGGTTCATTCTCCGAATCATGGCGTGTCGTTGTTCCCGAGAAGCTTGTCAGGAAACACAGCAGAACAATCGAAATTGCCATCAAGGGCTGTTGACGATTCAAGGTTCGCTCCACGTGATATTGAGTCAGACCAGTTTTCCGAGAACGTATCCGAACGTGATACCAAAGAGAAGTGCAACTGTGATGACCCGGTAGTTCAGCACATCTTTTGAATATCCGCGCCTGATCGCAACGATGGATACCAGGTAGCCGACGCCGTTGAGAAGCCAGAGAAACGGGAGGGATAACACATGAGCAACCATCGGCCCAACGAGAGGCAAAAGGCCAATCCATGCGATGAGAGCGGCAAATGCCTGACCGAGGATGCCAACCGCGAGTACGGCAAGTGCGACAACGCTCTTGTCAACACTATAATAGAGACCGGCTTCAACAAGAAGGATGATGAGGAGCCAGGCCAGAATGGCGACACGGTAGTTGCTGAGGAATTGTCTGATCTTGGTCATCGACTGGCGTGTGTTTATTGGACACTCACTCTAAGCGATGCAAGAACCGTCTGAGCAGGGGAGAGAAGCCGAGCTTCAAGTCGATCTCCGGAGGCTGCTGAAGCAACTCCTTCCGGAGTCCCCGTGAAAATGATGTCTCCGCGTTCAAATGTGAAGAATTGTGATATATAGGCTATGAGCTCATCGATTTTGAATATGAAATTGCTTGTAGACGAATGCTGCCGGGTAGCGCCGTTCACGTCCAGCCTGACCTCGAGAGTGTGGGGATCGGAAATCTCATCCGCCGGAACGAAATGCGAAATCGGAGCCGACGTGTCGAATCCTTTCGCCAGAGTCCAGGGAAGCCCCTTTTTCTTCGCATCGCTCTGGACATCACGCAACGTCATATCCAGTCCGATGCCGTAGCCGGCGACGTGGTTCAACGCGTTCCCCTTAAGAATGTTTTTCCCGCCCCGCCCGATCAGAACGGTCATTTCGATCTCGTGGTGGAGATCCTTGGATATCGATGGGATACGGATCGTCTCACCCTCTCCGATGATGGCCGTCGGAGGTTTTAGAAAAAAGACCGGGGCATCGGGAATCGCAGCATTCATCTCTTTTGCGTGATCGGCATAATTCCTGCCGATGCAAAAGATCTTTCTGATTTCGATCGGTTCGGTTGATCCAATGAGATGCGCTGTTGCCATTGTCTGTGCTCGTCCTCTCTATATACGATACAATATACTCAAGGTGATGCTTTTTCGCAAGAATAGCCTTCATTCACAACGCAGGATTTTGGGACAGGGCGGCGATGGCTACGCATGACTTCCCTCTCTGTTCGCGTCCCTGTTCTGTGACTTTCCGAGTCTATCGTTGTGCTTTCGATGCCCTTCACAAGATTACTCTTGTTCACCCACCGAAAAACTGGTATCTTGCCCTCAGATTGTTGGATAGAATGATGAAGACCTATAGAGATTCGGGCGTTGATATTGAGGCTGGAGAGAAACTCGTGCGACGCATCAAACGCCGGGTTCGCTCCACGTTTACACCGAATGTGCTGACGGACATTGGTGCCTTCGGTGCTTTCTATCGGGCGGACTTCAAGGGAATCCGAACGCCTGTTCTCGTCACAAGCGTTGACGGCGTCGGGACGAAGCTGAAGATTGCCTTCGCCATGAATCGCCACGACACCGTTGGCCAGGATCTGGTAAACCATTGCGTCAATGACATCCTGGTCTGCGGCGCCAAGCCCCTCTACTTTCTCGACTACTTCGCGACAGGAAAGCTCTCCCCCTCGGTTGCCGCGCAGGTCATTGATGGCTTCGTCACCGCTTGCCGGCAAAACGGTTGTTCGCTGATTGGCGGCGAAACTGCAGAAATGCCCGGGTTCTATTCCGAAGGTGAATATGATCTTGCCGGCACTATCGTCGGACTCGTGGACGAGGGTCGCGTGATCCGGGGTAAGCATGTGAAGAAGGGAGACGTGCTCGTCGCCTTGCCGTCAACGGGGCTGCATACAAACGGCTATTCGCTTGCAAGGGCCGTTTTGCTGGAGCGTTTTCAACTCGATCAATACTTCGAAGAATCGCAGGCGATCCTCGGCGACAGCCTGCTGGCCGTACATCGTTCCTACTTCAAGGCCGTCTATCCGCTGCTTCCCAGGTTTGATATTAAAGGGATGTCTCATATTACGGGGGGTGGACTCGAAGGGAATACGATGCGGGTTGTCCCCAAAGGCCTAAAGCTCCGCGTCGATTGGCAGGCCTGGGAACGCCCGTGGATATTCACTTTGATACAAAAAACAGGCAACGTGCCCGAGCAAGATATGCGCAGGACGTTCAATCTCGGAATCGGTCTTGTCATGATCGTCTCTCCGGGCGACGTAGACAAGATCCAGGCAGCCCTCCGACGGAAGCGCGAACGGTCTTTCGTTGTCGGCGAGATCGTGCGCGCCTAGCCTGCGGATCATGCACAGGAGTACACCATGGGAAACGGGATAGAGACTGGAATCTCCGTCATACAGATCATCCAATTGATCCTGGCCCCGGCGGTCATGATCAATGCATGTGGTCTTCTCCTGCTGGCCACGAGCAGCAAGTACTCCAGCGTGCTGAACAGGATCCGCCTCCTCAATGACGAGAAGAGAAAGTTGTTCAGGAAAGCGGGTGAGAAAAACTTCGAGGAGACGCAACGTCTCGAAAGCCTGGCAAGCCAGATCGGCCATCTGATGCAGAGAGCAGGGTTGGTGAGAAATGCCATCATGTGTTACACCGGCGCAATCGCAATGTTCATTCTGACATCATTGTTGATCGGTTTCAGTTTCCTGATCCGGGGATTTCAATCGGACTCGGCCATCATGATAGCATTTCTGATCGGGATGGCCGTCATCCTGGCCGGAGTCGCCTTTTCCTTCCTGGACGCAAAGCGGGGATATGAAATCGTCCGGTTCGATGTTCTGGTTGATGAATGAGGCTCTGAATGATCAAGATCCAGGTGGAAGACGGGCTGTACCTCAAGAACCTCGAGCTTGGTGAATCAGAGGAGTTGCTTCTCCTTGTCGATGCCAACCGGCCGTACCTTCGTGAGTGGCTTCCGTGGCTTGATATGGCGTGCAACATCGACGAGATGATCGCATACGTCGATTCGGCCCTCCGGCAACAGGCTTCAGGCGCAGGATTCCAGGCAGGAATCTGGCTCGAAAATCAGATTGTGGGCATTATCGGGTATCACCACTTGGAATGGGCAAACCGATCGAGCTGCATCGGCTACTGGCTTGCGGAGCAGTTCCAGCAGCGCGGGATTATGAGAAAAGCTTGCCGCTCTCTTGTTGAATATGCGTTTGACGAGTGGCATCTGAACCGGGTGGAAATCCGTTGCGCGGTTGGTAACACGAAAAGCAGGGCGATCCCCGAGCGCCTTGGTTTCAAGTCGGAAGGGATCCTACGCGAAGCGGAGTGGCTCTATGACCACTACGTGGACCACGTCGTCTACGGCATGCTGGCGAAGGACTGGCCGGCAGCTCGAAGCGGACAGAACGTCACGCAATCGGCGGGGATTGTTTCCTAACCAATTGGAGATACGCATCCACCACCGTGAAGTCAATCACTCTCAACTCTATGTCTCCTGAATGGAATGCCCCTGATAACCTCGATTTCCTCACGCCAGAGGAAATGCGATCGCGTTTGCTGGAGGCTCAGGAGTTCAGCACGCGCGTCAGCACGCTTACAGAGCTTTCGCTCAAGGTCGATGCAGCCCGGTCACGCGAAGAGATTCTCCGCATCCTGAAGGACAACCTCAGACGGCTGATCGAAGGAGAGTGTGCTTTCATAGGCTTGCTCAGCAACAACAAGACTCACTATGTCATCAGCACGCTCTCGCCGTTGATGGACGCGATCGAACTCAACCACAAGCACTTCTCGGTCGATGTTGGCATGCCGGGGTGGTCCATACGGAACAAGGCCGGCATCATGGTCGATATCGATTCAGCCCCGTCGTTTCATCCCACACTCGAAGGTACGCTGAAGGACCTTGGCATCCGGTCGCTCATTATCGTGCCGGTGCATACGCACGAAGAGATGGTAGGGGCGTTAGTGTTCGGATCGTCCAAGCCGAATGCCTATGTCGATCCGGATGTCTGGCTTGCCCGTCTCCTGAGTCTCCAGATGGCCATCTCATTAAGGCACACGAACCTGCTCGAGCGTGCCCTGAAGAGAGCGGCCCAGATTGGTCTGGTGAACAAGGTCTCGCGGAAGCTGACGTCGACGCTCAATATCGACGAGCTCCTGGCTTCGGCGTCGGAGGCCATCCAGAAGGATTTCCGGTACTTCGATGTTACGATCTTCCTGATGAATCAGGAGAAGACGGAGCTGGTTCTTGCCGCTCATTCTGGCAACTTCATCGATTTCCTGCCTCACGGGTACCGCCAGAAGGTTGGATTGGGGATAGTCGGTTGGGTTGCCGAGCACGGACAATCTGTTCTCGCGAACGATGTCAGCCTGGATTCGCGTTTCCTTGCCCATCAATATCACAACACGAACTCCGAACTCGCGCTCCCCATCATCTCCGACGATGAGGTAGTCGGCGTGTTGAACGTCGAGGATACGAAGTTGTATGCGTTTGACGAAACCGATGTCCTTGTCCTTGAAACCCTCTGTGACCAGGTCGGAAGCGCTGTTCGAAATGCCCGTTTGTTTGAGGAGATCAAGCGAACGAACGAGAGACTCGTGGAACTCGATCGGCTGAAAACGGATTTTGTCGGCATCGTCTCGCACGATTTCCGGACGCCGCTCTCGACCATTATGCTTGCGGCGAAGTCGCTCCTCCGCAAAGAGGTCAACCCCGATCGGTTGAAAGAATATCTCACCATCATTGTGGATCAGGCGGGCCGGCTCAGCCTGCTTGCCGAGGATACGTTGTCGATCGCAAAGATCGAGTCAGGACAGCTGAACTATCAGTTCAAGATTGTCAACGTCGAAGCGATCATCCAGGAAGCAGTTTCGATGGTGAAGATTTCAGCGAGACACAGCTTCGGGGCGTCCATCGACTTGAATTGTGCGTACGTGCGGGGTGACCAGAACAAACTGCGTCAGGTGTTGCAGAACCTCATCTCGAATGCAGTCAAGTATTCGCCCGGGGGTGGACAACTGAAAGTGACCGTCGTCCAAAGCGAGGAGCAAGCCGACGAAATTACGTTCTCCGTCAGCGACGAAGGCCTTGGGGTCCCGCCTGAATACCTGGGAAGGCTCTTCCAGAAATACGCCCGCGTGGACACCGGAGAGGCGGGGAAAATCAAGGGAACCGGTCTTGGCCTGTGGATTTGCCGTGAGATCCTCCAGGCACACGGAGGAAAGATTTGGGTTGAGAGCGAAGTGGGGAAGGGAAGCACATTCCGGTTTACTCTCAAGCGCGGCAGTTGAGCCAATCGTCCGGTTCAGGATTTCTTTCAGACGACCCAAACTCCAATGGGCTGAACCCGATCTCCCGACCGTACCAATCCATCCGTTTCAACCCCTTCTCTCGCCGGTATTGAACCGATCGACATTTTCTGCAACCACCACCCATCAAAGAAACGTCAACATTCGTGGCGCGCGATGCGCCGTGTGTTGCCGGGAACCCTCTATTCATAGAACTATATTGAATTCCCAGCACGCATCGGGAAATAGTGATTACGGCGATTGTTTGGGCTTGTGAAGCTCGAGTTCGTTATGAACGCGCGTCTGGAACTGACTGAACAATTCCTGTGACTGAGCAAGGGCCTCCAGGCGGTCGGAGAGTTTGTCCTTCGTCAAACCGTTTCTGGACAGAATCGATTGCACTTCTCTCTGGAACGTTGCCGAATCAAGGGAGGACCGGGGAGACTTGAACTCTTCGCCCAGGAGCAGCAACTCAGCATAGACGGGGACAAGTGTTTCATCCGCGGGGGTCAGGGTCTGCTGCGGTTTGGCGCAGCCGACTAGTGACGCGGCGATGGCAATTTGGAAGGCATAGCGGGTTTTGATGGGATGCATTGGGACCTAAAGTAGCAAATCGAAGTGAGGGATGCAAGACGCCGCTGTCTTGCAATCAGAAGGGGCATCTCGTATATTGGAGCAGTGTGCCAAACGCGGTCTGCGGTACAAACTCGATGCACACCTGATCTTCGAATTATTCACCATCACGGGGGATTTATGACTGAAGCATCCAAAACCATCCTCGTCAACACTGTCAAGGAATGGGCCAAGTTCGCGGCCGAGCGTGATAAGTACTCCGCTGTCGCCCATGACGTTGCCGAACTTGCACGGCACTGTGTCTTCGAGAGCATCGTGTTTTTGAAGACGCAAAACATCGAGGTGGAAGCCGAGTCGCCTGAGACAATGAAGATTATGAAGACGCCGGTTCACGTTGAGCCGGTTATCGAAGCGACCTTCCCTACAGTCAAGGCGAGTGTGACAATGAAGTGCTCTGGCGCTGCGCGCGTCATTGTCATCAATCCGAATCTGACGATTTCCGCTGGCGGGACTCCGGTAGCGTTTGAAGCGCTCAAGAAAGGCATACCAGCCACTTTTGAAGCGAATGCGGCGGATTTTGTACGCGATGCCTTTTTGTATATCGCGAGGATGGGGGGGAAGGAACAAGCAGCCTAGTGACGTGTTACGATGATTCTTGTCTGATCTTAGGTAAGTCCCGACATCGGACAGACAGCGCTATGGCATTAAGAGTTTTCGCTGATTCACGCATCACCGCGAGAGAGAATACACCCAAGAAGCTCGAGATGACCAAGTATTTCAATCGACAATCTCACTGATGCCCTTCACACTTATTTCCGAATACAAGCCCAGTGGCGACCAACCCGAGGCCATCAAGCAACTGATTGAAGGCGTCCAGCGCGGTGACCACTGCCAGACTCTCCTTGGAGTGACAGGAAGCGGTAAGACGTTTACCATGTCCAACGTCATCGCTCAGATCAACAAGCCTGTGCTGGTGATGTCGCACAACAAGACCCTCGCCGCCCAGCTCTTTGCCGAGTTCAAGGGTTTCTTCCCCAAGAACCGGGTGGAATTCTTCATCAGCTACTACGATTACTACCAGCCGGAAGCCTACGTTCCCTCGACGGACACGTAC
>QYQB01000260.1 GCA_007280275.1 bacterium | reverse complement strand
GAGAAGGAAAACTCACCCCCAAAAACCCACAAGAACAATAGAAATCAATGGCAGGGTGAACCGCCCCATGCGCTTCAGGCCCCCGTCCCCATTCATGATACATCAGGACGCTGGTTCCTGACTTGCTTCGCCCGGCAGCTTTGGATTGACGAAGAACAGTTTTTCACGTTCGATGGTCACTGTGCCGGCTGGAGCGCCACGGGGTTTGCGAACGTACTTCCGTTCCGTCATTGCCACGGGAACGTGTTTCGCGTTCTTCATCTTGCTGTAGAAGGCAGCAATACCCGCAGTCTCTTCAAGCGCTCTTCTGCTGGGTTCGCCCTTTCCGGTCCCGATTCTGAGGACAACGTGCGACCCGCTCGAACCACGCGCGTGAAACCACAAATCATTTTGCCTCTCATACTTGAGCGTAAGCAGATCATTGTTCTCACTATTCTTTCCAACCCACACCTGAAACCCTCCCGTGACGGTGAAGATCCGAAACGGAGCCTCTTCGCGTTTTTCACGCGCTTCACTGGGGAGCCCTTTGTAACCGAGCTTTTTCAGCTGCTCGCCGGCGTTCGCGGTAAACTCTGCCAACTGATCGTAGGTTTGCACATCGGACACCCGGTCCAGGAGCTCCCGCATCGTTTCCCATCGTTCGCGTACATCCTCCTGGTGTTCGAGTTTCTCTTCAGCACCAGCCCGCGCCTTCTTGGCTTTGTTGAAATAGTGTTCTGCGTTCTGTGCTGGCGTCAGTTTCTGATCGAGCTTGATGAGAGCCGTTGCCCGGTCATGGCTGAAGACATCTTCAAGTTCCACTTCCTTCATTCCTTTTTGAAGCTCCATGAGGTTAGCCATCAACAGTTTCCCCAGCCGCTCATATTGCATCGCCCGCTGCAGGGCTTCTGTTTCCTGTTCCATTTTCTGCAGTGTTCGCTCCGCGCGCTCGGTTCCCTGCGTCAGGAAGTGCAGCAACGATTCCTTCTCCTGAAGCAGCGACTTCTGCTTCCTGCTCTTGCCGACAAACACCCGGATGGCATCATGGATGGAATCGAACATCTCGACGTTTGCGTCGCCAAGGTGTTCGAATGAAATGATCGACAACGTTGGCGGCAAGCCGCTCGGGCTATAGATCCGGGCTTTCGGCGACTCCTCGAATTCCTTTAGAATGGTTTCACACGATGCAAAAAGCTTCTCGATACCTTCTTCGTTCAGTTCCGCAACAACCTTATGTTCGTTTACACCGGACCGGTGGCAAGCTTCACGGATCAGCGTGGTGTTGAACAAAGGGAGAAGTTTCTTGAGCGCCGCAGGCAACAGGATTGTCCCTATAGACCGGAGTTGCGCCTGGAAATCGGCGCGAGTCCACTTTCGTTGTGATCGTGCCTCGCCTCCATCGGAGAGAAGGGTTCCCCGGAGCGCCTTTGCGTTCAGGAAGGAATCCATGACGGCGTATTGATCATCGATGAGCAGCACGTTCGCTTTCGAGCCGAACATCCGGATCAACAGCCGTACATCGCCGCTGCAGTGAATCACGAGCTCGCGATCGGCCGGTTGGATGCTCACCTCCTGGATCGTCTTTCCCCACAGGATCCGGAATACATCGACCGAATTCTTCTTTGCCCGGTTGATCTGACTGCGCAGGAAGGCATAGTTCATCGACGGCTCGCACGAAACGGTCAGACATCGACGCTCGCCGTCAGCCCTGAACGAGATCAGAAGCTCATTCTTCGCTTGACAGAAGACCTCTTCTATCTCACTTCCGCGAAGGACGTTGTCGAGGACCGTCGCCAGAAAACGTAATGTGTAGTAGTTACTTATCATAGGTTGTCAACACTTCAAGAAAAGGTTGAGAAATTTCACTCCAAAATCAATTTTCAGGCAGCCAGGTGTGGATAACTATGTGGATAGCTTGTTCCGAACTTTACCTTGCCCGCCCGTCAAAATTTCAGTAAATTTCATTGAATTTCACTGAACCCGACCTGGAGTATGTGCCTCTCATGCTTCTCAGAGCAGGGCACCTCCAACAGCACTCATATCCCTGGAATGAAACTTTGATCGCAAGCATGACGGGCTTCGGCCGCGCAGAAATCGCCAAGCGGGACATCACCGCAACTGTTGAGGTCCGTGGAGTAAACAGCCGTTACCTCGATGTCACAACGCGTTTGCCCCGCTTGCTATCGCAGCGCGAGAAGGACATCAAGGAGATTGTCCGCTCCTGCGTAAACCGCGGAAACCTTGTTGTGTCCGTGATGGTGGAGGAAGAATTAGATGGCACAGCGCCGGTTGCGGTGAACAAGACTGCGGCCAAGGCATACATCAAACTGTTGAATGATCTTCGCAAAGCTGCGAAAATTCGGGAAAAAGTCAGGCTGGAGCATCTGCTGAAGTTCTCTGAGGTTTTCGATGTTCCCAAAGAGGTGCAGTCGGACAAACAGGAATGGAGCGTCGTCGAAGAAGCGCTGCGCGCTGCTCTGGACGGATTCAATACGATGCGGCGCAATGAAGGGGGCGAGCTTGCGAAGGATCTCGAGCGGCGGATCACGTGGCTCAGCCAGACCGTAGAAAAGATCGAACAACTGTCACGCGCACGAATTCCCGAAGAGCGGAAGCGCCTGCACGATCGGATTTCCCAATTGGTTGAGGACAAGGTGATCATCGACCAGAATCGCCTGGAGCTTGAAATTGCGCTTCTCGCCGACAAACTTGACGTGACCGAAGAGTGTGTTCGATTCCGGAGCCATACGAAATTCTTCCTTGAGACCATAGCGAACAGCGATTCAGCCGGACGAAAGTTGAATTTTCTTGTGCAAAAGATCAACCGCGAGGCGAACACAATCGGATCGAAGACCAACGACACCGAGATTGCGCACCTGGTGGTTCAAATGAAGGAAGAATTGGAGAAGATTCGGGAGCAGCTGCAGAATATTGAGTGAAGAAATCTGCCCAGCTGGTCATCGGGTGATCGGGTCATTTCAGAGCAGACCAGATGAATCGATGACCCGACGATGCGATCATCCGATAAAGAGATATCCCTGATGTCCAGAGGTAACCTCATCGTCGTGTCTGCACCCAGCGGCGCAGGCAAGACAACGATTGTCAAGGCCCTGTTAGCGAAGTATCCTTCGATGTTGTTCTCCGTTTCGGCCACCACCCGGCCCAAGCGGCAAACGGAAGTCGAAGGGAGAGATTATTTCTTTCTCCAGCGCCAGGATTTTGACCGGCGGATTGCAGCGGGTGAGCTTGTTGAATGGGAAGAGATTTACGGAAACCTGTACGGAACGCTCAAGGCTGAAGTCGAGAAGGCCCTTACAACCGGCAGGACAATGCTTTTCGACATTGATGTAAAGGGCGGCTTGTCGATAAAGGGAATGTATCCTGACGATTCCGTCATTGTCTTCATCAAGCCTCCCAGCATTGAAGTGCTGCGGGATCGGCTGCTCAACCGAAAGACAGAAGACGAAGCGACATTCAAGCGGCGCATGGACAGGGTGGCCATGGAGCTTGGCATGGCTTCTCAATTTGATTATCAGGTCGTCAACGACAATCTCGAATATGCGATTGCCGAGGTCGACAAGCTCGTTGTCCAGCACACTTCGCAAGAGCAACGAGTATAGCAGTTTTATCTATCACCTATCATAAGGAGTACAACCATTGCCTGTTAAACCAGTCGACATCGAGAATTTTTCCATGGCCGCAACAGATGTTTATGAGGCTATCGTCATCGCGTCCAAGCGGGCTCGCCAGATTCACCAGGACATCAAGATCGAGCTTAATCAACGGATCGAGACGTTGAACCAACTTACGGGCACGCCGGAAACCGAAGAAGAGGCCGACGTTGCTGCAAATCCCGATCAGTTGAAGATCAGCCTCGAGTTCGAGAAGCGCCCGAAACCGACGGATGTCGCGACTCAAGAAGTTATTGCCAGGAAAGTGAAGTACCGGTACAAAGTGGTGGAACTGCCGGAGGTCAAGCCGGAAGAACCAGCACCTGAGGCCTGAGACCCCACGTGCTTCGCGGAAAGCACATATTGGTCGGCGTGACGGGAGGTATCGCGGCGTATAAGGTCTGCTACCTTGTGCGGGATCTTAGGAAAGCGGGAGCTGACGTAAAGGTCATCATGACCGAAGCGGCTGGGAAGTTCGTGACCCCGTTGACGTTCTCCGCCTTGTCCGGTCACGACGTCGCCGGCGATCTGTGGACTCTCAATCAATCGACCGGCTCCGATATCGGAACACAGCACATCGCTCTTGCAAACTGGGCGGAGGTTTTCGTCATCGCCCCTGCGTCGGCGAACTCGATCGCCAAGATGACGTACGGACTGTCGGACAACCTCCTGACCATTGTGGCTCTTGCCAGCCGCTGTCCCATCGTGCTTGCCCCAACGATGGATGCTGACATGTACCTCAATCCCGTAACCCAGCAGAACATCAACACATTGCAGGAACGCGGGTATGTCGTTGTTCCTCCCGAAGAGGGAGAACTCGCCAGCGGATTGAAAGGTCCCGGCCGTCTTCCTGAACTTCAAATTATCATCGATGCCATTGAGCGCGTTCTGAGTACGTCGGCACAGGATCTGAAAGGGAAAAAGATCCTCGTGACCGCCGGGCCGACGCACGAAGCCATTGATCCTGTTCGCTTCATAGGAAACCGGTCTTCCGGGAAGATGGGTTTTGCCCTCGCCAACGCCGCAGCGCAGCGCGGAGCGCATGTCACGCTTGTGGCCGGACCCGTGCAGCTTGAGACACCCCGTAACGTTACGCGCGTCGATGTCGAATCAGCCGAGCAAATGTATGGAGCGGTGACCGCACGCGCGCAGACATCGGATGCCGTACTGATGGCGGCCGCTGTTGCGGACTTCCGACCGCAGGCACCTGCCAACAACAAGATCAAGAAGGAAGCTGGGAAGAAGGAATTCTCACTTGCACTCACCGAAACACAGGATATTCTCCTCGCTCTGGGTCAGAAAAAGAAGAGGGGCACTCTGCTCGTGGGGTTTGCGTTAGAAACACAGGACGAGCTTCGCAACGCACAGGAGAAGCTTAAGAAGAAGAATCTCGATCTTATCGTTCTCAACTCGTTGAAGGACAAAGGGGCAGGTTTCGGCGGCGATACGAATGTTGTGACGATCGTGGACAAGAAGGGCAAGGTCGAGAAGTTACCGCTCATGTTAAAGTT
>QYQB01000303.1 GCA_007280275.1 bacterium | reverse complement strand
CTACAACCTTACCAGGGCCTATGTTGGCTGCGCCGCCATTTATTTCGCTGTTGAAAGCGGCCTGACCATATTCCTGACCAAACCAGATCATTGCCATATAGGGGGCGAACGATTCGTTCAGCCAAATATGGCTCCAGTCCTTGAGTGTGACCAGGTCACCGCACCACTGATGGGCCAGCTCATGTGCGATCGCGCCGGGGGTCCGGAGGGTCACATCGATCGTTGTGCAGGTTTGGTGCTCCATGGCCCCCCCGAAGTTGATGACCTCGGCATGGCCGTATTTTTCTTTTATGAATGGATATTGCCCAAACATATCAGACATGAATTTGATCATGCCAGGAACTTTTGCATAGGTCGTTGGTGCCGTAGCTAGATTGGCAGGCAGAACATAATTCTGAATCTGCATGGAGTCCGTTGGTGAGTACTTGTAGTATTGAGTGTAAATCTTGTAGGGATGGGCAGCGAACGAGATGAGATACGTGGCGATTGGGTACCCTTCGTGCCACCAGTAGGTCTTTGTCGTCGTGCTATCATACACCGCCATGAGTGTGCCGTTCGAGGCGACAATCAGATTGCTTGGTACCGTTATTTTGATATCTGCAGAGTCCGCCTTATCGGAAGGGAGATCCTTACAAGGGATCCAGGATTTGGCACCGATATCATCCTCGGTGAAGCTATAGATCAGCGGCTGGCCTGCGCTCGTTTCAAAATAGACCCCGGCGCCGGAAGCCGTAAACTTATATGTCACTGCAACGGAAACATACTCGCCGGCGGCATACGTGCGGTCCAGAGTGATGACCAGTATATCATTCTGTTGAGTGAACGCTAAGGATCGGCCGGCGCTCATCACCTGCTGGACAGTGTCCTACTGAACCAAATTCAATTCCATCTGACTGATCGGGGCGCCCGTGACTTGTGCCTTAACGGTGACCGTCCCCGAAACTTTCTTGGCAACAGGATCCACCTTGAGGTCAAGACCGTAGTACTTCACATCGTACATATCCTGATTGGCTGACTTGAGACTCTCGAGGTGCTGCATCTTTGAAATCATATCGTTCATTTGCTGAGCGTCCTTGTAGAAGATCTGGCCCGAGGCAATAACTGTGCTGAGCAGCAGGCACGCAAGAATTGTAGCGGTTGTTCTCATTGTACTCCTCCTGTAGAAAGAGAGTTGGGATGTGATTGCATCGAAGTCCTTACTTGGCGTTGGAAATCGCTGTAACGGCGCGAGTGTTTGAGTCGCAACAAAAGTAACGACCCCGGCACTTGCGGACAATACCGCGTTCACGGTATTCTTTAGAAAGAAGACTATTGTGCGGAGTTGGGAACGTGAAGGAAAGCCGGATGAGAGCGGGAAGCAGTCTCTATCAATTGAGAGGAACCGCTAGCGATAATCCTGAACGTGGATTGCATCGGCCATGGGCAAATGTAAAGCTCACTTCTGGATTCCCGATAGAAGCGTTCGGGAATGACACGGTTTTGTTTGTCATCCCCGCATGCTGTTGGCGGGGATCCAGAAAGTGAATCGCATCCGCCACAGGCAAAGGTGAGACAACATTTGTGTTTCATTGCTTCACTGCCCGCGATGACTTGGTGGCATGACGGCACCATGGGTCTCTGCGCCAAAGCGTGACATTTCCTGGATACTCCTGATCAGATCAGGCGTTCCTTGAGCGCCTTGGCGACCACACCAGAGCGGGTGTGCACGTGCAGCTTTTCATAGATGTTTTTGAGGTGGGTGTCGATCGTGTAGAAACTTACGATGAGCTTGTCGGCAATCTGTCTCTTCGAAAGACCTCCAACAAGAAGACCCAGCACTTCCTTTTCCCGCGGTGTGAGATCGTATTTCCCTTTGGGACCCGCCATCCGCGAGAACAAATCCAGCACCCGGCGGGCAACCTGAGCATTCATCGGCGCGCCTCCCTGGATGATCTGGCTCAATGCGCTGACGATTTCCTCCCCTGATGAGTTCTTGAGCAGATAGCCCGAAGCACCAGCGCATATCGCCTCAAAAACTCTCTCATCGTCGTCGTAGATGGTGAGGACCAGGACGTCTGTGGCAGGCGACAGCTCCTTCACTCTTCGCATCCCCTCTATTCCGCTCATGCCGGGAAGCCCGAGATCCATCAGCAGAATACGCGGGGCATCTTCGGTTTCGAGGAGCTTCAGGGCATCTTCGCAATTCGTGAACGTGTGCTCACAGAAGAACCCCGGTGTCCGATTGATGAGCGTGCGTACGCCATCGCGGAACAAGGCGTCATCTTCAACCATCCACAGCGCAATCGATTCCGTCTTCTGCGCCCGATTCACCATATTGACACCCTCTTCTCTGACGGAACAATCATAGAAATCTTCAAGCCAGAATGCAATACCGCGTTCACGGTATTCTTGCACTCACAAGAATACGAGTTCCCTCGTTCTTTATGGATTCTATATGGAGATCACCCTTCAGCGCATCGGCTCTTCTTCGCAGGTTGATCAAGCCATTCCCCATTGGGGCCGTTTGAAGGTCAAAGCCTATTCCGTTGTCACGCACTTCGAGCGTGAATGATCCGTCCTCAAGTCCGATAGAAATCGCCACAGAACTTGCGCCGGAATGTTTTACGATGTTGTGAAGCGCCTCTTTATAGATGAACAGAATATTCCGCCGGAATTCCAGCGGTAACTGTCGCATCGTTCCATTTTTATCAGCGTGGAATGAGAACTGCAGGTGTCCGATCAGCGATTGAGTCGCATCTTTCATCCTCAGCAAGATATTCTCCAGGGTATCAGATCCTGGTTTGATGACCCAGACATCATCTTTCAGTCTGTCGGCGGCTTGTCGAGCCACGCTTGTCACTGATATGAGATCGGGATGAGCTGGATGATCTTCGCCGAGCGCGTTGCGCACATTCTCAGAAACCAGTGCAATGCTGCTCAGGCTGCTGCCTATGTCATCGTGCAGGTCGCTTGCAATCTGAAGGCGGAGCCGTTCCTGCGCGAGCCTGTGCTGCATCCTCACCTGAACGAGAAGAACGATTAAGCCGACGCTTGCCAGAATGGCGATGGTGCGGAACCACCACGTCATCCACCATGGCGGAAGGATCTCAAACCGGTACGACGCCTCTTGCACGCTCCATGCACTATCGCCATTCGCCGCCTTCACACGCAGACGATACGAACCTGGAGAGAGGTTCATGAAGCGGACAGAGTTCTGTGTCCCCAGATTCGACCAACTCTGATCCGGCGGCTCGAGCCAATCCGCATACTTGATCTGGGCCGGCATCGTATAGTCCAAACCGGCGAAACTGAACTCAAGCGAGTTTTGACCGGGATCGAGTCGAAGAGGTTGCTTCGGCAGAACGAATTTGCTGATTGGCCGACTGACAGCTGGTAAGGGTTGCCCGAATACTTCCACCCCGGTCATCGCTGCGATCGGTCGTTCTGGATTCTCCAGGAGATCCTCCGGGCGGAAGAGGATGACGCCATTTCTCACACCGAGGACAAATTCACCCGAGTGCGTGACACATCGTGCTCGGTTCCCCCAGGTGGCAAACGATCCCAGAAAGGTAATAGGGAATCCATCTTTTGACCCGTACTGCTTCAACTCACCAGTGTCATGATTGTACTTCAGAAGATTGCCGTCCGTGTGGAACCAAAGCGCTCCTGTTCGATCTTCGAGTATTCCAACAACCGTTTTCCCCTGCCAACGTCGGGGTGACTGAAAAATCGCATGAAACGCCCCAGCAGATCGGTCGTAGAGATCAAGCCCCTGATCGTTCCCGACCCAGAATCTCCCTTTGGCGTCCTCATAGATGCACCAGGTGTTCGGCCGGAACCAATAGCTGCCCCCATTAGGAGACATGTGTCTTTTGAACAGGCCCGTCTGTTCATCGAGATCCAGAATCCCAAATACTGTGGCAATCCAAAGCACTCCTCGTCGGTCGCGGTATATCATTCGGGGACAATCGTCACCCAAAAATGATACACGGCCTGGGAATTGCTGCTCAGGAGTCTGGTAGGTATACGTGACCGTGCGCCCCGCTCGAAGATCGTGACGGTGCAGCCTGCATCGGGTACACCCTAGCCAGATTACAGAGTCTCCTTCATTCAACATCGCCGTGATCCGACCTTCGACTCCGGGCAGCGACATCGGCCTTGGGACATTGTTTCCGGCTCCGAGGCGTGTGTCCAGACGCAGCAGGTTCTTCCCACCGAGCATTCCTATCCAGAGCTGGCGCCGGTGAGTGATCTCAAGCGAAGTAATCTGGTTACTGGCGTCTTTGAAAACTGCAACCGATCCCGTCTTCCTGTCCCACTTTCTTAGACCTGCCATTGTACCAAACCAGAGATTACCTTCACCGTCCTCAACGATGTCCCGGACTTCAGCGGGTGCTGCGACTTCATCAGTTGACTGCGCTGAAACCCTGGTGAACGACTTGCGCCGAGGTGCTGCCCAGCTCACACCACTGGAAGTGCCGACCCAGAGATTTCCGGTCCTGTCAAAGACGATGCACTGAACCTCGTCATCGGCCAGACTTTGCGGGTCAGAAGCCGAATGTTTGTATGTTGTCCAGCTCTTTGTCACCGGGTTGTAGATTTTCAAGCCGAAGCGTCTTGTGCCGACATAGACCAGGCCCGATCTGTCAACAGCAACAGCGCTCCCCGTGACCTGAGCCCCGTTCTCGAGGATATCCTCCAGCTGGTATGTAGCAGGGTCTATCCTGCAGAGCTGACCAGAAGGTCCATTCGCGATCCAGACCGATCCATCGGGGGCAATAGCGATGCTGGAATGAGTGGTCACGTGCCGCGGGCTTACAGCATAGCTTCTGAGTGCGGTTTTGTCAAAGCGAAGTATCGAAGATCGTGTCACCAGCCACATATTTCCCCTCGCGTCCATTGCCATCGAGGCGACACCTGAGTCGGCCAACGCTTCTCTTCCCATGCGCGTGACTGAGTCAGTTTTTGAATTGACGCGGAACAATCCAAAATCATTACCAATCCACACCGTGCTGTCTCCGTCACACACGATGGCGCGACCACCGATGAGCTTATACCTTATAATCGTGTCCCTTGCGAAGCTGACGCGATGAACTCCCCCAGCTCCAAACCACACATCACCGTTCTGGTCGGTGGAGAGCGCATAAGCGCTACTCGATAGGTCTATCCACTTGATTTCCCGGCCATCGAACCTGTTCAGCCCTACGTACGCGCCAAACCACATGAAACCGCTGCTATCCTGACAGATCTCCATCACGTTGGGATGGGAAAGCCCCTGTTCCATTGTCACATGCTGGAATTGCAGTTTGCCGACTTGTGCAATCGATGGGAATGAGCAAATGAAAACCAGAAGAAATGTGGAAAGGAAGAGACTGAGGGGTCTGCAATTTGAAATCAACTCCAATACATGCCCACACAGTTGAGGAATTGAGAATTCGCGTGGAATTGCAATATGCTCTCTGGGACACCAACGATTGCCAGAGATGTCCTTCTCACGAGCCTTGAGCATCTCGTGGGTCTTGGAGCGAGATTTGTGTTGCCTGATCAATGCGATCTATCCGTTTGACTCAGGTGGGAGTATATCGAAGCGAATTTCTCTTGGAGCGGGAGGAGAGCTTCTGCGCTTCGACGGTGCAGTGGGACAATAATGCCGCAAACATACGACGGCATTGCGACAAAATCAATGATGGATGTTGAGCAATGCATCGCGGAAGATGTGTGCCGAATTTGCGAAGATCTGGGACAGATTCGGCGAGAATTGGTCGCCAGCCACGCCAAGAAAGCATCCGACGATTGTTGGTGAGGTGCCGCTCGACTGTTTCGTCGTACTCGATAGCCTCAAATACGTATCAAATATTTTTCGTGATTTAGATCAAAACAAATCGTAATGTTTCCGCGAATGAATATGCAGGCGGAGTGTCTTTGAGACAAAATCAAGAGGGATCGAGATGGTTCAAATGACAACATGTCACTACACCTGCGTGCTCAGCTTTGTCTTATTCTGTAGCTACACACCTGCAGCCACCTGCAACAATGGATCCTTTCAAGAACAAATGAAAGTCTATTCTCAGAAGGAGAGTCCCCAACAGCGCTTCGGGTTAGAACGACTGGCCAAGCTCGTCAGTCTGAAATCAGAACATGATCCCGACCAGGCAGATATCATAATAATCTCCTCACCGGAATTGAGCACAACACTCAACTTGAGTACTGAATACTCAGCAGTGATGCCCGAAGGATTTTCCATCAGAAAAATATCTCACGAAAGAATTGCTGTCCTCTCTCGTGACCAGACGGGAGCAATGTACGGACTACTGGATATCGCTGAACAAATTCAATTGGGCAGAACAGTCCGAACGTTGGAAGAGAAGTCCCTCAATCCAGCGGTCGGCTTCAGAGGAATCAAGTTTAATCTGCCATGGAATTCCTATCGCAGAGACGAGAGCCTTCAACTCCATGAGAAGACCGTACGCGATCTGAACTATTGGAAGAGCTTTCTGGACATGATGGCCGAAAATCGCTTCAACGCCCTTAGCTTGTGGAATCTGCATCCTTTCACGTATATGATCAGGGCAAAGAACTTTCCGGAGGCGTGTCCATACTCTGATGATGAACTCAGGGATTGGCAGCACTTCTGGCATTCTCTCTTTACGATGGCCTCCGAACGCGGAATAAAGACCTACGTCTTCAACTGGAACATCATGGTCTCACATTCATTTGCGAAGAAGTATGGCCTTGCGAGTTATTGTCTGGACGACTATGAGGGGAAGGACTATATCGGTCCGGGCGATTACTCGCCGATCATTCAGAAGTATATGCGTGAAAGTCTGGTCCAGCTTATTGAAGAGTATCCCGAGCTGACAGGTATCGGCGCAAGCCAGAATGAAAGAATGGAGGGGGTGCCGGAACAGGTGTGGCAGGACTGGATTGTTGATACGTACTTCAACGCAATGGACAGCGCGAACCGGAAAATCGAGCTCATTATTCGTGCCCATACACATCCGGCTCCGGAATTGACCAGGAAGGCGGTTGAGGACAATGCCTACAGGCTGGGAACTGTGTATGTTGATGTCAAATTCAATTGGTCTCATGCTCACGCTACGCCAGACCTCATGTACATTCATGGTGGTTCCACCTCAAAGTCCTTGTGGGAGCCCGCGCCAAAGAATTACAAAATGATTTACACCATGAGGAATGAGGACTTCTTTGTATTGCGTTGGGGAGAACCGGACTTCGTGCGGGAGGTGCTGAAGCACAACGCGCAGAATTATGTTGGCGGTTTCTTGATTGGTTCGGAAGCTTACATCCCCGGCAAGGAATACATTACGAAGCCGGGGAAGCACCTGACGTGGAAGTATGCCTTTGAAAAACAATGGCTGTTCTATCAGGTCTGGGGAAGGTTGATGTATGACCCGGGAACAAAAGATGAGGTATTTGCGAACGCTTTCAATCAGAAATACGGAATCACGTACGGCAACAAGTTGGTAGATGCGCATAAGGCATCCGACAAGATGCCTTTGAAGCTGGCTTCCTTCTATTCAGCCTCATGGGATTTCACGTTGTACTCGGAAGGGTTTTTGGCGAATGCCCCTTACCGCCCCAAGTGTTTGTATGACAGCATCTCTCCGTTCATCTCAGTCAACGAAATTATTGAAACAACCACGTTGGACACGAATCTTGTTTCCATCAAGGATTTTGTTGACGGCAATTTCAAAGGTCCGCATAAGATAAGTCCGTTGCAGCTGGCAAACGATTTGATACAAAACGGCAAAAGGGCGTTGGAATTGGTTCAAGATATTGAAACCACAAATGCCACATTGGCACACGAAATCGATGATATCAAGACGTGGGCAAATTTGAGTCTGTATTTTGGTGAGAAACTCAAAGGCGGAACTGCATTGCAGGAATACCGGATGACAGGAGATAGCGAAAAACAAAAGGAGAGTATTCAGAACCTTGAGGCGGCCTTAAAGCACTGGGAAATAGTTGTCGCCATCACGAGCAAATACATCGATGAGATTCCGTTGATGCATTTGAATCCGAAGTACGTGAACAGTGGAAACAGCAGACCGCTTACAAAATTCTCATGGGCTAACCTGACTGGTGAAGTGAGAAATGACATAGATATTGCGCGGACGTCGCTCTCACGGACATCGCGATCCAAGAATCAGCTCAAACAGTGATCAGACCTTCGTCTTTCAGCGGATGCGCGAATCCTGTCTGAAAACGACAAAGCCCGAGGCGCCGGCCTCAGGCGTTCACAAAGTCTCAATGGACTTTCCATAAGCGCATTGTTGATTTGTCTTCAAGTGGTGCTCAGATACTAACACGGAGCTATCAGTCATCGAACTGTACTATCACATACGGAATTGGCTTACAGGGACGTATACCCTTCGCATCCTTGAAGACTTCTTTGAACTGTGGTGGAAGATGCTTCCCTACATCATCATCAGCATCGGACTGAATGTCTCAGGTGCTCGCTACGTGCGTACAAAGAAGCTGTTGATTCCAACCTCCAACGAATTCCTTTCCATCATCATCGCAGCCCTGGTCGGGCTTGCCTCTCCGTTGCCGACGTACGCGGCTGTGCCTATTGGCCTTTCCCTGATGACAACAGGGCTTCCGTTCAGTGCGGTGATGGCATTCATCCTTTCTTCTCCGCTGATGAATCCGACGATCTTCTTCCTGACGGCGACGCAGATCAGTCTGAGCATGGCCGTCGCACGGACCGTAGCTGCCTTCCTTCTCGCTGTTGCGGGAGGAATTCTGACCTCGAAAGTATTCACACGATTGTATCAGGAGCAGCCGGGGATAATCTCCTTGCGGAGATCCGCAGAGAAAACGCTGACGCAGGATATCCTGGCCAATTCGAAGTACATCCTGAAGTATTTCTCCCTCGCCCTCCTTCTGAGTTCGGCAGTCCGTGCCTTGGTTCCGCCGGAAACAATAGCGAGACTTCTGGGAGGAGACGGAAAGGTCAGCACGCTGATTGCGATCGGCATGGGAGTCCCTTTCTATACGTGCGGAGGTTCCGCAATTCCCTTTATGGAAACATTGATGGAAATGGGGATGCAAAAGGGGCCCATGCTTGCCTTCTTCATCGCAGGTCCGGCCACAAAACTCGAGACCTTGTATGCGTATCGATCACAGCTGGGCATCAGAGTCCTCGCTTTTTATCTGGCACTTACGCTTGTCTTCTCGTATGTTGCGGGTGTAGTATATTCTTTTCTCTAGCGAAAGAAAGTGAAATGAAACTCCCCCGCATCCGGAATACCAGACTTTCTCGTTTTATTAAGCTCGTTGTCTACGTCGGTGTGATTTCTGGATTCATCCTATGGGATCTCACCCAGGCTCACAGCAAACTCGCAATGATGTATTCGTCCTTCTTCCCGGATTCGGAGTCGAAGGCGGCCGCGGCGCAACCGGCAACGGTCTCGATCGTGCAATCCAATGATCCTGCGCTCGGACCGGATACGTGCGGTGTGACCTCTGAAGCAATTACGTACACCACGATTTCCAAAATGGTCCGGCGTGCCGTGGACCTTGCCGGCGGACTACGAAGCATCATCAGGAGCGGCGATACGGTCTTGATCAAACCGAATCTTGTTCAGCAGGATTCCAGTGGCAGCGGCGGCATCACTGACGTGCGCGTCGTAAAAGCACTGGTCTTTCTGGTCGACGAAATTGATCATGGCAAGATCAAAATTATTGTGGGGGAAGGATCTCCGAGGCCTTTTACGACATTCGAGAAAGCAAGCGGTACGACTGCCACTCCCTGGAAGCAGCTCTTCGATGTCCCGGGATATCAAGGTCTCAAGACGGAAGCCCTCGCTGCAGGAATCGATTTTCGCCTTTCAAATCTCAACGGCAACTCTGATACCAATCCATGGTCGGAACTGGACACGGTGACGGTACCTGGAGGGGGACAGGCGCAGCCGCAAGGGGGCAAATATTTTGTTCATCGGGATGTCACTCATGCGAGTGTATACATCACGGTGCCGGTCATGAAAATTCACAAAGATGTCCGCTACACGGGGGCACTCAAGAATCAGATCGGGTTGGCGGCAAGTTCGCGCTACGGATTCAACAAAATGAGCGGCGTATCACAGGACGGCAAAACTCATAAGCTGCTTCATATGGCCGAAATGTCCTCGAGCTGGCATAACTGGCAAGACAAAGAGATCGTTGATCTGGCATCTATTGCCCGAATCAGATTTACCGTGGTCGACGCCATTACCTGTCTCGATTCGACAAAGTCCCCGAACTATGACAAGTCGGACGGTTCAAACCTGAAAATCTCCAATCGCGTCAAAATGAACACCATCATCGCAGGAGCTGATCCTGTCGCAGTCGACAATGTCTGTTGCCGGGTCATGGGTCTGAATCCGGACGACATTGATCATATCACGCTGGCGGAACGTGTCGGTCTCGGCACGAATAATTCCGCCAATATTACGGTTGTGGGTGCAACGATTGACAAAGCCAGGAGGCTTTTCAGATATCCTCAGCCTTTTGGTACCACGAACTCTTCCTCTTTCGGTCAAAGCAACAGAACATGGCTGTTGACTGGAGTATTTCCTGCCAGCGGGATCAGCAATCCGATGAACTATGAGTTTGTTCCGAACGAACCTTCTCTTGCTCCTGCCGCGGGTGCCGGCGGATGGAGTCAACCCGTCTACTTCATCGATGATCAAATTCTCCTCAGTGATTACTACTCAACACCAGGTTCTCAGGCCGCCGTCAGCTATGCCTTCAGCTATTTCACGGCTCCGTCCGCGCAGCAGGCTGAATTGTGGGTTGGGTCGGATGAGGCTTTGAAGATCTATCTCAATGGCGTCGTGGTGTATAACTATTCAGGAACAAGAACGTTTGCAGGAAATGAATTCTACAAAGAGATCGTCACGATCAATATCCAGCAAGGGATGAACAGGCTCCTCGTCAAATCGTATCAGAGCACAGGAAAATATTCCTTCAGTCTGAACATCTGCGAAGTCCAACCGAACACGCTCTATAAAGGGAATCGGATCCCAGGATTGAAATTCACCACCGCTGGAACAGCAACTGCTGTTCACTCACTGGGCGGATCAGGGATCACCACGTATGCACTGAATGAGTGCTATCCTAATCCCTTCAATCCGGCAACGACCATCAGCTATCACCTGCCCGCCGTGCAGGCGGGGCTGCCAGCAAAGGACCGTGTCACACTCAGGATTTACGATCTGCGGGGACGCGAGGTAGCGAAGCTTGTGGAAGCCGAACAATCTGCCGGCTATCATTCACTTACCTGGAACGCCTCGCATCTCTCCAGCGGCGTCTATTTCGCACGATTGACAGCAGGGGGTTTTGTTCAGACACGCAGGATGTTGTTGATGAAATGACCGTAGGGTGACAGCGCTTTACGATTCACAACAAAGCCCCGAACATGCGTTTGGGGCTTTCTTCTTTAAGCATTCAGACTAAGTCCCTGATGCAGTATCCGCCGCATCAAGTTGTCTTGTGAGATGTAATCCCGCACAGTTGCAGGTTCAAGTCCTGCCCCCGGGGGGTGTTTGTCCCTTCGATGAGCCAGTGATCGCAACCTTGGAGAGTTCTCGGCGTATAGACTGTGAACCATCCGCACCGTGACGTACCATCCCTCCAATTCTCAAAAGGGGTAAAACTTGATGAACAAGATTTTCGCCGTTGCATTGTTATGTCTTGTTCCTTCGGGAACCGATAACAAAAATAGGAAAGGGAAGACACAATGCATCTCGCGACTTCGGAACTGATCGCTCTTCGTCGGTTCATACTTTTTTCAACTCTGTTTTTTGCGACGGCGATCACCTCGTTTAGCCAAACGGATATCAAAACCGATCCGATCAAAGGGATCTACTTTGGCCAGACATTACCTGGCGAGATCCCCGTCCCTTTTGCTCCTGAGGTTCTTAAATCGGTAAGTGCGTGGGTAGAAGCCACAGCATTCTCTCCGGACGGGTCTCTCTTCTTTCTGGCGGTGGGTGACTCAACGTATTCACGCGCGAAACTCTACTATTCGAAGTGCGCGAACAATGTGTGGATGCCCTTTTCGGAACTCCCCTTTCTTTCCGGTTTCACTTTTTCGCACGAACCCGTGTTTTCAGCAGATGGAACCACCCTCACCTTCACCGGGAAAAAAGGGACCGGGACGCTGGATCTCTGGACTGTGAGGTATACGGCTCAGGGATGGGACACACCCGTCGTGATGCCCTCTCCAATCAACAGTAGCGCCAAGGAGTACCGCGGCAGCACTATGGCGGATGGGACATTATTTTTTGGCTCATCACGATCAGGAATGATGCAGGTCTACAAAGCGACCAATGACACGTCTCGGGTGCCGGCTATTGAACTGGTGGGCCCTCCCATCAGCACGAAATCCTTTGAGGGTGACCCATGCATCGCCCCGGATGGGCGTTTCCTCATCTTCTATTCTGCCAGAGATGGGAAAAGTTCGGATCTCTATGTGAGCTTTCGTGATGCGAAAGGGGGATGGGGGGTGCCCATCAATCTTGGGGACAAATTCAATAGCTCCGACGATGAGTATGGTGCTCACATGTCCCCTGACACGAAGTACCTGTTCTTTACCCGTCACTCTTCCACCGGGGACACAATCTATTGGGTGGCCTCATCGGCGATCGAGAAACTCAAGTAAAAGTGGTTCGCCAAACCTGGTGTCATCGCAGGGGGGCTGGTCAATTCCATATGCATCAGAACTATCAGGAAATAATACATCGAGAATCTAATAAGGAGGTTCAAGTGAAAAGATCGATGCATCTACTTGTACTCGTCTTAGGAGTATGGCTTACAGGTTGTACGCCATACCAAGCGACGTTGACAAATGAGGAGCGTCCATACCCGGCGACAGTTCCGGAGAAAGTACAAATATTTCTTCAAGGCGAAACAACTCCGACAGCAACAGAGATTGGACACATCGTCGTGGCTGAAAAATCCGAAACAAAAGGCATTGAGTTATTACAGAGAAAAGCGGCGGAAATGGGAGCTGACGGTGTCGTAAACGTGGAAATAAAGATTCAAACTCGGGTAGTATTCATCATTATTATCCCAATCCCAATCCACTCATATTTCGTTTCTGGCACGGCAATCAAAATTGCCAAATAATACAAAGGACTTCTAAAATGAAGAACTTGAATGTTTTCGTGCTGGTAGTATTGGCATCGTTCTTTTTGTCGAGTTGTACAGGAAACGCGGTCTATCTGAGAGATTCGAAAACCTACAGCATCACGGATCCGAAATCCATTGAGATCTATTCAAGCGTGTATCCTTCGGTCAAATTTGAAGTTGTTGGATATGTGTCGACCTATACAAGTGACGCCAATCATGCAGGGGATCAATTAAAGAATAATCTAAGGGCTCAAGCTGCAAAATATGGAGCCAATGCCATCATTGGATTTAAACTCAATATGGCAGAGGAAGGTGGGGGTGCCCAAGGGGTTGCGGTACGATATCTGCAGTGAGCGGCATTCATGGAATCAGTGAGAAACACGAAGTGCTTCCGCCAAAAGGTGAATCACGGCGGACGGGTGCTCCATTGCTCGCCGACCTTGGTGCCATCGCAGGGGGTAGGTAAAGGTCCTCGAATTCAGAAGGCAGAATCGACTCCTATTCTGGGATGCAGCGTGACATTCCTGCTATGGGGGAATGGAAAGTACAAAACAAGAAATGAGCGGAGATGATAATGAGACACTTCACCCTCCTCTTGTGCGCGAGTTTTCTAGTTCAAATCAACCTTACAGCGCAAGAGAATGTTACGATAGGAAAGTATCGAAAAATAGCGTCAACAATCCTTGAAGGTGAAGTATCCTATATGGAGCATTTACCGGATGGATATGGGGGGGCTGATAAAACGTATCCGGTTGTTCTCCTCATGAATGCTCAGAATTCATCAACATTCGCAAATGCAGCTGCTACGATAGACCATTTGTCCAGCGAGAGAATTCCTGATTTGATCTTAATTGGAATCTCAAACACAGGGGTTGCAGAAAAGACCTGGGCTTGTCCTGATGCTTCTGGAAACGTCACCGGCGCTGCCAAGTTCAGCAGATTCCTGGAAGAGGAACTGTTGCCTGAGATTAAGAAAAGCTATCGGACGAATGGTTATAAGATCTTCATGGGAGAATCAAATGCCGGATTGCTTGTACTGTACAGTTTTTTGAATAGCCCGGGTCTCTTTCATGCGTATGTAGTCGCGAGCCCAATGTTCGCTTGGTGCCCTGATTTCTTCTTCAACAAAACAAAGTCATTGTTCGAGACCAGCAGCGCTCTTAAGAACAAGCTCTACGTATCGTACGGCGATTTGGATTATGTCGAAGTAACGAGCAACATCCATGCTTTTGAAGATATCCTCAACAACCAATCGCCCATTGGCTTGAAGGCACAGCTAGATTTGATAAAGAATTGCGGTCATGTCCCCCAGGTGACTTTGAACAATGCTCTTCTGTTCTTCTTTTCCGAATGCACAATGACTGCTGAAAGAAAACAATTTAGTGTTCAAGAAATAGAAACTCATTTCGAGATCATATCAAAAGAGTACGGATTTACAGTATACCCTAAAGAAGGGATACTGATCGACATGGCAGCGGATCTAAAAAATAGTAAACAGTATAATAAAGCAATCGACCTTTTGAATTATCTCGTGAGCGTATATCCAAATTCTGCGATGAACCATTATGTATTAGGGTTGACACTCTATGAGAAGGGAGATATCGCATCAGCAAAAGGAAGTTTGAATGAATCATTAAGAATAGATTCAAACTTCATCCGGGCAAAACAATTGTTGGCTAGACTAAGCAAATAGGATAAAGAAACGGGTGTTCATTTCGGTGCGAAGAAGAACTAGCAGACCACAAAAGGGAATGTAAATGAAAGCCATTGTTTGCACAAAATACGGACCACCGGAAGTGCTTCAGCTCAAAGAGGTCTCGAAACCTGCCCCCAAGGACAATGAAGTCCTGATCCGAGTCCGTGCGACATCCGTAAATTTCGGGGATACGATGGCGCGAAATTTCAAAGCAATCACTCCTCGCGAGTTCAACATGCTTTTTCTCTTCTGGCTAATGGCGAAAATTTCCTTTGGCCTCAGAGAACCAAAGACAACCATCCTGGGGAGTGAATTTGCCGGGGAAATTGAAGCGGTCGGCAAGGACGTAAAACGCTTCAAGAAGGGGGACCAGGTATTTGGATATCCCGGTCAGAGCTTCGGCGCGTATGCCGAGTATCTCTGCATGCCTGAAGACGGTGTGCTGGCCATAAAACCGGCCAACATGACCCATGAGGAAGCCGCCGTTGTTCCCTATGGTGCCATCATGGCGTTGAATTTGTTGCGCAAAATGAATATCCAGCCAGGGCAAAAGGTTCTGGTCAATGGCGCGAGCGGCGGGATAGGCTCAGCCGCGGTGCAGATTGCCAAACACTTCGGGGCAGAAGTTACCGGGGTCTGCGGTACGCCGAGATTGGAATTTGTAAAATCTCTGAGAGCGGACAAGGTCATTGATTACACTAAAGATGACTTCACCAAAAACGGTGAAACCTATGATCTGATTTTTGACATCTTAGGCAAAAGTTCGTTCTCACAGTGTCAAAGCTCGCTCAAACCAAATGGGACCCTTCTTTTCGCCAGTTTCAAGATGAAACAACTTTTTCAAATGCTCCGGACTTCAAGGGCAGGCACCAGGAAAGTCATCTGTGCGATCGCGCCAGGAAGTGTTGAAGATTTAATTTCCGTCAAAGAGCTTGTCGAGACGGGAAAAATCAAGTCGATTATCGATAGACGCTATCCGTTGGAAGAGGCTGCCGAGGCTCACCGGTATGTCGAGCAAGGACATAAAAGGGGAAATGTTGTCATCACGTTGGAACAGAATAGCAGAACCTAGGAGTTTGCAGAACAACTAGTTTCTTTCACCACGAAGGCACAAAGACCCGAAATATCCAGAGTGAGAAACTCGATATTAAGAGGAAATGAACACTTCAAACAGCATGATTTTGTGACTTCGTGTCTTTGTGGTGGTCTTTTTTTTGTATTTCAGCATCCTCCTAGTGTCGCGTCTCGCATGTACTTTGAATAAGTGGTGCGGTTGAACTCCTTGCTCCACAGTATGAGACCCAAGGATCACAAATCAAGTGTTCGTGAAATCTCAGTAAAGAGCAAAACACACACCCCTTACATCCCCTCTCCCCAACACGACGGCCATCGCATAGAGGGGACTGTTTGTGCGCGATACAAGAACGTCACGTCCCCTCTCGTGCGAAAGCACGTGGGCTGTGAGAGGGGAGCAGAAGGGTGTGTGCCCTATTCGTGATGCTTGAGTCGATGTCTGCTCAGATCTCTGCGTCGTGCTGTGGACTTATTCAAGGTTCTTCCGATATACGACACCAGCACCGGTTTGCACCCGACGTTGCTTCCGCTGCGTTCCGCATCGCGGCTGAAACCGATCGTTAGGCGGAGAACAAATGTGTAAGGTGGATGAATGAATTCAAACCGAAGAGCCGCAACAATTGCAGGAGTGTTGTTTATCATCGGGACGGTTGCAGGCATACTAAGTATTGCTCCGGCCATAGATGCTCCAGATTATCTAGTTAAAGCTTCTGCAAATGCAAACCAGGTAATAATAGGGGCGTTTTTTCAGTTTGTCATAGCCACTGCATATGTGGGTATTGCAATTTTGCTGTATCCAATTTTAAGAAGATATAATGAAAGCTTGGCTCTTGGATTTCTCAGTTTCAGAATTATTGCGGCAGTATTCCTTATTATTGGTGTGACTAGTGCACTGTTGTTATTAGCATTAAGTCAGGAATTTGTAAAAGCTGGAGCCTTGGATTCATCGTATTTTCAAACCTTAGGTGGATTATTACGTACAGGACGTGATTTGGTGAACCACGTAGCAATGCCCTGGACTCTAATTGTAAGTGCCCTGATGTTTTACTTTATATTGTATCAAACAAAACTTGTCCCTCGTTGGTTATCAGGTTGGGGTCTTGTTGGAACTACAGTGAGCATATGGGCAACCTTATTAGTAATGTTTCGCCTCATCGAGATAATAACGCCAATCTATATAGTCTTGGCTATTCCATGGGCTTTGCAAGAAATGGTATTGGCGGTATGGCTGATCGTCAAAGGATTCAATCCGTCTGTAGCCGCTTCAGAATCGGAAGAATAGTTTCGTATGGCATGCGTATAAAACAAATGAGTAAGCACAAAATAAACAGGAACGATTATGAACAAGAGATTTCTTTTTTCCGGTTTGGTTACGACAGCGATTAACCTTGTACTGAATGCTCTTGCCTACATAGTAATTCTGAAAGACTTCTATCAATCGCATCCTGCTGTATCGGAAGAATTCATGAAACAACTTACCCGACCACCTGAACAGTTAATAGTATGGGCTATGGCTGTTACAGCATTATCAATGGGCTTTCTGATAACGCTGGTAATGAAATGGTCCGGCGCAAAAACGTTTGTATCAGGTTTACAGTATGGATTCATTTTTGCAGTACTTTTTTGGGGCTCAGTGAACTTTGGTTTATATGCATCATCGAACTTTTTTTCTCAAGCAAGTGTGTTTGTCGATTATGCATGTAGTGTAACAGCAATGACCATTTCCGCAGCGATCGCGGCTTGGATGTTAGGCAGAGGAAAAACAAACTGAACACGCAATGCTCGCCGGCTAGCCTGGCGCTCAAGCAGACCGAATGAGGGTACTACAATGTGCATAGCTGACAAGGTTGAGTGCACTTTAGACGAGTCCCGTTGTACGGGATCCTCGATTCGACATAAGTCGAATCGGGACTTAGCCACCATCCGTTGGGTAGGCAATAAAGGGCAAGTCCATGAGTTATAGAACATTGGCAATGATACTATCCCTGATACTCAGTTCCATAGGTATTTCTTTGTCACAGGAATCCATAACGATGGTATCGTTCGAGCCTCAACATCTCCTTACACTTTCCTCCGGCATCAGTTCGCATACTGTGCGTGATGAAATGATGTCACCCCTTATGTATCGAGGTTCACAGATTCCATTAGCGTTCACATATCGTTTCCGTGGTTTAGAAAACCGGCATACTGTCTCGTTCAATTTTGACAACACCGAACTGAATTCATCGATCACCAAAACCATTGACGATGCGGCAGTTTCACATTACGTCAACAATCTTCATCTGAATCTTGAATATTCAGGGTCTACGAGAGCAGCCGTGTTTGAGGATCTCAATACCACCTGTTTCCTTGGCGCCAGATTCTCCAGCATACTGAATCTGAGAAACCACTATTTTCTGCAAACGAACAACCACATGTCCGCAGAGCAAATGACCGGGCTCGGAATGTACCTTCTCACAGAGACCTCTTTTCAGAAAGAATCAAATAATCTCTTGAGAGTAGAGATCAGTATTCCATGCATTTCCTATGTTCTTCTTACCAATCGCTACAACGCCAATGTG
>QYQB01000161.1 GCA_007280275.1 bacterium | reverse complement strand
TGCTCAGAAGTTATCGTAGTGCATTGATCGTTGTCGTGGCGTTTCCACTGTCACTCCTCCTCACGTTTATTGTCATGAAGTATCTCGGTTTGAGCGCAAACCTGATGTCATTGGGCGGACTGGCAATTTCAATAGGCATGATCATCGACGCAACGATCATCCAGGTCGAGAATGTGCAGCGCAATTTGGGGAGTGATAGCGGTCGTGAGTCAAAACTGTCGACCGTCTTGATATCGGTTCTGGAGGTTCAGAAGCCAAGCATTTTGGGCGGACTCATTATTGCACTGACATTTCTTCCCATCCTGTCTCTCGAGGGAATGGAAGGGAAAATGTTCCAACCGCTGGCGCTGACAGTGGCCATCGCGGTGCTGTCGTCGGTGCTGCTTTCCATATTCGTCATACCGGTACTCTGTTTTCTGTTCCTCAGGCCGGGGGGCGAGCTCGAAAGCCCCGTTATGCGCCCCATACAGAGATGGTACAAGGCCGCTTTGCGCTGGAGTTTGAACAACAAGCGGTCAGTTCTTGCGATGGCCGGCGGAAGCTTCGTTCTGGCCGCCATTCTTGCAACGCGGCTGGGGACGGAGTTCATTCCGATCATGGATGAAGGAGCGTTTGACATGGATGTCCAGCTCCTTCCAGGGGTCTCGCTTCAGAAATCGATGGAGATCAATCAGCTGATTCAGCAGAAGGTCAAAGCGTTCCCTGAGCTGGAGACGCTGGTGTCGCGAACGGGCCAAACTGGCATCGCCGTTGAGGCGCGGGGAGTGGACAAAACGGGATACACCGGTATCTTCAAGGAGAAGTCTGAGTGGACGACGGCCGGATCGAAGGAGGAGATCATCAACAAGATGCGTCAGTCGCTTTCAGAGATCCCCGGGATCGCGTTCAGTTTCAGCCAGCCGATTCAGTGCAGAATCGACGAACTCGTAGCGGGGACAAAAGCGCAATTGATCGTGAAATTGTTCGGGGATAACATCGACATCCTCAAATCACGAGCCGATGATATTGCGTCAGTGTTGCGCAACGTGAGAGGTGCCACCGATATCGTGGTCGAGCGCGTCGCGGGCCAACCGTATCTTACTATCGATATCGATCGCTCCAAGCTCGCGAGGCACGGATTGAATGTGAGCGATGCGCTCAACGTGGTGGAAATCGCCGTCGGCGGAAAAGCGGCGACGCAGTTGTATGAGGAGAACAGAGCCTTTGAGGTGACTCTTCGCTATCCCCAGGAATACCGCA
Organism: bacterium; assembly: GCA_007280275.1. Classification (GTDB taxonomy): domain Bacteria; phylum Bacteroidota; class Ignavibacteria; order UBA10030; family UBA10030; genus UBA9647. The sequence goes on along the minus strand of QYQB01000161.1, from coordinate 14,458 downwards.
ATTCGGTCGATGACATCGGAAACACTTTGGTGCCATGTCCGGATGGTTATAATGTTCCCCTCGACGAAATTGCGACGATCGAGGTTGTCGATGGTCCCGTTCAGGTCAGCCGCGAGGATGGATTAAGGCGAATCGGCATTGAGCTCAATGTGAAAGGAAGAGATATTGGCTCCTTCGTCAGTGAGGCGAAAAAAGCCATCAAGCATGCTGTGGCGCTTCCTCCGGGATACTATGCAACATGGGGCGGACAATTTGAGAACCAGGAGCGCGCCATGAACCGGCTGATGGTCATTGTGCCGCTGACCATCGCCATGATTTTTGTCCTGCTCTTCTTTACGTTCAGGTCGCTGCGATTGGCGTCGTTGGTCATTTTCAATTTGCCCTTCGCCCTCATTGGAGGAGTAGTTGCGCTCTATTGTTCAGGGCTCTATCTATCCGTTCCGGCGTCAGTGGGCTTCATCGTCCTGTTTGGCGTGGCGGTCCTGAACGGAGTGGTTCTCGTCTCCCGCATCACGCAGCTGCGGCAAAAGGGGATGCCGGTTTCCGAAGCGATCGCGACGGGTTGTCAGGATCGGCTGCGACCCGTTCTCCTGACAGCATCGATTTCGATTTTCAGCCTTGTCCCAATGCTATATGCGACGGGTCCCGGGTCAGAGATCCAGCACCCCCTGGCGATTGTCGTGGTGGGTGGACTGCTCACTTCTACCTTGCTGACATTGATCGTTGTCCCCACGCTTTACGAGTGGTTCGAGGGGCGCGAACGGATCCGGCGAAACGGGGATGTTATCGCTCAGTAGAAATGTCAGGGTCTCACTTCGAACGATTGGGGGAGCGGGATCCCGCTGCGGATTGACATTACTGATGCGCTTCTCTAGATTAGAGAACCTGCAACGAAACAAGAGGAGACCATTCGTCAATTCTGTGAATGAACGCCTGGGCGGTTTTGTGTATTGTCGTGAAAGAAAACAATTTGAGACTTTGATGAATCGTCTGTTCCTTGTTCTTCTCTTCGCATCTTCTGCGGTCAATGCTCAGACATTTCGACTCGCGCGCCCCGTTCCGGATGATATTCAAACGAATGGTTCGTATCTCTATGGGGAGCCGAACATCAACAATTCGTCTCTTGCGCATACCGGAATTGATATCTCGATCAAATACGATACAGTGCGCTCCGCCTCAGCGGGTATCGTATCGTTTGTCGGCTATGACTCGGCAAACACGGTAGGCGGATATGAGCCAGCGGGAGCCGGAAACTATATCTATGTCCAGAGCACATGGAACAACAAAGATTTGCATCTGCTCTACGGGCATCTCCTGAAACCGATCATCAGGGTTAATGATTCCGTGAAGATCCATCAACCGCTTGCGATATCGGGAACAACTGGAAATTCCACGGGACCGCATCTCCATTTTGAGCTCCGACTTGGAACAAGATCCACGAGCGCATCGCGTAATCGACGCAACGCAGAGTTGTGGTGTGCCATCAGCGGCATGGGGGCGATCTACGGGAAACTTCCCAATGCGGCGAACAGTACGCGCGTCGATATAGCTCCGAATCCAAAACCGCGTCCGCCGTATACCTCGTTTGGATATTCACTGACATATAATTTCAACGATTCCGGGATCGGCAGCGATGACATTTATCAGGAAAACTATGCTATCGGCGACGTAGTGCCCGGGACGTACACCATCACCGCATTAAGCGGCTCATACAAACGCACGGTAACCGTGAAAGCCGGCGAGATCGTGAACGCCGATGCTGCTGTAACTCTGGTCAATACTGAATCGGCGCTTCCTCGCATGTTCTCGTTGGAACAAAATTACCCCAATCCATTCAACTCGGAAACTGTTATCAGCTACCGGCTTTCAACGGCGGGCGATGTCCGGTTGTCGGTGATCGACATCCTTGGAAGGGAAGTGCGCACACTGGTTGACGCGAGCCAAAGTGCAGGAACGTATCGCGTGGTCTTTGATGCGGGCAGAATGTCGTCCGGCGTATATTTCTACGTAATAAATGTCGGAGGTCAGGTCCAAACGAAAGCGATGACCTTGATGAAGTAATCGACGGTCCGCAGATCAGAATGTGAGCGATGCAGGATCGATTCTCCTGTTCGCTTCGTACTGTGCTATTCTTTTCGTAGATTTCGGCCGATGAAACGCCTCGCTATTCTCCTCTTTTTCTTCGCGCTTGCGATATCGCCAGGCAGTGCACAACCGGCGTCAGTCGCCGGATTCCGCGCCTCGCGCGTCCTGGGCAGCTATCCGAACCGCCAATTCCCTTCCGCAGACTATTGGATTCATGTTGGCAGGGAAATGGCTTCACGTTTCCCCGGCTCAATCCCCGGCGGCGTGTGGATCGTCTCTCTCTACCAAAGCAATGGAGTAACGCAATTCAATTTCCCCGGTGACGGAATCTCTCTTCCGTACACTCAGTTTATCGGGTCCGATCAGAATGAAGCGTATTTGACGAGGTTCGATTCCGCGGGACTCAACATCTGGCTGCAAGTGGAATCGGGCGCCGCCAGCATGGACACACTCATCCCGATCGTGTTGAATCGGTACAAGCACCATTCCTGTGTCCGGGGATTCGGTGTGGATGTGGAGTGGTTCTTCGCGAATACAATTTCCGGAGGGAGGAAAGTCACTGACGCCGAAGCGCAATCGTGGGAACAGCGGGTAAAGGCTGTGGATCCATCGTACACACTGTTTCTTAAACACTATGCAACAAGCTGGATGCCGCCGACCTTTCGGGGAAATATTCTGTTTGTCGACGACAGTCAGCAATTCACGTCCCTGACGCAGATGGTGAATGAGTTCAAGGCCTGGGGATCGAAGTTTTCGCCTAATCCTGTTGCATTTCAATTTGGGTATAAGATCGATACGACGTGGTGGAAGCAATATGCCGATCCTGCGCTGACGATCGGCACCGCATTACGCTCGGCCATCGCGAATACGTCGGGAATGTTCTGGGTGGATTTTACCGTTTCGACCGTCTTTCCGCCGACGGGAGTCGAATCCGGGCCTGTGACGGTTCCCCTGATGCCATTCCTCAGCCAAAACTATCCAAACCCGTTTTCCGCCAGAGGCGGATCCGCCTTCGGCGGAAATCCCACTACAGCGATCAGCTATCACCTGCCCGTCCCGAACGCGTCAGGGCAAGCCGGAGCTTCAGCGAAGGCGGGGCTTCCTGCGGTCAGCTTCGTAACTCTGAAGGTGTTCGACATCCTGGGGCGAGAAGTCGCGACGCTCGTCAGCGAGGTGCGCTCAGCAGGAACCCACACCGCACAGTGGGATGGGAGAAACAAGCGAGGTGAATCAGTTTGCTCGGGTGTGTATTTCTATGTCTTGACCACCCCCGATCAAACTCAAAGCAGGAAAATGCTGCTGGTCCGATAAAAAATCCTCTTCACCGTGGAAAGGAATTCTGTGAAACGACGATTGCCAAAACCTCAATCGCTGACCCGACGCGAATTCATTACGCGCAGTACTTTGGCTGCCGGGTTTCTGGGCCTTCATTCGAATGGATTGGAGCACATCCTGAATCCTGGTCGGTCCAACGCGGTGAAGAAACCCAACATCATCCTCATCGTCGCAGATGATCTGGGATATGGCGAACTGGGGTGTCAGGGGAACAAGGAAATTCCCACGCCGCACATTGACTCGATTGCCCGAAACGGGGTTCGGTTCACGAATGGATATGTCACGGCCCCTCTCTGCAGCCCTTCAAGGGCGGGTTTGCTGACGGGCCGCTATCAGCAGCGGTTTGGTCATGAGTTTAATCCCGGTCAGACAACAGATGCCTCCACCGATTTTGGTCTCCCGTTGAGTGAAACGCTTCTTCCTGCCCGATTGAAGGAACTGGGATACAAAACCGGAATGGTGGGGAAGTGGCATCTCGGACTGAAACCGGAGTTCCTGCCGACGAATCGCGGGTTTGATGAGTTCTTCGGGTTCCTTGGAGGGGCGCACTCCTATGTTGGAAATGACGTGAAGGGAGGAACCATCCTGCGCAGCTCGACGCCTGTTTCCGAGAAAGAGTACCTGACTGACGCCTTTGCGCGTGAGGCAGAAGCATTCATCGAAAAACATCACGACGAACCGTTTTTCCTCTATCTGCCATTCAATGCAGTGCACATGCCGTTGCAGTCTATACAGAAATATCTCGACAGGTTTGGGCATATCAAGGACGAGAAGCGCAAGACGTTCGCTGCAATGAGCTCCGCTATGGACGATGCCGTGGGGCGTGTGATCGAGAGAGTCCGAAGGCACAAACTGGAAGAGAACACACTCATTGTCTTCATCAGCGATAACGGCGGCCCGACACTGACAACCACATCGGGCAACCTGCCACTTCGCGGCTACAAAGCCCAGGTGCTCGAGGGGGGAATTCGCCTTCCGTTCATGATGCAATGGAAAGGCCGTCTCCCGGCAGGCAAAGTCTTTCATCAACCCGTAAGCTCGCTCGACATTCATCCCACGGCGATCGCCGCGGCTGGCGGGACGATCAAACCCGAAGTGAATCTCGATGGCGTGGACCTCTCGCCGTTTATGACCGGCAAGAACCCCGATCGGCCGCACGAGACTCTCTGCTGGAGGATGGGGGAGAAACAGGCGATCCGCCACGGCGATTGGAAACTGATCAAAGAACAGGGTGAGAAGGAGTGGTCGTTATACAATCTTGCTGATGACGTTGGCGAAGCGAACAACCTGGCAGCGAAGCTGCCTGAGAAGGTGAAAGAATTGAAATCTCTTTATGACGCGTGGGAGGCACAGCTTCAGGATCCGAAATGGATCCGCCAGGACAATCGTAGAACGCGGGCGAGGCAGGCCGCGCGGCAGAGTCAGACAGAAACGGAACGGCAACTGGAAAACCGCTTCAAGCGGCTCGATCGCAATGGCGACGGAAAACTCTCCGCTGATGAAGCGAACAGCGCACCCCGGTTCAGAGGAGCGGATCTCAACGGTGACGGGGTCATAACATTGGAAGAAGCAAAGAAGCACATTCTCAAGAAGTGACGACCGGGCGTTGACTTTCTCCTGATACTCTCTTACTTACCATCACGCCTGCTGTTCTTCGACAGCCCGCCGAACCGAGCTTGTCGGGTAGGCGGGCTGTCGAAGAAGGCCCATGCTGGAGTTGAACTCCAGCAGTCCTGATGGTTTGTCGATGGGCTCTAACTGCCGCAATCTCGGACACAGGTTCATTGCTCGAAAAGATCAAGGCGTTGGGCAAGTTCTGAGATTGAGACTTGCGGATTGTATAGTACAGAACGGTTGGATTCGCGAGAAGTGCCCAAGAAGGTGCTCGTGTTTCAACACGCAATAACGCAGATGTGCGCCTTTTCACCTGCGGCGGCAGCCTTCACGCGATGTGTAATTCCGGGAGTATGTGCCATTTTGCCTAAAGAACTTTGACAAGTGAGAACTTGGCTTTTTCAGGGCAATCCCAAACTTTTTGATGTGGACTCTTACCTGAGCCAGTTCCGAGTTATTCTGTGGATGGTCAGACAGAAACATTTCGCTTCCCAGATGAACGTCGGAGACAGTGTCTATCTGTGGCGATCTGATGCTGGCGACGTAGGTTCTGGCGGAATAGTGGCACACGGAACAATGATTGACGTACCCAAAATGTTGAATGACGTGGAGGCGGCAAAGTATTATTCTGAACCCATTGACGCCAAGCCCACATTGCGTGCGAAGATTCTTCTTGATTCAGTCCATTTGCGTCCGCCTAAACTCTCACGGGGGCAACTGAAGAACGATCCCGTACTATCAGGACTCAGTATTCTGCAAATCGCCAATAGTACGAATTTTGAAGTCGACTCTTTGCAAGCTGAACGACTGGACCAACTCTATTTCGAGGGTGAACAAGAACCCGTCACTTCCGATGATAACGAGGCATCGGAGTTTCCCGAAGGTCGTCCAGCATTTGTTACTCACCGAAAGTGGGAACGGAATCCAGCACTCATTCGTGCAGCAAAGGCAAATGCGCTCAGCAAGTTTGGTCGCTTGTTTTGTCACGCTTGCGGTTTCGATTTCGGAAAAGTCTACGGGCGGTTTGGTGAAGGGTTCATTGAAGCGCATCACACTATTCCTGTTTCTCAACTGACGGACAACTCAGTCTCACGAGTTGAGGACATTGCCCTTGTCTGTTCAAACTGTCATCGGATCCTTCACCGTCGGAGACCGTGGCTGGAGATCGAACAATTGAAGGAGTTACTGTCATGGCAAAATCACGCATGATAGCACAAACCACGACACTCCCTTCGTTGAAAAGGAATATTGTGGTCGTTCCATTGGTTTTGGCGCGAGAAAATTGGTCGTTTGATGGCGGACAAAACAACGGTGTGGTTTGTGCACACGTTATATGCAATTGCGCCACACACTGATTCGTAACATACATTGAGGACACAAATCTTGAGCACCATGTCCGAAATAAGTGAAACTGCTAGAACGCAAGCAATCAACCTGTTCACGTATTTACGAGAACTTGCAGAACTCAGAGCCAAGACTGTTCGGCGGGTTGAAGATTACGACAAGGTTCTGTGGTTCGCTGACGTTCCCAAAGAGCAAGAATGTTACACCCCGGCTTGGGGTGCTTTCCGAACTGAGGACGATGAAGTTTGGCTGGAGATCAAAAAACCAACAGTCATGCCGTTTCCACCAGTACCAAAGGACGTTGAACCGTGGGTCAGAGAGGTTGATCTTGCAAACTCAAGCGATATGCCGGAAATCTTAACTAAGATAGCTGTACCAGAAAACACAGAGGAAACGGATGACGCTTACACTCAAGAAACGTTCATCGAGTTAGACACGCGACCACACATTCCTCCGCAGTGGGATAAGTACCTCGAAGAAAAATGGTGGCCTTGGGCACAGGAGAATGAAAGAGTAAAAAAGGTCCAAAACGTCTATGCAGCTCTTCACGCAATTTATCAGCTGCAGAAGAAACTCGGCGAAGCGTTCGAGCTAGTCTTGGGTTTAGGTCTCTTGAGTTGGGAAACGCCGTCCGGGCAACAGGTTCGCCGCCATCTTGTTGTCGCTCAGACTTCCGTAGAGCTTGATGGAAAGCGTGGAACTTTGATCGTATCGCCAGGTGCTGACGGTGCCAAGCCTACCCTTGAACAGGATATGCTGGAGGCTTCGGAACGACCAAATCCTGATGAACAAACTGCCGCCGAAAAACAATTGACCACACTTGGGGATGCACTTTGGAACAATCCCGCAATAGAAGAAATTCTACGGTCTTGGATAAACTCTCTCTCATCAAGCGGGATGTATGAAGATGGACTTCTATCTCCCAAAGAGATTTCTGAAAAACCCAGGATCACGTTATCTCCTGCGCTAATCCTGCGGAGAAGGTCGGAACGCAGCCTCATTACTGCATTTCAAGACATCATCAACCAACTCAAGTCTGGCGTCCAAATTCCTTTTGGCATCCAGCGCATCGTTGAAGTCATCGACGATGATCCTCCATCGGGGGGCGAATCTGACTCAGACAAACTTCTCGCTGATTTTCAAGAGGTTCTTTTCCCGCTTCCTTCGAATGACGAACAAAATAGAATTGTCGAGACAATCAATACCAGGCAAGGTGTTGTCGTTCAAGGACCACCCGGGACTGGGAAAAGTCATACCATAGCAAACCTCATTTGCCATCTGCTTGGCGCAGGAAAGAAAGTCCTCGTAACAAGTCAAACGCCCAGAGCCCTCAAAGTTCTCAAGGGTATGATTCCAAAGGAGATGTCGGCTTTGTGTGTAAGCCTGCTTGGAAATGATTCTACCGCCTTGAAAGAACTGGAAGACTCGGTTTACGGCATCACTAACAAACAACATGACTGGAATGAACGAAAGAACAAGGAGGAAATTGACTACCTTAGAAACAGTTTGAACTTCTTGCGAAAGCGAGAAGCTGACTTGCATCGCCGCCTCAGAGAGATCAGGGAGCGTGAAACCTATGAACACGATGTTTGCAGCGGGTTGTACCGAGGATCAGCACAATCCATTGCCCGACAAATCACAAGCGAGCAACCCCTCCACGATTGGCTAGAAGCAAAAATAAATACCGAGACCCAGCCGCCATTGAGTGATGAGGAGATTCTGGATTTGCTTAGGTTGCATCGAGAACTCACCGAAGACAGGGTGTTTGAATGTCAGAAAGCCCTGATCCTCGCCGATAGGTTGCCAACTCTCGAAGACTTCGTTAAAAACCACAGGCTTGAGTCAGAAGCCGAAAGCCACCACAACAGCTTTGGGCTTGTTTTAACCTCAGATATCTATCCCAAGCTCTCTGCGGCATCGCAAGCACAACTCGATAATCTCAAAACCGCCTTTTCTCGACTACTCGACACTCGGGCGAACGTTCTAAAACACAGTCAGCCATGGGTCCCCAGAGCAGTAAATGACATCCTCAGTGAACGTGATCGAAGTTGGCGAGAATTGTTCACGTCATCCCAAAACTACTTGAGAGGTTTGATTGAACTTGCCCGCAAAGCAGACGACAGACAGATTAGCCTACCTCAAGGCTATGATCGTTCCGTTGTTATTGCAAATGCTAAGTCCTTACTTACCCATTTTGCGAACGGCGGATCACTCGGTCTACCCTTATTTAGACCTAAACCTATAAAGGACGGCTGGTATATTGTCAGCAAGACTTTTGTCAATGGCGAGAGATGTGACAATCCACGCGTCATCAGAGAACTTCTGGAAACTCTTGAAGTTGAGAATCGAATTGTAAAACTCTGGGCTCTCTGGTCACTGTACGCAAAGAAAGTTGCCGGCGGTCGCTCAATTCAAGTTGGGATTATCGAGGACCTTTGTGAACCCCTGGAACAGGCATTGAGTCTGCATTCCCTAATGGGGAAAGCACGGGATGCATGTTCAGTCATTCAAGGACTGTCTCAACCTGCATGGCAAATCATAGACGAAATTGAACAGTATCACCGGACAATACACGCAATCGAAGCTGAACGCTCACTGCGTCGCACCCGGGCATTCTTCGATGAGACTGAGCAAGCGATCGTGGTGAGCTTGGCAACAAGAGATCCGCATCCACTCATGAATGAAATGCTTATCGCAGTTAGAGATCGAGACGAAATCACTTACGGAAAATCTCTCCTAGCTTTAAGGACTCTTCATCATGATAGGTCTTTGTACCAACAGCGACAGGAACTCCAGAGAAGATTATCGCGACTTGCTCCTACCCTTGCTGAGAAGATAGAGTCCCAACTGAACAACGCCGACTGGAACGATAAGCTCAGCATGTTCTCTCAGAGTTGGAATTGGAATCAGGCCAAATATTGGCTTGAAGAATACATTGAAGGTGCGAACGAGCCAGGGTTAGTTTCCAACCTCCAAACCACACAAGATGAAATCCGCCAGACCACGTCGAAACTTGCGGCAGCTTGCGCTTGGAAGCACTGCTTTGACAAACTTGGAGAGCACGAGCGTAGACACCTTGAAGCGTGGACAATAGAAATGAGAAGGATTGGACGGGGGACTGGCAGACGAGCCGAGTTGCACCGCAAAAGAGCCAGAGAGAATATGGAAGAGTGCCGCAATGCGATTCCAGCGTGGATCATGCCTCTATACAAAGTTGTGGAAACGGTGAAGCCCGGAGTCGAGGTATATGATGTCGTCATCATTGATGAAGCCAGCCAATCGGGAGCTGATGCTTTGTTCCTACCATTCTTGGCAAAGAAGATCATAATTGTAGGAGATGAGGAACAGATAAGCCCTGAGAATATTGGTATTCGCCGAGACGACGCCGATCTCCTGAAGCACAAATACTTAGAGGATCTTCCTAAAGCGACACAAACTGCAGTCGATATTGACAGCTCCTTCTTCTCTATTGGAAAGGTAATTTTTCCTAGCCGAATTGTTCTTCAGGAACATTTTCGGTGTATGCCTGAGATTATTCAATTCTCAAACGATCTTTGCTATCAACACAGCCCGCTACAACCACTCAGGCAGTACCCACCGAAGAGGCTTAAACCTGTTGTAGCTTTTCATGTTAAGGACGGTTATCGAGAAGGTGGCACTCAAGCGGCGAGAAACCTTCCAGAGGCAGAAGCAATCGTTGAGAAAATTGCCGAGTGTTGCGGTAATCCCGAGTACGACTGCACAGTCGATGAAAATCACCCTTACGGCAAGAAGACAATTGGCGTCATTAGCCTGCTTGGCGAATACCAGGCTCGTGAAATCGAGCGGATGCTGCTTGAAGAAATCGGTCCGGAAGAAATTGCTCAAAGAAATATCGTCTGCGGAGATGCCTATGCTTTTCAAGGTGATGAGCGTGACGTAATGTTTCTTAGTATGGTTGCCGCGCCAGGTGAAACTCAGATGGTAGCTCTAACGAAACCAGCGGACAGAAGAAGATACAACGTTGCGGCCAGTCGAGCTCGGGATCAAATGTGGTTGTTTCATACTCCGTCGCCCAATGACTTTCGGAACCAAGAGTGTTTCCGCTACAAACTTTTGAGCTACTGTCTCGATCCGAAAGCCCAGCAGCAAACCTTTGAAGGAATAGATATTCAGAAACTGAGAGACGATGCAAACAAGGTAACCAGAAAGGTCGAAAAGCCTCCTAAACCTTTTCAATCTTGGTTCGAAGTTGATACTTTCCTGCAAGTTTTTGACAGAGGCTACCGAATTATTCAGCAGTTCAAGGTTGCTGGTTATTCGATCGACCTTGTGATCGAAGATGATCAGAGAAGATTAGCGGTAGAATGTGATGGAGATGATTGGCACAGCAGCTTGGAGCAACGTGAACAAGATATGCGCCGCCAACGAATACTTGAGCGATGCGGCTGGACATTCTGGCGTGTTCGTGGAAGCGAGTTTTACTTCAACACAGAACAAGCAATGGAATCTCTATGGCAGACTTTGGAAGCGCATAATATTCTGCCACCAGGTAGACACCAATCAGTCCACACTCCAACAAATGATACTCTGATCAGTCGGACGGCTCAGATACTGAACATCAACGAGCGAGTTTCCAATGAGCCAATACAATCAAGACTCGACAATGCACTCGAATGGAGTCGAACAAGGACACACAAAGAGTCCGGCTTCTCATCGGACACTCTTCAGAACTCGATCATTGCAGTACTCCAAGGTTGTGCGAATAATAGTTGCACCAAAGACTCTCTAACGTCTAGAGTCTGTAAGAATCTAGAATTCCGAACGAGAGGGCAAAACAGAATCGAGTTCGAGAAACAGGTTTACCGTGCACTCAATAGGCTAAAGTCGAAAGCAATCGTCGAAGAATACAAGGCCACAAATGTTCGAATCAGATTGATCGCAGCGAATGCTCAATCATCGATCTTTGAAGACAAAGACTACAGGTGAGTGGGGCGCAACGGTCGATGGTTTGCAAGGGAGGAAGATAACGGTTGTGCTTACAATTGCATAGGAGATTTGTTGTAGTTCGCAAAACCGCTGCGTGCATGCGGCGACCGTTAGCTGCCATTATCATCAGGAGGGCTTATCATGCCATTGGAGTTCCTACTATACGTTCTCCTCGTTCTCGTCGGAGCCGGATTGCTATTCCTCAGGAACTTCTTCTCTGAGCTGGCGAAGCAGACCGCTGAAATCGCAACTCTTGCAGCGCGAACCAAAATTATCGAGGAAAGCCATGTCCGGGTCGCTCAACAGATAGAGCCAATCAAGTCTGCGCTGTCTCGGAAGAACATCGCGTTCCAAATCCGTCATACCGAGTTCGCAAGACTGCTATTCGAACGATTCGATCAACTTTACGGAAGGCTTTACGATTTGCAAAAGTACTCAGCAGCTAATCTTTTCACTTATGCGGATGATCGCGATTTCAAGGACAAGAAGGACGAATTTCTCAAGCGATATTGGCAAACTGAAGATGCCTATTACCTTTGTGTCCTATACTTGGATGATCGCACGGCTCAGTCTGCACTAAGCCTGCTGAAGGAATGCTTCAAGGCATATTCCGCGGTGGTCGATTTCTACTATTCTGATCAAGGCAGAAAGGTATTCCAAAGCCTTCCGCCGTCTCAATCCCTCCATGACAAGAGTATCGAATCGCTCGACAAGTTCAACGAATCTATGACCAAGTTTCCATTGCTTCTTCAAGAACTCAGATTCAAAGTGCAAGAAGCGCTTGATGATGATAACGTAGGCTAACTTTATAAAAGGTCAGAGTCCCCGCAAAGAGCGTGCGGGATATCGCGGAAAGGCGCTCAATCCCGCCAGACAGCGGCGGGAGGTTTACGGAGGAGGAGTTGGATTTTATTCCGCCCAAACGTGAAGTTCCGCTGTACGGGATGCCGAAAAACGACACACGGCGGAGAGGCATCCCGCCAAAAGGTAAATCACGGCGGGCAAGCAACTACGATATTAAGTATCGGGTAGGGAAGAAGTTAGAAGGAGAGAAAGGCGCACTCGTTTGATGACATTTTGAAACAGATTCGGAAGCAGAGGAAGGAAATCAGCAAGGGGACGCTTGCAGCGGCAGTAGCCAGGTTGAGTGAAAAAGGTCTCCTTCTGAAAGTGGAAAGAGGCAAATATCGTCTCGTGAATAGATTGTTCAATGAATTCGTCGGACGACAATGATTGCAGAGTTTGCAGAATGGTGCCAGTTTTGCAAACTCTGCAAACTTCTATGCGCAGACGATGAAAAGAGGCATTTGGTGGTAGGTTAAAGAAGATTGTCGTTGTGGCCAATAAGATTTCGGACACTCATCAGACAAATTAGACACGGGTAGAGGTAGGTTTAGTGCAGTTCAGGTTGTCCAAGCTTGACCTGAAAATACTAGATTCTCAGGAATCTGGACATAAATCCGGACAAAGTGTCCAGATAATGGCGCCTCTAAAAAAGCCCTTTGGGGTAACAAACATAGACACCAACGTAGACATGATGTCTACATTCAAGAAAAGGGTAATGATGCAACATGTCGGCAACAACCAGCTTATAGAATTGACCAAAACCGCATTCTTGTGCAGTCGTCGTGTGCCTGCTTCAATAATTCTTAAATGCTACGATTGGGCAATTGGCCAACGGAATGGAAATGGATGCATCATATCAGGTTTCCACTCACAGATTGAGAAAGACGTGCTTCACTATCTTCTCAAAGGCAAGCAGCCGGTTATCGTAGCGCTTGCACGAGGATTGAAGAAGCGTCCTGAGCCAGATTTTGCGACAGCTCTCTCAACAAACAGGGTTCTCATCGTTACTCCATTCAATCAAAAGGTTAGTCGTGCCAGCCAAGCGACAGCGAACAAGCGGAACGAGTTGATGATTCAACTCGCCAATGAGGTCTTTGTCGCTTATGCCCAGCCGGGCGGGAACGTCGAGCGGCTCCTTATGAAGTGGTTGCGGAAAGGAAAGAAGGTGAGGACGTTCGATGTATCGGAGAATCGTGCGTTGATTGATGCGGGCGCCGAAATACTTTGACAGTGGTGGATGGAACCTCGCGATGGCACTGCCAAAGGCGTTCGCCAACTTGTCGAGCAGGGTGTCGTTGAGATTGTCGGCACTCGGAAGGCTGCAAAATACTACCCGTTACTGCAAAAAGGAACCGTTGAGCAAAAGTTAAGGGAATACTTCTCGCGCCACGAGTCTATGAAGAATGCTGATTACAGAATCCTTGCAGGGAAGGCACATCGGTTAACAGCCTTGCGGCAGCTTAAAGACCTTGAGCAGAGAGGACTCCTGCGAAAAGAGGGAAAAGGGAAAGGAACACGATATTTCCCGGCTGGGGAGCTTCTCAAGAATTCATAAACAACTTAAATATACATATATATGATCGCCATGCACTACTTCTGAACTGTAATACAATGAAGAATAAGCCCTTAAGAGGAATCTAAAAAATGAGCGAGTTCACATAGACATCATCCCGACAAAGGACGTCCCGAAGAAGAGCTTCGGGATAAATCAGGACAAGTCGGGTCAGGTCCCGATAGAAAACACCCCGATAAAAAACATCGGGACAAGTCGGGGTAAATAAACGGTTTGCCACAAACGCAAGTCGCCGTTTGTAAGAAGGCCGATTTTGGCAATTCCTTGCGCTATCACCGAAAGTGCAGTGGAGTCAATCTCGTACAGCGGGAGGTTTTCGAGGAATCGGGCACTCGTTGGTGCAACGAGTTCGGCCTCAACGACGTCTAATCCTTGTCGGTACTTTTACGTACAAATATTTGTAAGTAGTTGTACTTATTGATTTTGTCGCACCGCTTTCCTTGATTGGATTCGCCTTCCCAGCCGTCAGTACAACCATCATACCTCAGCAACAGAAGGGGCATCACCATGTTCCGGGTACCCAAGATCCCATTCTTCCAATCTGCCATCTTCACCAAGATTCTTTCTCTTTTCAAGCGCCGCCCGATCGTCTCATACTCGGTTCTCGGTGTCATCCTGGTGTCCTTCATCTGGTACATCTCCGCATCGGGGACAACGACGAAATCGGATGTGCTCTTCTCTCCGACCAAAGGA
>QYQB01000068.1 GCA_007280275.1 bacterium | reverse complement strand
GCTTTGGTGAGTTCGGAGACTGTCTTAACGTCGTTCATGAAGATCGATGTCCGTGAATATTGACGGAGGTATTCCTGATGTCAACCAAACCCGGCCGAGGCCGGATTACAGGCGAACCTCCATGTAAATGCTCTTCTTAAGCTCTTCGATCCACTCACTGTTCATACGATTGCGCTTCAGATAGAGAGCCATCTGTTCGATCCGCTTGTAGTCCTCAGTCGGGTTGACAGCATGCGGAGAAGTGCGCTTCTTCAGAAGGACAATCTGATAGCCGTAGGACGCCTTCAATGTTACCCTGTGTGGCTGACTGATTTCTCCCGCTTTGAGATCCTTGACAACCGCTGAAAAATCAGCCTCCAGTTGGTCGACCGCAACCGTTCCCAAATCTCCGCCGAGGGATTTCGTCTCATCGTCTTCTGAATTCTTACGGGCAAGCTCTGCAAACAGTTCACCCTTCAGTGCGCGATCACGCAACCCGTTCAACCGGACAACGGCCGCTGTATCACTGGCAGGCCCTTTCTCCGTCCGGACCAGGATATGCCGGGCATGCACCGATTCACCCCTTCGTTCAAGGAGCTGAACAAGATGATAGCCAAATTCCGTCTTTACCACCGGTGAGATTTCTTTCTCTTTCAGCGCAAACACAGCCTGCTCAAACTCGGGAACGAATACCAACCCACGTTTCGCCCACCCGAGATCTCCACCGCTCGGTGCGCTTCCATCCTGCGAGTACCGTCGCGCGAAGTCCGCGAAATCTCCTCCCGCGATGATGCTGTCACGAATCACAGTGAGCGTTCGACGAGTCTGCGCCTCAAGCAACGAGTCGGGTTTGGGAACGATGAAGATGTGGCTGAGATCGAGTTCTTCGGGGACTTTCGGCAGACTGTCTTTGTAGGATTCAAAGAACTCTTCCACTTCCCGGCGCGCAATGAGAATATTTGCCTCACGTTGCTGACGCACGCGCTGGATGAGAAGCTGCTTTCGCATTTCAGGCCGATACTCACGCTTCATCCTCGCTACAGGCTTTCCATAAATCTGCTCCAACCGTTGTTCAGACCCTGCCTGGCGGACAAAATTCTGAAACTGCTGATCGAGCATCCGGCTTACTTCGTCCTCGGAGACATTGACGCTGTCTATGATTGCCTGAGCGAGAACGAGCTTGTCTGCGATCATTCCTTCGAGAACCTGTTTCCGCAATCCGGGAGCCTGGGCGTCAACACGGTTCTGAAGTGCGACGTACGTGATCCTCTCATGGAGATCGGACTCCGTGATGATTTCCCTGTCAACGACCGCCACGATGCGATCAACCGCAGTCTGTGCCATCAGTCGGTAGGGAGCGAAAACCAGAACGATCGCAGCAACAACGACGCTCGTGAACACTGATGTAGTGCGTCCCTTCATTGGAACTTCTCCTATCTCTCGGAATTGGTTGAGCTGGTGTCAGTGTGATCGCTCACCATGATCTCAACAGCATGGTTTGAACGCAGCCTTTCGATCAGACCCTCGAGTGCACGGCGGCGACGCTCGATCGTCAGCCGACTTCGGATTTCTTGCTCGACATAGGCCAGATCGGCAATTTGTCCCTGGCGATCAAGCTTCCAGACAATGAGAATGTAAGAGCCTTCGTTCGTTTGAACCGGAAATGAAGGCTCGGGCTTGGTCGATGCCGAGGCAACCCTCCAGAGCTCGACCGGGAGAAGCGTGCGCTGAGAGTAGTATGCCGAATCCATCCTCGTGACCATCAACAACGACTGCTGAGGATCTGCCATTGTCTGCCGGACGGCTTGCGCCCAGGGTGTCCCCTTAAGAACAAGCGTTCGGAATGCGTTGGCGGCATCGCGATCGCGAAATAAGAGAAAGCTGACGAGCGCAACGTCTGTTGGAAGGGTGAATTCCTTGTTGTGGACAGAATAATACTGAGAGATGTCTTCGGGTGTGCTCTGGACGGATTTCTCTGTATAGATCTCATCCTGCAGAAGCGCGTTGATTGCCAACTGTCGGCGGACTTCCTCGAGTTGTGCGCGTACAGATTCCCTGGTGTCCATCCCCCTGCGCAAGGCTTCCCTGTACAGAATCTCTTCGTTTATCCAGCGGCGCGCATACTCTCCGACCTGTGCAGGAGTTACCCCCCGTGAAGAGTCCAACCGTGCCTTCACATGTTCTAATGTCAATGTTCTGTCGTCAATGCGTGCCACGGGACTTTGGGCAGAGTCCTTGTTACCGCATCCCATGATCAACGCCAGACAGAAAAAGAAAGCAAGCCTACTGCGTAGCAACGGGTTTCCTTTTGAAGGCTTCCAGGAGAAGTTCTTTCTTCAGAACCACCGCGTATCGTGATTTCAGTTCCGCGATCCATTCATCCTGCCGGGCTTTCGATGCATACTCCTGGTATGAGCTCATCACCTCGGGCATGGCTTCTTCGAATGTTTTCACGCGCGAGCTGTCCTTTGCCAGCACCTTGATGATCGACCACCCGTTGGGGTGTTCAAAGGGAGGAGGAATGCTGTCCACAGGGAGGATCGCCGCGTAACGCGAGAATTCATTCAATGGGTTCGGGGTCAGTCCCCACACACCCTTTTTCTCCTTGTAGCCGTTCCGCATCGTGTACTTTTCAGCCGCCTCGGCGAATTGCTTTCCCGCCCGAATCTCCTTATACACCGCCTTGGCCATACTGTCGGTCGTGACCAATATCTCTGCGAAATCCACGCGATCCGGCCAGCGATACTTCTCTCTGGTCTGATTGTGGTGGATCTTCAGAAGCGAATCGTTCACAACGACTTTCTTCCATACTTCATCCTGCTCGATACGGTACAGCAATATTCCATCCTGATATTCTTTCAAGAGCTTCGAAAACGCCGGATAACGCTGCGGCACCTGGCGGGCATGTTCCTCCATCATCTTGGCTTCAGACACTCGTTCGATCATGTGCTGAATGTTCTTGGGATTCAACAGAATGGACTTGAACTCAGCCGATCCGTTGACGTGTTCGATCAAATCGTTGACCGTGGCGGGCCGGCCTTCACATGTGAGGAGTACCTTCTTCTTCAAATCGGCGTTCAGCGTGTCGCTCCATGTCCATGAAGCTGGCGTCTGCGTCGTGTCGAACGCGTGCAGCAGCTGAACAATCGTCAACGTGTCAAATTTCAGGCGATATTGTTTTGCAAGATTGCCAACAAACCGTGCATAATCTGTACTGTAGCGCGTCTGATTGTACTGATCACGCAGCTCCTTCTCCATATCCGCAAACTGAGGTATGCCCTTGTATCCGGTGATCTTGAAGATGTGATATCCATACGGCATTCTGACGGGGGTTGTCACCGAGTCAAGAGGTGTGCCGTAGAAAATGTTCTCTATCTCTGGTGGTATCCGTCCACGTTCATAGAATCCTATGTCCCCGCCGTTGGCCTGGGACCCCTGATCCTGGCTATATCGCTTTGCGGCCTCAGCGAAATCTGTTCCAGCCTTAAGGGCCCTGTAGATGGTCCAGGCGGAATCTGTAACGGCAACGCTATCTTCAGCAACGTCTTTGAAACGCCGCAGGATGTGACTCACACGCACGGCCCCCTTGGTCGGCTGACGGTCTGTGACCTTGATGACGTGATAGCCAAACTGCGTCCGCACCGGTCGGGGGGTATATTCCCCAACTTTGAGATTATAGCAAGCATCGTCAAACTCCGGCACCATCCTACCCGACGAGAAATAGCCCAAATCCCCCTTGTTAAATGAGGCGCTTTGTTCTTCCGAATAGGTTGTGGCCAGAGTGTCGAAGCCATATTTCGGGACTAGACTGATAACATTCATCGCCTTGGTGTACGCGGCGAGTGTATCCGCAGGGGTTGGCTCGGGGTTCAGCCGGAGGAGGATGTGGCTGGCACGGATCTCCTCTTTTTTCCTGTTGTAAGTCTCCAGGACTTTTGGGCCGATAATCTCTTTTTCCAGCATATACGATGTGGCCACGGTGACCTCGTAGCCCTCAAGTTCGCTCTTGATCGTGGAGTCAGACAGCAGGCCACGGTTCCTGGCTTCCAGGACTTTGAGTCTGAACTTCACGAGCAGGTCCAGGAATTTCTCGCGATCCTCATAGCTTGAGGTCGTGGCTTTTTCCCACCCACCATTGTTTTTCGTATAGCTTTCTTCGAATTCCTCAAGTGTAAGGGGAGAATCTCCGATTTTCGCTACGACGGCAGGGCCGGATCCTGCGCATCCTGCCAGAACCAGTGCAAAACAGAAACCTGCCAGAAAGGGCCGAAAGAACTTATGCATGAGAGTAATGACCAACCTCCATAGGAATTATTGTGGATTGGAACTATGGTTTTATGCTCCAAAGCATTGAAAACTAACCAAATTTGCAGCGCCAAGCAAGGAATTATTCCCCTTGCGGAGTGGCTTCAGCATGCGCAATTCTTGTTCTGCGCTATTTGCCCGACTTTAACATGTCCTTCTTGCGCAAGAGGATCTGGCTTGCATGCCAGCTCTGCATTTCGAACCATTGCGGCGATGCAGAACACTGAACAAGGTACTTTTCACCCACTTTGACGTAAAAGAAGGTGAGTTGTGTTCCCGCGAAGGTGATCTGAGCGGTGGGCTTGGAGGAGCGGTTGGCGAGTGTGTCCACGAAATCATCCGCCTGGACGTTAGACAGCGATGAAATGAGGTTGCCGACAATTCCTTCCTGCGTCGGATCCTTCCCGATGGTCCACGCACTGTCCTTGAACGCCAGAACAAACGTTGTGTCACCATACTGATAGCGGACTTCCTTGATGTTCTCCCGGGGAATGGTGATGATTGTCTTGTCGCGCCACTCTTTCACCGGGCGATTGAAGAGGTACGCTGATGCGCCGGTCACAAGCACAACGTCGCTCGATGCTGTACGTCGTGCATACGTCTCAGCATAACTGCTGCCGGACTTGCCAAGAATGAAGGAAACTTTTTCGACCCCTTTTTCGAGCATCCTGACGCTCGTCCCCGCCGAATCCACCTGGAAGACAGAGTGTTTCTCAGGCTTGTTCGAGACGATGTTCTTTACCTCAAGACTTCTGCTGCTATGAATCAAGGTCGCAATGTTTGACTGATCGGCCTTGTATAAAACCGGCTCCTGAACAAACCACTCGACCCCCTTCTTCTGAAGAACCACAATGCCCGCCTGTGATTTGATCTCAATTCCGTCGACTGCCAGCGAGTCAATCGAAACGAGGACTTCACCGGTATCACCGGAAGAGCTTCGCTCGCCCGGCTTCTGCATCACAAGATATGCTACGATGACGAGGACGCCAAGAAGGCCGAGCAGAACGTACATAGTGCGTGTCATAACGACTGAGCCTCCATTGCCTTCCTGAATGCAACCCGCCTCCGCCAGCGAAAGAGACCATACGCGACGATGAGCACCGGTGGCCCGATGAGGTTTGTGTATTTCAGGAGTCTCTTAGTCCCGTCGGAGATTTGGTCGAGCGGCAGGGTTGCCACATTTTTGGATCGAATTGTAATCAAGCCTGCATCGTCTGCGAGGTAATCGATGATGTTGGCAAAGAATGTCAGGTTTCCCCGGTTGCCGAGCATTTCATCCTTCATGAAATCCCCATCTCCCACAACGATGATCCGCGTTTCGGGACTCGCGACCACGGCGGCGGCTGGCTGTTTGCCAACGAAGTAACTCTTAAACGATCCTTCCACAATCGCTGCCAGAGGAATACCGTCCTCAGCCAGATCTGCCCCCGTGTAACGCTGGAAAGGATCAATCACGAAGACTCCCGTCTGCCGGCCGCTATGTTTTGAAGAGCGGACGAGCACTTCCGACTTCAAGCCTCTCGCCGCGGCTCCGCTTGTATCGAGAGAGCTGGCAAAATGGAAAATCACACCCTGGAGATCTTTGACGATCGGGTTGTTGGTATTGAAGCCCGAAGCGATGGGGATGTACGGGAACGGGACCTGGCTCTGGAACGTGAAGGTTCCTTGTTGCTGCATGACCGAAATGTTGGCACACTGCGCATCGCGAACGAGATCGGGATTCAAACGCACACCATAGTGTTGCAGCATATCGTCGAGCCCGAGATCGATGGGCTGCCCCGCACGCATCTGGAGGTTTGCGTTCACCCGGTTGAGCAAAAACGCGATCTTCCCTCCACGCATCAGGTACTGGTCCATCTGATACTGCGCACTGTCCTGAAAGCGACTCTGAGGCGCAATAACCAGAAGAGCCGAAAGGTCAGACGGCACAGGCTCTCCCTTGCTCAGATCGACGGGCATCAGATCGTACTGCTGCATTCCGGCCTGGTACGCCTGCCGCATGGCAGACATTTCCGGTTCGCCGTGCCCTGTGGTATATCCGACTTTCTTTTTCATCTTTGACGTGAGGCGCTTCAGACTGCTGCTGATGTCATATTCCAGTGAGCTCAGGTTTTGCACCACAGGCAGAACTTCTTTTCGATCTTCATACATCATCACCAGGCCGAGATAGCCGCGCTTGACCTCGAGTTTGTCTTCGTTCACAACCTGCACCTGCACGGGAGCAATCCCCTGCTGTTGTGCATCCTGCTCCCCTTTTTCTCCCTGCGGATTGACGAATTCGTATTGCAGGTTTCCCTTTGAGTATGCCTTGTAATCATTCAGAATGTCAAGAACAGCACGGCGGTTGTTGTTGTACGGGGATGGAAGATCCTCTGTGAAGAACGCCTTCACTGTCACGCGGTCATCAAGTGCGCCAACGAGCTTTTTGCTCGCGTCGGAAAGCGTATAGACTCCCTGCGAGGTCAGATCGAGCCGGCCAAACAGCCGGATCGAGATGAAGTTGAGAACAATCAGGATCCCCAGAACAAGACCGATCCTGACGAGCGTCTGAGTCATGTGCTTCTTCATAGTTGAGTCGAGGTACAATTATGGTTTCAAAAAATAAGCCTGAGCATCACAGCATTCAGGAGTCAGGAGCCGGAATTCAGAACATCATTGGCCATTCTGAATGTCCTCATTCCACATTCCGTTCACCATCTCCGCCGCCCAAGTGAAAGGACGGTGAGATAAAGCATGAATCCAATCAGAGATAGAAAGTACATCGCGTCGCGCGTGTCGATGACACCGCGTGCGATATTTGAGAAATGGTAGTCGATGCCGAGAAACTCGACGATGCTCGCAAGCGATTCCGGAACATAGATCAGGATCTTGTCGAGCATTAACAACACAAACACAAACACAAATCCGATAATGAATGCAATCACCTGGTTCTCTGTGAGGCTCGACGCAAAGAGACCGATGGCAACATACACGCCGGCCGTAAGCATGAGCCCAAAGTACCCCCCGACCACCGGTCCGTTATCGATCTTCCCAATCGAGGTGATGGTGAGATAATAGACGAGCGTCAGGAGAAGGGCGACCCCCACCAACGCCCATGCGGCGAGAAACTTTCCGAACACAATCTCATAATCGTGCAGCGGCTTGGTGGTGAGCAGCTCGATGGTTCCGCTTTTCTTTTCCTCTGAGAGCAACCGCATGGTGATTGCGGGTACGACAAAAAGGAACACCAGCGGAACGAGCTCAAACATCAGGCGCATCGTGGCAATGTTCGCAAGGAAAAGATTGCTGGTATGAAACCAGCCAATGATGGCCAGGAATACCACAATGACGACGTACGCGATCGCCGAATTGAAGTACGACTGCAGCTCGCGCCGGGAGATCGTCCGTATGTTATTCCATGAGGCCTGGATTTCGGTTTTGTTCATTACAAGTTTTGAGTTTACAGTTTTGAGTTTTGAGTTTCAGGTTTAAAGCCTTCGATTCATTGTTTACTGTTCACCAACCTGTTTTCTCCTTGCCCTCACTTTTCACTTCTTTTCGTCTTCCGCTTGTGTCAACCGGTGGAATACCTCCTCGAGGCTTGTTCCTTTGCGGGTCATCTCGAGCAACACCCATTTCTCTGCTACCGCCTGCCTGAACAAGTCCTCGCGAACGTCGCTTCCTTTCGACACAACGATCGAGAAGCGGTGCATGTCGTCACTCGCCCCGATGTACTCGGCAGACTCGACGCCGACCAGCGATTTGATTTTCGGGTAGATATCCGTCATTGCATCGGACACCGCAGCTTTTAATTCGATTGTGACGGACTCGGCGCCATGGAATTTCTGCTTCAGCTCCGATGGCGTTCCGTCGGCAACGATCGACCCCTCGTTGATGATGATGACGCGGTCACAGGTTGCCTGTACTTCGGAGAGAATGTGCGTGGAGAGAATGACAGTCTTGGCCCGACCCAGTTGCTTGATAAGGTTCCGGATCTCGACGATCTGGTTGGGATCAAGTCCGCTCGTCGGTTCATCAAGAATCAGCACATCCGGTTCATGGATCATCGCCTGTGCCAGGCCGACGCGCTGGCGATAGCCTTTCGAGAGCTCGCCGATATCCTTGTGGCGAACATCCTTCAGTCCGCACACATCCACCATGTGTGCAAGCTGCTGCCTCATCCTTGCCTTGTCCAGACCGTGAAGCTGGGACGCGTACTCGAGATACTCGATGACGTTCATGTCAAGATAGAGCGGATTGAGCTCCGGCAGATAGCCGATCTTCCGCCGCACTTCGAGCGAATGATCCGCAATCGAATATCCATCGACATCGACGGTACCCGAACTCGGCGGCATGTAGCAGGTAATGATTTTCATCGTCGTCGTTTTTCCAGCGCCGTTCGGGCCCAGAAAACCGAGGATTTCACCAGACTTCACGTCAAACGAGATGTCATTGATCGCTTTCTCGTGACCATAGTATTTCGTTAGATTTCGTACTGTAATTGCCATGGGCCTTGATCGTGTTTGTGTTGAAACAGGAAAAAGAGAACCGCAGGACTCACTACTGCTCTGTCTCCGACAGCGGCGATGGTAGTTTATCAAGAAAGAGGAAGAAAATCAAGGAATGCGGAAACCGGCGGTATTACAAGATTTTTATCTTCCGAGCTTGGACGAAAGCGGCTGCCACGATGTTCCCTGGTCTCTGCTGATGAACGCGCTGAAAGAATCGGGGATTAGGGAACAGTGACTTCGGAGAAGCTACCGCATTCCGACAGCATTCAGTATTCAGTGTTGGAAATTCACTGGCGAGGTGCCACGCACCCTCATAGAAGTCCGACTTCTACTCGGGCAATCGAGTAAGAAGTCGGATTTCTACCTTGTAGGTGCGTGGCACCCATCTACTCCCCAACGCGCATTTGGAACAGCGGAATTTGTTTTGCCGATGCCGATGGATGCGAATGCAGCTGGCGTCCGCGCCGCGATGCTTTCTTCTGCACCGGCGGCGTAAGCCCGAGTTCGTCCTTGAGCGCCTGCACATCGTATCCGAACGGAAAGAGCAGCGTTTCGGCAGCCTTCAATGTAAACTCCGTGTACTGCTCTATGTCGTAGCCATCCTCAAATGCATAGAGGGCAAGCGGCTTTGCCTTCTCTGGCTTTTTCTTGCCCGATTGGTCGAGAATGATGAACTCGATCGATTCACCGGCTGCAAGCGGCACACCCATCTCCTGTACCAGTTTCGCGACGACGGCGCTGAGACTGTTGTTCGTGTACTCATCCGCCTCCTTGGTGATGTGCCGGCGGAGGACAAGTTCCATCGGGTTCGCTTTCCCGCTGCGCAGAACAGCAACGGCACTGCGCACGATCTCCAGGAGATCGGGGGCAAGCGCCCGCACCTCCTCAACGTTCAGTGCACCAGACATCCGGTTGAGCATTGCCGTCTGCATCGTTTTGATGAACTTCGGCGTGTCGCGCCTGCGGGCCTCGATGCCGCGGATCTTGACCTCATTGTGGCGGTACCACCCAACGTACCTGTTTGCCGTCGTGATGGCGGGATCCATCTTCGATGCCGGAAACAGAATCCAGTTGTACATTCCTTCGAGTGAAATGTCGATGCCCACCTTCCGTGAAATTGCACGGGCGAGATCTTCATACTCGCTTTCCGTTGCCCCCTCTTTCTTGAGCCAGACGCAATCGATGATCGCGTGGAGCAGATGAAAGCCATGGTCTTCGGCAACCTCTTTGGCCATCAGGATTGCATCGCGGGAAAACGCGTTCACCGACTCGTGCGCTTCAATCTTGCCGAACCGGGCATTCTTGTAGCCAAGGTACCCGAAGCAGCTCACCAGCATCCACTTCAAAGCGCTCTGGCGGCGATCGTACTTTCGAAACAGCACCTCGTCCTTTCCCTTGTACTTCTTCTTCATCGCCTTGTAGTAGGCACGCTTCTTGATCACGTCGCGCAGCGTCGCCGGCACGATCCCTTCGCGCTTTTCACAGATGGTGTATCCGAGCTCCGGCACCTTGTTGTTCTTGCAGCACCGGCAGTTCACCGTTTCCGGCGAAACATTATGCGTGACCATGATCGTTGGGTACATCGACACGAAATCGAGCTCGGCAACCTCCTCGTGGTAGCCAAGAGGCGGGTTGAAGATAAGGCCGCCGCGATCGGCCAGCAGCAACGTAGCAGCTGATTTAAAATCTTCCGGCTCACGCTTCTTCGACGGAATCAAGATATTGTGCCGGTACGCCCACGACAGCTGGAGCGACGACATCGATGTGCCGATGCTTGCCCGTCCTTGCCGCTGCCCGCACATTTGCGTCAGGCGCGCCATCTCAAACAGGCCGTCCAGGTCCGCCTCTGCGACCGTCATCGAGTTGGTGGCATCCACGTGCCACCGTCCGGCAAGCTCAAACGCGCCGTCCTTGTGAACGATCTTGCCGTACTGGAAGAAGCTCGACTCTTTTGTTGTCGTGTACCCCGCGTCCTGATCGCGGTTCAGCACCAGCGGCACCTTGTGTTGCTGCGACATTGCCGTCAGTCTTGGCATCAGGACCGCGTCGCCGTAGTCGGTCAGAATAATGTCCGGATCGCAGCGATGCAGATGCCAGTTGAGTGCCTCCAGGACTTCCTGCGGAGTTTCCTGCTCGAGAACATATGTGCGGTCGTCATAGGTCACCTCGAGCTGAAGGTGTTTCTGGTATTTCGGCGGGACGAAATCATTCGCATTCCGGAGCAGCAGGATGGAGAACGGAGGAAGTGTGTACTCGGTGGCTTCCCGCGAATCATGCAACGTCCAACCGACCAGTTCCCCCTGCTCATCAATTTCATACTCGCCGAACCCGAGCGGAAAAAGCTTTGTTGCATACAGGAAGAGTTGTGCGACAAGGATATCGGAACTGAAAAATGCGAAGTGCGGAAAGAAACGCTCGTAGTACCACACGACGTCGCGGAAACGCGTCGTATCATGCACGTGCACTTCGAGCACATCGAGCGAGTCGCCGGAGTAGATTTCCGTTTTCGTCGTTCGCGTGACCGTGACAGGAACCGGGCAGCGGGCAGCAAGAACCTCCGCCCGCCGCGCATCGGAATCGTTCAAATGGAGAAAAAAGGAGGGTGTGAACCGGCGAAAGCAGCGACGCTTGTCGCCATTCTCATCAATCAGCCAGAGCGTAATGCCCTGCGAAGACGGATAACAGTCGAACAACCAGCCTGTGAGCATGTGGGGCATGGATCAAGTGAGGGATGAAGAATAGATCTTTCAGCACAATTCTGATAGCCGGAGCTTTTTCAATAATGAAAATGCCAATTCTTTCACGTTTTCTACCATTGCATCTTCAAGTAGAAGTGCTATATTACGACATATTGTCTAACATTATATCGTACACCAGCAGGCACAGAATACCAGTAATTCATTACACACAAATGAATTATAGACAACATGGTGAGTATCATTTATGCGCTCATATGAAACAACACATCCTTGGATAACCTTTCAATTTGATCTAAGAAAAATTAGCTACAAACTCTGGCTCAAATTGGGTGAAGTACAGTCCAAAAGTGAACATCTCGCTGGTGTTCCACTACGGCCTTCAACCGCACGTCGCCTTCACCAGGTTTATCTTGCAAAAGGTGCTGCTGCCACTACCGCCATTGAGGGCAACACTCTTTCAGAAAAGGAAGTCCTCGACTTCCTTGATGGAAAATTGAAAGTCTCACCCACCAAGGAGTACCTAGTCCAAGAGGTTGAGAATATCATAAACGCTTGTAATTTAATTGCAAAAAACGCTTTTGAGGAAACAAGTCCTGTAATTTCAGTAGAGGAAATCAAACAATACAATCGGTTCGTGCTTGATAAGCTGAAGCTCGAGGACAACATCACACCGGGCGGAATCCGAACTTATTCTGTCGGCGTTGCCCGCTACAAAGCAGCACCGTTTGAAGATTGCGAGTACCTGCTTACGCAACTCTGTAATTGGATCAATAAAGACTTTCCATCTTCCGGCGAAACCAAAACTGCATTTGGCGTTCTTAAAGCTGTTATCACACATCTATATTTTGCATGGATTCACCCTTTTGGCGACGGAAATGGAAGAACAGCTCGGCTTCTAGAGTTTAGAATTCTGCTGGAAGCCGGAATCCCCCCAGCTGCCGCACACCTGTTGAGCAACCATTACAACCAGACTCGACAAGAATACTACCGCCAATTAGAAAACGCGAGCAAATCAGGTGGAGACATCACGCCATTCATTGAATATGCTGTAAATGGCTTTGTCGAAGGATTGCGTGAACAGATTTCTGTTATTAGAGACCAGCAATGGAGTGTTACTTGGCGAAACTATGTCCACGAAACATTCAAAGACAAAAACAGCAACGCAGATATTCGAAGAAGACATTTGGTGTTAGATCTCTCGGCCCACAAGGATTTTGTGCCTATTTCTAAAGTGAAGGAACTCAGCCCGCGTGTTGCCGTGAATTATTCCGGCAAATCCGATATGACCCTATCGCGTGACATCAATGAATTGGTTCAGATGAACCTCATTGAGCGCTCAACCAAAGGGATTCGTGCAAAGCAAGAAATCATTCTCGCATTTCTCCCACCGGCAAAAATAAACTAACCCTGACCTTCTCTCAGTTAGTCTTGATGTAGCCGGCCTTCCAGCCGGACGATCCGATCCTGCATCTGCTTGATCAGCTTCCGTTGCTCAACAGCAATGGAAACGACGATGCTCTCGAATGGAATCGTCCGCATCGCATAGAAATTCTCCGCGAGGTGGAGCTTTGCTGCGCGGAAAACATCATCAAACACTTCCTGGTCTTCTTTACGAAGCCCCCGCCGGTATTTCGACCAGCTCGCGATTTCGCTATCGATGATGTTGGTAAACGTCGGGACTGTCCGCCCCATACCTGATCGCTCCTTTCCCCGGATGCACCTTTTGTTGTGGGGTTATTGAAAGGACCTTCCTCAAGCTATTGAAAAACAAAAATAACCACGGATCTACACAGAAAACCACAGATTAAAATGGATTATTTTTGTTGGTTCCAACCATCCGTGACAATCCGTACCAATCCGTGTTCATCCGTGGTCTATTTTTAACCACGGATCACACGGAAACCACACGGATTTCCACAGATTGTCTTGTCCGCGTACATCCGTGTCATCCGTGGTTATTTTTTCCTGCTGTTCTTCGACAGCCCACCTGCCCGCTCTTCATTACTTCTCGTCTTCCGCAAACGTCAGGACATATCCATTGATGTCTTTGATGGAAAACTCGGTGGCTCCATAAAAAGTTTTTTCCAGTCCGCGGATAACGGTTACCTTGTCTTTGACGCTGTCGAAAAAGGTCCTGATGTTTTTCAGTTTGACGTACAGTAACAGGGAGCCGCCATCATGTCTGCTGATATCTGGTAAGGCATCAGCCAGGCTGGAAAAGGTTTGAAACATGAAAGAAACATTGCCGCAGGTCATCATCGCCCATACATAGTCTCCCTTTTCAGGGACAGTCATGGCCAGTTCAAAGCCGAGGACTTTGTAAAACGCTATTGTTGCGTTGATGTCTTTCACGAAAATGTTGGGTGAGAGGCTTTCCATCGTTGCACCTTTTGTTGTTGGGTTATTGAAAGAACCTTCCTCAAGCTATTGAAAAGCAAAAAATAACCACAGATTTACACAGAAACAGCACGGATCAGAAAAATGAAATGAGTTGTCTAACCATCTGCGACAATCCGTACCAATCCGCGTTGATCCGTGGCCTTCTTTTCTTTCAGAGAGCCTCGTCTGATC
>QYQB01000253.1 GCA_007280275.1 bacterium | reverse complement strand
CTCTGGCTTTTTGAAGGGCGGAATAATGGCGCGCATTTGTGATCATTATACCGCTTTCTTCTGTTGCAACAGAACCACCCAGGGCGAGTTTGACGAGCTCGTCTTCAAGTCTGGCAAACCCCTCCAACGTCTTCACAGATAGTTCCAACACAAGATGCTTTGAAAGAACGTCCGCTAGGGCTGTGAATTTGGCGCTTTCCGGGGGCGAAAGATCAACCTTGTTAATTGCCACGAGGCAAGCTCCACCCCTTGCTTCAACTCCCGAAATGAGCTTCCGTGATAGAGCCACCTCAGCCGGATGAAGGGGTCGCGTGCTGTCCAACATGAGAAGCAGAATATCACAGTTCATAAGCTTTTCTTTGGCCCGGCGCACTCCTTCTTGCTCAATCGGATCGGTTGACTCTCTCAATCCGGCGGTGTCGCTTAGGTTGAAGAGCAGACCGCCAATGGAAACAGACTCTTCGATTATATCTCTGGTTGTCCCGGGGACGCTTGTAACAATTGCTCGTTCTTCTCTCAAGAAGGCGTTCAGAAGGCTTGATTTTCCAACATTGGGGGCGCCAGCCAGGGCCACTCTTACACCGTCTCGGTATACCTTTCCAACTCTATAGCTGGAAAGGAGCTCGTCAATCTGAGAAATCGCCGCCTGAAGTTGTTCGGCAACACGGCTCTTCTCTGTGAACTCATATCCATCTTCAGCAAAATCCAACTCGAGTTCAATCAGACTGATGCTGCTCAGTAATTTGTCCCGAAGCTCTGAGAGTTTGGAAGAAAGGGCCCCGTTAAGTTGAGAGAGGGAGGTTTGGTGGGCTCGCTCCGATCGGGAACGAATCAAGTCCGCGACAGCTTCCGCCTGGGTTAAGTCAATCCGACCATTGAGAAATGCCCGTTTTGTGAACTCACCCGCCCGGGAGGCGCGGGCACCAAATCCAATTATTGTCTCCAGGATTCTTCTTGTGACAAATTGTCCACCGTGGCAACTCAACTCGACCGAATCTTCTCCTGTGAAGGAGTGCGGGTTTCTGAACACCACCGCAACAACATTGTCGATTGGCTTTCCTTGGTCGTCGGCAAAGCTACCGTAGTGTGCAGTATGGGATGGCGCGGCGCCAAGAGTCGTTCTCCCCTTAAAGCCTCTATCGGCGATCAGGAGGGCATCCTCGCCACTGATGCGAATCACGGAGATTCCCCCCTCACCGATTGGGGTGGCGACTGCGGCAATTGTATCTGTTTCGCGGGCCCACAACACGTGCTATCTCGCGGTTGGTTAAGAAAGGGTTGGAATGTACAAAATCGCGGACCGACTTACAACCGTGCGGCAAAACAACAAGGCCCCGCCAGTAAACCGGCAGGGCCTCTGATTAGCTGATTTCTGCGACTACTTTTTCAGCCGCGGCAGATTCTTGCCCAGCTTCGCGAAAACACCGCTTGCTTTTTTCTTTTTCGGCTCGACCTTACGAAGTGGTTCATCGTCGCCTTGGCGATTAATCATGACTTGCTGGCCAATCGACAAAACGTTGAAGACGAAATAGTACAGATTGAGTCCTGAGGGGAAGCCGTTGAAGAGAAGCGTCATCATCACGGGCATCATCCAGACCATTGCCTTCTGCCTCGGATCCTTAACGGTCATTTTCTGTTGCACGAACATTGTAATCCCCATGAGCAGGGCAAGTCCGCTCACATCCCGAACACCAAAGAACGGAATCTCGAACGGGAGCGTAAAAATACGATCCGGAATCGAAAGGTCCGTAATCCACCACACAAAATTTCCCTGCCGCAACTCGATGGTTGCGCGAAAGACATTGTACAAGGCGATGAGAATCGGAAACTGAAGCAAGACCGGCAGACATCCTCCTGCCGGGTTCACGCCATATTCTTTGTACAGGTTCATCACCTGTTGGTTCATCTTCTGCGGGTCGTCTTTGTATTTCTCCTTGATCTCGGTCATGAGCGGCTGCAGCGATTGCATTTTCTTCATCGACCGCATGCTGCTTCTCGTGAGCGGGTGGAGTGCAATCTTGATGATGATCGAAAAAACAACAATAACTAGGCCCCAGTTCGGTATGAGATAGTGAAGGAAGCTCATAAGTGGCAGCATCACGTATTCCGAAATCGGCCTGATGAGCCACGTCCATCCGAGTCCTACAATGTTCTCCAGTCCCACGCCGTACGACTTCAAAAGACTAAGATCGGCCGGACCAAGGAAAACCCTGAAGGACCCCCCCTCCTCTTGCCCCCCTTTGAACGGCATCTTTATTGCGATACTGTACGATTCAACGGCACCCTTGTTCGCCGCCTCGGACCGCACGCCTTCCAGATAGGCCCCATCACTTGTCCCTTCTTTCGCTATGATGGCAAGAGCAAAGTATTTCGTTCTCATCGCAACCCAATTTACGGTGCCGGAAAGGTTTTTCTGCGGTCGGCTGTCGACGCTTGCCGCGTCAATTTCTGTGAGTTCCTTCCCTGCGTACGCATACGCTGCGCTGAAACTCGACTCGTCGATGCTGTTGTGCTCCGCATATCGCAACCCGCTTTCCCACACAAGTTGGTACTCGTAATTCGCAACAATATCCGTCATCTTCACGAGCTTGATGTCGAGGCCGAGCCCATATTGACCATTCTTGAAGCTCAACGTTTTAACGATTTGCCCGCCGCCCGTGGCGGGCAGCACAAGGTTCAGGGCGTATTCTTCGTCTCCGCTGATTAACCGATGGGCGGGCTCTGTGAGGGCGGCATCAAAATACAAATCATGCGTGTTTATCAGCCGGCCGTCAGACGTCGCGAACAGCAGGCTCAAATCGCCTGCTCTCTTGTAATCAACGAGTTGAACGGGGTGACCGTCCCAGGTCTTGTACTTCTTCAGTTCCCACCGCTTGATAACTCCACCCTTCAGGGATATTTCAGCGATGTACAAATCGGTCTCGATCGTAATTGTGCGATCGGGACGTTTGTCCCGCCCAGCGAAAAATTTTCCGAGGGGGTTGGCTTGCGCCGCTTCCTTCACCTGGGCACGCAGCGTGTCCACTCGCTTGGTAGAATCCCGCTTCGCCGTTTGGGTTGGAACCGGCTTGGGTTGCTCTGCTTGCGGTGTTTGCTTGGGAGAGTTGACCCACATCCAGACGACAAGCAGGAGGAAGATGAGGACGTAGCCGAGTATTGATTGACGATCCATTGTTTGTCCCTACAACGAAATGGCTTACGGCACCGGGTCGTACCCCGCGTGTTTATGAAATGGATGACACCGTGCGATGCGCTTCAGCGCGTACCATCCGCCCTTCCATGCACCATGTTTTTCAATGGCTTCTTCCGCATATTGAGAGCACGAAGGAAGAAAGCGGCAGCTGTTGAACGGAAGAACTGGCGAGAGAAGCAGTTGATACAATCGGATGAAGGAAACGAGCAGGCGTCTCATGGTTTTTCCGAAAGATGCGGTCGCAGTTCCTTCAGGAGGTCAACGATTGCCTGGTCGATTGTTGCATGCGAGCCTGGGGCTCGTGATAGTCGCCCTCGTACACGCAACATAAAGACAACGCTCATGGCTTGTGTCGCAGGTGTCAACGGATTTGTGAGGATGGCCTTGTTCTTTCGATACGCGTCCTTCATCCACCGGCGGGCCCGATTGCGTTCGACTGCGTTTTGAATGTTTCTGCTTACAGAAAATCCGACCTGGAGCGAACCCCGCGCTCGTGGTACGGTTGTAAAAAAACAGCGGACCGCGCCTTTTTGGAGAGACCGTCCTTCTGTGATAACGCGTGAAAAGGCCTGATAGCCCCGAAGGATGTCTCGTTTCGTCAAGGACAGCCTAGGCGGTTTCACTGTTCGTCACAACGATTACTTCTCGTCGCTTACGGTAAGCCGATGTCGGCCCTTGGCTCTTCGGCGGGACAATACCTTTCGCCCGTTCTTCGTTGCCATGCGCGCTCTGAATCCGTGTTTGTTTGTCCGCTTGCGCTGATGTGGCTGGTAGGTTCGTTTCACTTAGTTGCTCCGCGAGATTGTGTTGCACTATTACAAAGCTTTGCAATGTACCACTATTTGTCCTAGCATACAAACCAATCCTGGTTCTGGTAACAAATTCCGAGATGAGAATCTTCCCTGGGTGTTTGTTCGTGGCTCGCTTGTAAATTGCATCAAGAATTGTAATTTTTATACTTGCACTCGGGGTTCTATGGTATTATACTCAAGAGGGCGTGTTTTGTTCTGCGCTCGGTTGATAACGTGTTGACAACTTGTTCGCCGCGCTGATGTTCTGTTTTTGCCTCAGAAACGGCGTATCGGATTTCTCCTTGTTTCTGTTGATAACTATGTTCTTAACAATGGAATCGCCTTTTCTTTGAGCCGGTTAAAGGCTTTGAGTAATGTTTACAAGTTGAAAACCGCCCTAAGATCAACAAACATCAGTTTTCCACGGCGTTGATTTCTTTGTTCGTTTCTTGTTAACAACTCTCGTTTATTTTTACTAATGCGGCTCTAATGATTCCTCAAGATTCGATGGATTTGTTTCCGGGCAGCACCGGCGCGCCCGAATTTGCTGATGATTTACAGCGTGTTTGGCAGCGCTGCCTCGCAAAGATACAAAGCCAGGTTACGAGCCTTGGTTTCAAGACCTGGTTTCAGCCGATTATTCCGGTCAAGCTCGTTGACAAAGAAATCACCGTGCAGGTCCCGAGCCAGTTTTTCTATGATTGGGTAGATCAGCACTATAATTCGCTGGTACGTGAGACGATTACGTCTGTTCTCGGAGACGGCGCAAGGCTTTATTACTCTATCGCCTCGGAAGACGGCGAGCCCGCGGTTGATGGTCCGCTGGATGTGCCGCAATTTGTGCAATCTTCCGAGATGTCTCGCGCCGCGCAACCGACTCTTCCACAGCCTCAACCCTTTTTCCCGCCCCGAGCCGCTTTCCGGCAGACAGAACAACCGATAGCTCAAAGCAACCTGAACCCCCGCTATACTTTCGAGAATTTCATCAAAGGCGATGGCAATCAGTTGGCTCGAGCTGCAGCGCTTGCTGTCGGCAACAATCCCGGGGGAACCTCTTTCAATCCCCTGGTTATTTATGGAGGCACGGGTTTGGGTAAAACCCACCTTATGCATGCCCTCGGGAATCATGCGATCGGCCTTCGCAAAGCAAAGCGGGTTGTTTACGTTTCAAGCGAGAAGTTCACCATCGAATTTGTCGAAGCAATTCAGTCGGACCGGGTAAATGCTTTTTCATCTTTCTACCGCAGCATCGACCTTTTGATTGTTGACGACATCCAGTTTTTCTCCGGCAAAGAGAAAACACAGGATAACTTTTTCCACACGTTCAACACTCTCTACCAGCTTGGCAAGCAGATTGTTCTTTCCTCCGATGTGCCCCCGAAGGAATTGAAGGGTCTTGACGAGCGACTCATCTCTCGCTTTCAATCCGGCTTGACGGCGGATGTCCAGCCGCCGGACCTTGAGACAAGAATCGCTATTCTTCGAAAAAAGAGCGAGGATAACAGCTTCGAACTCGCTCAAGATGTTGTTGATTTTATTGCCTCAAACGTTACCAGCAACATTCGTGAATTGGAGGGGTGTCTCATCAGCCTTATTGCCAGAGCCTCGCTGGACAACCGGGAGATAACGGTTGACCTTGCGAGAGAGGTGCTGCGAATGGTTGTTAATGAGTCAAAATCCCCCATAAACATTGATCAAATTCAGCGCACGGTGTGTGAGTTCTATGACATTCCGGAAGATTTGCTTAGAGCCAAAACCCGCAAGCAAGAGGTAGTGAGTGCTCGTCAGGTAGCGATGTATCTCTCCAAAGAGTTGACAAATTCATCGCTCAAGACCATTGGATTGCATTTTGGCGGCAGAGATCATAGTACCGTAATCCATTCTTGCCAAGCGGTTCAGGACCGTCTTAAGAGTGATTCTGTTTTCAAACAGAACGTTGACCAGTTACGCCGGCGGGTTGAGTTGGCCGGTCGCTAGCGCCCCTCCTCAGGGCTCTGGTTGGTGTTTCGTTCCACGAGCGGGTGTAGCCACTTTCTCCCCTTCGAGTCTTACCTCAAGTTCTTGATATCTTCAGCTAAAACATGTTTATAAGTGTTTGTTCTCTGTTGACTCAATGAACCGTTTTGAGATTATGATTTTAATCCCAAATAGATGTTCATACTGCTACTCCTGATCAACACCTTGTCAACAGTCGTTTGTTCTCTTTTGATTGTATCTGTCCCTTGCTTCCGCTGGTATTTTACTATCCGGTTTTCTTATTCACACTATTAACAGTCTTATTATAAGTGTTATATCTTATCTTCCTTATATATTATTAATAAGAGGGATATAAGTTTGTTCAATGGTCACTCTCAATTTGTAAATGCCCTAAATTTTTGGTATTTTCTTCCATCAACGCCCAATTGCCCATCTCGCCAAAGAAGGAGATAGGAATGAAATTCACCGTACCAAGCAATGAACTACAAAAGGCACTGGCGAAAGTCAGCGGTGTTGTTCCGTCGAAATCAACCCTCCCTATTCTTGAAAATATACTCTTCAGGCTCTCCAAAAACGTGCTGCAGCTGGCTGCCACGGATCTTGAGGTCTCAATGTTAGCTTCTCTTGATGTAAAAGGGAGCGAAGATGGGTCCATTGCGGTGCCGGCAAAGAGATTAATGGAAACAATCCGGGCCTTGCCGGACATTCAACTGGTTTTTCACGCCGATATGTCGTCTAACAAGGTAAAGATGATAACGGAGATGGGTGAGTATGTGTTGATGGGTGAATCGAGCGAAGAGTTCCCCACTATTCCACAAGTTAAAGGGGACGACAAAATTATGCTAAGCGGAGAAATGCTGAAAACCATGATTCATCGCACCCTGTTTGCCGTCAGCAGCGATGAATTAAGACCGGCGATGACGGGAGTTTTGCTGCAAGTAAAGGACGGAGATCTTCGGACGGTGGCGACGGATGGACACCGGCTTGTCCGGATTCAGTACACCGGGCTGAAGCAGCCAAAGTTGAAGTGGGATATTATTGTGCCGGCGAAGGCGCTGAACCTGGTTTCCCGGTCTGTTGATAACGAAACAAACACGGTTTCCGTCGATGCAACGCACGTGCAATTCACATTCGGCACAACAACACTGACATCGCGCGTCATCGAAGAGAGCTATCCAAACTACGAGTCGGTTATTCCGCTGGATAACGACAAAAAACTTGTTGTAGCGAGAGATTTACTCCTTGCCGCGGTCCGACGCGTGGCGCTCTATTCCAGCTCAACGACACACCAGGTTCGGTGTTCGCTGCGGAAGAACGAACTGCGCGTGATGGCCGAGGACATTGATTTCGGCGGAGAAGCAAAGGAAAAAGTTCCTTGCGACTATAGCGGGGAAGAACTGGAAATTGGTTTCAACTCGACGTATCTGATC
This sequence comes from bacterium, assembly GCA_007280275.1. Taxonomy (GTDB): domain Bacteria; phylum Bacteroidota; class Ignavibacteria; order UBA10030; family UBA10030; genus UBA9647. Next base: position 2,466 of record QYQB01000253.1, on the reverse strand, counting down.
GACATCCTTTCACACCTCGACGGCGAGGAAGCTGAATTCAAACTGGGCACGTCCGTTCGCGCTGCAATCATAACACCAGCACACCAGAAGGCGAACGAAGATTTGCTCATGCTTGTCATGCCAATGCGGCTGAACACCTAACAGTATGCGGTTGGGCGGGAGACTTTGTGAAGGTAGCCCCATCTCGCGAGTCGGGAGCGGGGCTATTGCATTGTAAGCGCCATCAGAGAATGTGAAGATCCGCGAACTCCACGTACAGAAATTCCGCAACCACGCTCAAACCGACATCGTCTTCGGAGGGGGGATCAATGCAATTCTTGGTGAAAACGGCGAGGGGAAGACAAATCTGCTCGAAGCAATCTCGTACCTGTGCCTGACAAAAAGCTTCTTCGGCAGCGTGGACGGTGTTGTTCTTCAAGTAGGAGAAACGCGGTTCGAAGTTTCCGGTGAGTTGGAGACAGATTCGGGACTGCGGTATCACGTGGCGGTCGGCTACGATCACGCGGATAGAGACAAAAGGTTTTTCATCAATAAGTCACCCCTGAAAAGATTCTCGGAAGTCGTCGGGCTTTTCCCGGTTGTGGTTCTATCGCCGGAGTCGGGTGCCATTACGACGGGAGGGCCAGCCGATCGACGGCGCTTTCTTGACTTTGTGATTTCACAGGCGAGCAAAGTGTACCTTGAGGATTTGCTCGAGTACAGGCGAGTGTTACGACAGCGGAACAGGGTGCTCTTTGACGGCAAAGTCACCCGCTCGGATTGTTCAGAGCTGCTGGAGCCCTGGGACGAAGAGCTGATTGACCGGGGCGCGAGAATTACGCGACGGCGTGGAGTGTTTCTCAAAGAATTGCATCCCATCATCCACGACTCGTATGGTCGGATTGCGGGAAGAGCGGAAGAGCCAACGATACACTATCAACCCTCGGTGGCCCATGAAGAGGGGGTGTCGGAAGAAGATCTCCGGGGCCGTTTCCGGCAGGACCTGCAACGTAAGTCATCGGAAGAAAAACGGCTGGGGTTAACGCTCGTCGGGCCGCACCGGGATGAACTGGAACTTGCCATCAACAACCTCGGCCTTCGATCACATGCGTCGCAGGGGCAGCATAAAACGTTCCTGATTGCCCTGAAAATGGCGGAGTTTCTCTACCTTCAAAACAAGCGTAACGAGAAGCCCATTCTACTGCTTGACGATATCTTCACAGAACTTGACAGTCAGAGATCAGAGCGACTGCTTGCTCTGACGGGGTCGGTTGGACAGGCCTTCATCACAGCGACGAGCGACGGAGTGTTCTCCGCTGATTTTGACTGGGCTGAGACGAATAAGAAGTTCTTTGTGTGCAAAGGAACGGTCGGACATGCGAAAGCGACCAGCATCGCGAATTAAGACCCTTGGGGACGCGCTTGATGAACTCGTTGAAACTCTTGGCATCAAGAAGAAACTTCGTGAGCAGGACGTCTTTGTGCTTTGGGACAAGGCGGTTGGGGAGCGAATAGCTGGCGTAGCAAAGCCGACGCGTATCCTGAAAGGTACACTCTTCGTCAGCGTCAAGACCGGGGCGTGGAGGAACGAATTGAGCATGAGGAAACAGGAAATCGTGGGCCGCTTGAACGAAATTCTGGCCGACGAAATTGTGAAAGACATTAAATTTCAATAGGGAAACACATGGCGGTTGACACAAAAGGATTGAAAAAGAAGAAAAAGACGGCGCGGTCCTCAAACGGCGAACGCGGTTACACGGCAGACGACATCACAGTGCTGAAGGGACTTGAAGCGGTGCGGCTTCGCCCCGCGATGTACATCGGCGATACAAGCGCTCGCGGACTTCACCACCTTGTATATGAAGTCGTGGACAACTCGATCGACGAGGCGCTGGCGGGATACTGCAAGAACATTACCGTACTTATTAATGGTGACGGATCCGTGAGCGTTGAGGATGATGGTCGCGGAATTCCGACCGACATGCACCCGCAGGAAAAACGGTCCGCACTCGAGGTGGTGATGACGGTTCTCCACGCCGGGGGAAAGTTCGACAAAAACACGTACAAGGTGTCCGGCGGACTGCATGGTGTCGGTGTGTCCGTTGTCAACGCTCTGAGCGAGTGGTTGGTGGTCGAGGTTCGTCGAGACGGGAAAGTGTTTTCACAAAAATACAAAAAGGGCGACCCCGTTGCACCCGTTAAGATGATCGGAAAGGAAGAGAAGGGAAAAACAGGAACGAAGGTCACGTTTCTCCCGGACAACACAATCTTCAAGACTCGCACCTTCAAGTTTGAAACAATTGCTGAGCGCCTGAGAGAGCTCGCGTTCCTGAATCCCCAAGTTGTGCTTCGCATCGAGGATGGAAGGACGAAGAACGGGGAAGAAGAGGTCTTTCACTTCGAAGGTGGGCTCCGTGAGTTTGTTCAGTACATCGACGCAACGCGACCGGCGATTACAAAAAAGCCATTCTATGCAACGGGCCATGG
>QYQB01000045.1 GCA_007280275.1 bacterium | reverse complement strand
TATGTCTGGCACAATTTCGCGCCACTGCTCGTTAATCCAACAAAAATCGTCCTTACTGGCACAGGCAGCACGCAGGCGCTGATCAATCCCAATAACTACATCACTGTTGACAATGTGCGCGGACTGGAAGGATACGCGATCTCTGCGCCCGACTCCAGCTATGTGGAGCAAACGATTAACGGTTTCTTTACGAACGCCTCGACATTGGATTACGGAGGAACCGCCACCGGACACAGAAGATCTCCGAACCTCTCCGGTTCAACAAGTGGTTCATCTTCGCGTTGGACATTCCGAGTCGACTCGACAGCTCCCTATTTGATCTACCATTATGTCCAAAGCAGCCAAAATGCGGGTGGCGGCTTCTATGTACACCTGCGTAAGTTTGGTGTGGGTGGGATTGTCGATAGTATACGTTATGAGATGAGGAGCAACTATTCGAACTACGCTGGCGGTTCCTGGTTCCCGCTGATGTTTCATGAAATCGGCGGCGTCGGCCCGAATGCAGCATCAATCACCATTGGCGCTGACAACCTCTCAACGACATTCTTGCGGAATGATGCCGTGAGATTCCTCCGGTCAACTCAGAAAGCTGATCTCGAGTTCGGTCGCCGAACGATCGATTTCTCGCCGATCCGCGTTCCCGAGGAGTTCGGTCAAATAACCCTGGGCGATGAAATCGTGAGGAACTACCGCCTCTACAACCTTGGGCGTGACACCCTCGTGATCTCGGACATCAAGGTCCTGCCGACCTTGACACCGGTACCATGGTTCTATACGAAGAACTTCTCCACGGGTAATACAGTCAAGGTGCCACCGCTGACCGTAGGTCCCGATGGGAAGGAAAAGAACGGGTACTTTGATCTTCAGCTGGCGTTCTCTCCGTACACTGAGGGATCTGCACGCGACTCCATTGTAATCGTCACCAACGATGACAATGAGCCTCGAGCTTACAATATTCTTTACGGAGATGGGCTGAATTACAACTTCATCATGAACGCAAGCGCGGGCAACACAGAGCCTCACTTCCGCGCTCCGGCTCCACCCGATGTTCCAAAGCTTCCAACCTACCGGGAGACCGCGAATGGATCATGGGCCAACTCGGGCCGCTCACCATATGATTTCCCAATCTATAACGGAAATCTTAGCAGCCGCGTCAACGTCGGTTCAATTACGACGTCGATTCCTCACCAGGCGTACTATGAGTTCCAGCTGCCCGAAATCGCATTTGGCAAGATTCCCACGGACGGCAGGTATATTCTCGAGTACGGTGGTCCTCTGGGATCACCAAATGGATATACCAATACACTTGTAAAAGTGACTCATACGTTTGGTGTGCCAGTCGATAGTGCGTACTACAGTGGAAACACTGTGGGCGAGGCGAATAACTGGCGGCAAATCGGTGGAACCGCGAAGACGTTCTTCCTTGCTCCGGGAGGCCCGATAACGATGGAGTTTGCTGTCAATGCCCAAACGAATGCAGCTGGTGGTACCGGCTTGTTGCGGGTTGACCTGCTCAGAGTTCGCAAGGTCCCGACAGGGGCGCTCATCGGTGTCAGCGTTGCCCAGAGTGCTTCCCTTGCGTTTGGGGACGTCAGCTTCCGAAATCCTGCAGGCGTTGATGGAAAGGCGAACAAGAAAGAAATCACAATCGCAAGCCGTGGTGAGTCACAAGTCATTGTGAAGGGAATCAGATTCCGCGTCGGTCGATACTTCCGCCTTGTGGGTACCCCCCCTACGCCTGCATCACCGATCTATTTGAGGGCTCTCACAGGTGAGCAGAAGCTGAGTATCACGTTCGTGCCCGACCGGATCGCTCCGGGATACGTCGACACACTGGAAGTCCTGTCGAACTCCATCCGCGACTCTGTCCTTCTCGTGCGAGTCGATGGCAACGGCATTGGAGGTGTCTACTACATCGACGATGATGGAACCACACAGGAAGTTTCTTCGACCCCGGCGTTCGGCGGCCTCTACCTTGACCGCTGGGACAACACGAAGATGACCAACTGGCAGGTTCAGACTTCAAACGTGCCCGACAGCATCGGACGGGGAAAAACACGACGATTGCTGCCGATCTATTTCAACCCCAAGGCTACGTTCGAATGGTATCCGGCAATTCCGCTGGACCCGGCGTCCGGTGACTCCGTCCTGATGAATGTTGCATTGACCATTCCGCGGGGATATGCAAAATCCAGCCCCGGCGCCCGCTACAAGGTCTTCAGCACAGGCGGCAATATCACAAAAGACACAGTGGTGAACCAGAACACTTCGGTGAACACCACCGGTTCATCCCTGATTGAGATCAACCTGGGGAACCACTACTTCCTGCGTGGTGGCCGGGATATCGCAGGAGGCCAGGCATTCTTCGGACACGTTCAACTCTTCAACGATACGGCCGCTGTGAGCGCATATTACGGCACGACGACCAACTTTGCGCGGCGCGACACCTTTGCTCTGCTCGCTGATGCATTGGTCCTTCGTGAACTTGACCGGCTGCAGCCTTCGATCACGGCCGTGAAGACTGAGGTTCCGCTGGAATTCGCACTCAGCCAGAACTACCCGAATCCGTTCAACCCAACCACGACCATCGAGTTTTCGCTCGCACGGCAAGTCGAGGTCGATCTCAAGATCTATGACATCCTGGGACGCGAAGTTGCTACGCTCCTCCAGAGCAATGCAATGAACGCTGGCCGGTACATCGTGCGGTGGGACGGCAGGAACAGATTCGGTCAATCGGTCGCCACCGGCGTCTACTTCTATCGACTCGTTGCCGGCGATTTCGTGCAATCGAAGAAGATGATTCTGATCAAGTAGCGTCGCTTCCTGTATCCTCGGCATGCCGCTCTCTCCGGGCGGCATGCTGAACTTATTGCAACTGAAGGGCATCCGCAGTATCTTTGGATGCCCTTCTTCATTTTACTCAAGTTGACCGATACAAAGGGGCTAAAGCCCGATGTTTCTTGTTTTGAATGTTTGCCCCGGCTTGCCAGCCCGACAGACGTTGTCGGTCTGGCGGGAAGGTCGGGGCAATTGCCACGCTCTTTAGAGCGTGGCCTAACAGGAGCTTGCAGATTTATGGGTTTCAACCCCTATCCAAAAACGGTCAACTTGAATTATCTTAGGAAAACGTCATGAGAACAATTAGCGTAGTAGCCCTCACCTTCATTCTTCTTGCCACCGGGTGCACTCCCGAGAAAAGTGAAACCGCAACCCGCGGCAATCTCCACGTCCTCATTGCCGAGTCAACCGCTCCGGCGATGGTTGAGCAGGTCAATCAGTTCCTGAGTATCTACTCCAAGAATGGGGCGAACATTACCTACGAGGTGGTTTCCTCTGAGCAGGCAATCCGCCGGTTGCTCCGGGACACCCTTCGATTCATCATCACGACTCGCCCCCTGACAGCAGCGGAGCGGCAGCAGATGCCGGTGATTGAAGGGTTTGACCTGAACGAAGTTCTTGTAGCCTACGATGGGATCACAGTGGTCGCGCATCACAAGAATCCGGTGGAGCAGCTCACAACAGTCGAGCTGACCAAAATCCTCTCGGGAGAAATCAAGCGATGGGATCAGCTCTCCCACGCCGGGGGGATGAAGGGAACAATCGAACTTCTCTACCAGGATTCTTCCGACGTCGCCTCATTCATCGATGGGCGGATCCTCCACGGACAGCCGGTTCGAAAAGATGCTGAGCGCACCGGATCGAGTCTTCAGACGCTGAGGACGCTCGTCGAACGCCCCCGGTCGATCGGGTTGGTGGGGGGTACGTGGATTGACTCGGCCCGGGTGCCAGCGAAGGTTTTGAATATTGCAGAGACACGCCAGACAACGGACACGACCTATCGCGTCCCGCCGAGTGCGTTCGGGAAGTTCTATTCTCCCCATCCTGCGAATGTGTATCGAACATTCTATCCTTTGAAAAGGGGAATCTACCTTTACACATTCTGTCCGGTGGGAAGCCTCGCTTCAGGCTTTGGTGCCTTCGTCGCGAACAAGGATGGGCAGCGGTTACTACTGAATAGAAACATCGTGCCGGGGACACAACCGATCCGGCTCAAAGCCCCGCAATAGTACTTGCCAGAGTGGTATCGAGACTTCATGACAGCTCAAGACAAGCCTCCCAGGGAGCAGCCGGTGAAAACAAGAAGATAGACCTCTTGTCTGAAGAAATAGCGCATAAAGTCATTGGTGCAGCGATTGAGGTCCATTGTTCAACTACTTGAAGACCACTGGATTGCGGGTAGGGTTGCTTTTTAACTTTGGGAGTTCCAAGCTGCAGAAGATTCGGCGTATCTTGTGATTCAACTTCCGTGCAAATCGGTGTGTCATCGGTGGTGAATTTGGGAGAGAAGCTGCAGGAAGGATCACTTCGCCCTGCCGGTGAGCCCTTGTTGGTTCGTTTACGTACGCCCTGCTAGCGCGCAAGCGTGGCAACGTAGGCTTTCACAACCTGGTAGACGTACTCTTCGCAAGCCTCGCCGGTCTTGGGCTCGTAGGGCTCGCCGTTGGTCGTATTGTCGGAAACCACTCGAATACCGAGGAATGCAACGTGGAAAAGGCCCGCGATCTGCGCAGCAGAGGCGGTCTCCATGTCCTCAACCGAGGTTCCGTACTTCGTATGGAACCGCTCGATGAGATCGATTTCATCGATCCACATGTCGCTCGATCCGATGACGCCATCCACCACGCGCCCGCGCGTGTGCAGCCGAGCCGCACGTTGAGCAACTGCCAGCAGCACAGTATCGCCTGGAAATCGGGCGACCTTGCGGGCGGAGGAATCATTTCCTGCGCTTCCATCTGACGCCATCAAGTTGAGTGGCACCCAGTCGAGAGCATTGCTCCCAGCCCCAGCCGGTCGGTATGGAGTCTTGAACGCCCCGAGGCTCACCGCGCTGTTCCCGAGGACGATGTCGTACAGACGCAGACCGGGCTCATGGCCGCCGGCTGTGCCCTGATTGATGATCGCGATTGGATTATAGCGCTCGATGGCAATCGCGGTAGCAGCGGCGGCATTCGCAATGCCCTTGAGCGTTCTTGAAACGATCACTGGATAGCCATCGAGCGTGCCGCGCCAGAATGTCCAGCCGCCGACCCGCTCGATGCTGACATTGTCGAGATTGCTTGCCAACTTCTCGGTTTCCGATCTCATCGCTCCCTGCACAACCACCGGGCGCACACCGGCAGGTGGCCCTTGCGGGAGGGCCGCTACGTGAAATGTGAACGAGATCAGGAATAGAAACGCTATGCGTCGAGCCATTGACAGACTCCTCCTCACGGAAAGTTACACGGTGACTCGTCAAATGTCAGTCGGCCATTCTTCGTGTCACTTTTGCAGATTCGAACGCACAAGATCGCAGATGACCTTCCTATGTGGAACGGTTCCCTGGCGGGAACGCGTTTCCTCTTCGCGAGACACATCACCCTGTTTGCCATCATCACAGTCCAAGAGAACGCGAAATACCCAGTTCCATTCCCCGTAACTCGGCCAGCCCCTTCATTCTTCCGAAGAGCGAATAACCAGGCGCCAGGGGCCCTTTAGATCAATCGTTTGTCCTGAGCAAACGAGTTCATAAGGCTTATCCGGGACGAAGCCGCCCTTTCCGATGTTGCTGACAACACGGGCCACGATCGTGTTCCGGCCTTCTTTGAGGAGACCGGAGGGAATCTCATACCATCGGCGCGGATACTGGTAACTCGTTGTCCCGACGAGGGTTCCGTTCACGTATGCTTCGTCAGCATCAACAATTCTTCCGAGATTCAATTTTGCCGGCTGTCCGGCCATCATTGCCGGGAGAGGGACATCCTTTCGAAACCAGACAACTCCATTGACCGCCTCCAGCGGAGTGTCTGCCCAGTAGCCCCGTATGGTCATGCTGGACCAGTCTGATGCGTCAAGGGCCGGAGCATACCAGAGCTTCAAAGAATCCCGATACCCCTCATCTCTTCCTCTCAACAACTTGTTCCATGCATCGATTCGGATCTTGTCGGCGCTTTCGATCTGTTTTATGAGAGCGGGATCTTTGAATCGTTCTGCTTCTTTGTAGTGGACAGGAAATCCCTTCAATGCATCTTCGCTCATCCAGCATTCAACCGGGGATCCGCCCAGACTCGCATTGATGAGTCCAATCGGGACGTGGTATTTCGAATAAAGCTCAGCACCAAAGAAATATGAGACGGCAGAGAATCCAAGGACGGTGTTTGGATCAGGCGATTGCCACTTGCCTGATTCCAGATCGGTTGCCGGAGTGTTGAAATCATACTTCTGCGGAACTGCGAAATACCTTATGTGAGGATTGTCGGATGCTGCAATTTCAGCTTCGTACAGCGGACGCACCCGTCTCATCTGCAGTTCCATGTTCGATTGACCCGAACATACCCACACTTCACCGACCATGACATCCTTGATGGTGATAGTATTGGCGGCGCTTACAGTCATCGTGAACGGCCCGCCGGCTTTCAGATGCGAGAGAACGATGGTCCACTCCCCTTTTTCATTCGCCGATGTACGATAGACAGAATCGCAGAAAGCGATGGAAAGTTTCTCATGAGCTCCCGCCCAGCCCCAGAGATTGACCCGGGCGTCCCGCTGCAGAACCATGCCATCGCTGATCAGTCGTGGAAGTCTCACCTGACCGAACATTGGCGGAACGGAGAGAGACATCAGGATGAGTACTAGACCGGTAAGTCTCGCTTTTGAACTCATTTCATTCCCATCTTGAAGGTGTCAATCTTGGGGACAAGAAGATGGAAGAGAAACAACGTGACCACATATGCTGATCCAGCCATGAAAAACAGAGTGGTGTAGCTTCCGGTTGCCTGAAGGATATAACCGGTCCCCGAAGCGATCAGTATTCCGCCGACTGAACCAGCCATACCGCCGATCCCGGTAACAGAGCCGACTGCTCTCTTGGGAAACATGTCAGAAACAGTAGTGAAAAGGTTAGCAGACCAACCCTGATGCGCAGCTGTCGCAAGGCCGAGCAAAATCACTGCCCACCATAGCGACGCATATGGCACAAACACGATTGGCACAACCAACAATGCACAAACCAGCATTGCGATCTTCCTTCCCCTGTCGATTCCCCAGCCAGCTTTGATAAACAATCCCGGGAGCCAGCCCCCGGCAATACCGCCAACGCTCGTCATGGTATAGATAACGATCAATGGTAGGCCGACATGGGCCAGGTCGAGACCATATTTTTCGTTGAGGAATTTTGGCAGCCAATATATGTAGAACCACCAGAATGGATCCGTCAGAAATTTGCCTACGACGAACGACCAGGTTTGCCTGTATCTGAGCAAACCCAGCCAGGGAATTTTTTCTGTTGCGCTCTCAGCCGCATCGCTGTGGATGAATTCCAATTCTGCCCTGGAGACCTTCTTGTGCCTCTCCGGTATCTCATAGAGCCAGAGCCAGAATACCAGCCAGATGAAGCCGAGCAGGCCGGTGAAGATGAACGCCGCTCGCCAACCCCACGTTAACGCGATCCAAGGCACAACGAGAGGAACCACCAGCGCACCAACGTTCGCTCCTGAGTTGAACAGAGATATCGCGAGAGCTCTCTCTTTCTTGGGAAACCACTCAGCGATAGCCTTATTCGAGCAGGGAAAATTCCCGGACTCGCCCAAACCAAGAAAGAACCTTGCAACACCAAAACCGAAAACAGACCTCGCCAGAGCGTGTCCCATCGCCGCGATGCTCCAGACAACAATGGAGACGGAGAATCCTATCTTCGTCCCCACCTTATCAACGAACCTCCCGCCGAAGAACATTCCAACCGCATAAGCGGCCATGAACGCTGCGACGATATTGCCGTAGTCGATCTCATCCCAGCCGATTTCCTTCTGAAGGACCGGAGCAAGAAGTCCCAGTACCGACCGGTCGACATAATTGATTGTCGTCGCAAAGAACAGCAGTGCGCAGATAGCCCACCGATACGAACCTGAG
>QYQB01000315.1 GCA_007280275.1 bacterium | reverse complement strand
CTGAAGAATTCCCCCATGGAGCGATCCAAGAGCATATGATCGGGTCATGTACATGTATTTGTACACAGGTGGATTTTTTTCGAGTCCGAAACGGATGATGTTGCGGACACGTTTGGTCTCCGTATGGATGTACGGCTTCGAGCGGTCTGTGGCAATCCGGTAGATGATCTCGGGCAGGCGATAGGACGATGCCGCTCCGAAAGCAGTCTCCCACCCTCCTCTGTAACGCGGATGATAGCGGGTTTCGCCCCAGAGTTCGCTTTTGGGTTCACCGAAGTAGAGCCAGGCCCAGAGAGCAGCCGGTGCCGACAGAGGATTGATAATGTCCTCCGGATAGTCACGGGCGTGCCCGCCGGAGTAGTTGCCCCCGAGATGATCGACTGCATAATCGGCGAACAGCAAGTCAACCATCATCTGAGTCTTGCGTTTCATCACCGGGTCTTTTGCATATTCATCGAGCGTCAACATCGGTGTCATGAACACGATGAAATATGTCGGAGAATCAAATTCCCCCTGACCGATGGTCGAGGTGATGTTCATCCAGCGGTTCAGCCATGCTTCGGCCTCTTTGAAATTCTCCGTTGAACTCTTGCCATTGAACCATTGGGATCGATCTTCGTTGGGCCACGTCTGAGCAGCCAGATAGAGGCCAGTGTAGTACATCACCCAGTGGTTTTCCGTATCGCCCCGATACATCGTTCGTTCCCGAAACGCCCGTCGTATCTTCCGCTTGATGGAATCCGGCAGTTGGTCCTTGAGACGCAGGTACGTTCCAATTGCCGTATAGGAGTAGAACATCCCGCCGATGCTCTCATCCGTTGTCAGAGAATCCAGCATCGCCATCGCCCACTCTGTGTCCCGTCCTGTGATGAACTTCGCAGTCACGGTGAAGAATCCACGATCCCGCTCCTGACTGACCACATCAAGAAGACGCTGCCGGCGCTGCTCAAATTGCGCAGCCGGGGATGACCCACCCTGAGCGGGGAGTGACCGGGCGCTCACGCACGTCAGCGCCAACACACAGAGAGAAAACCGTATGACCTTTGAAGTTCTCAACGCGCCGAGAGCCCCCACACCTGTCCTTCTTCCTGGCTGTTAAAGCTCCAGTGTTCCCCACGATCCGTGCTCTTGAAGAGGCCGCCATTCAGCGTCGCGGCAAACAACATCGATGGATTTGAAGGGAGAACAAGAAGGGAGTGAACAACCAGATTGTCCAACCCATTGATTATTTGCCGCCAGCTTTTTCCTCGGTCAGAGGAGCAATACACGCCGCCGCCATGTGTTCCAACATATAGTACCTCAGCATTTGAACGATCGCACGCAATCGTGTAGACGGTAAGCTGTGAGAGACCCCTGTTCGACTGTTGCCAGGTCTTGCCTCCGTCCGATGAAAAGAAGAAGCCATCATCCTCTGTCCCGGCGAAAAATATGTTCGTTTCATTCGGATGCTGTAGAATAGTCCGAACACCCTTGCCCTTCAATCCGGCGAGCTGCCAGCGTTTTCCGGCGTTCGTGCTCAGGTATACGCCGTCTTCGCTTGCAGCAAGAAGTCTGTTTGTCGTGCCCCTGTCCAGAACAACGTCAGACACAAACGGCTTGAGAAATCCGACATTCCTCTCTTTCCATGTCTCACCGCTGTTCTCGGTCCTGAAGACTCCATACGCGGTTGCAGCATACACAATCGATGGATTCGACGGATCGACTTTCACCTTCAGCACCTCGGTGATCTCCCAACCGGTCGTGATTCTCCAGCTCACTCCTTTGTCTTTCGATCGGAGCACACCGTTGCCGCACGCGGACCAGAGAACGCCGTCGGGTCCCGCCTCTGTGTAGAATGTTCTCGTGTATCCGGTCCATCCCCTGTGTTTCCACGTAGCGCCCGCATCGGTGCTGACGAACAAGCCGACCGTTGGATTGTCGAGTGCACCAAGCCGATGTTTGCGGGAATTGAGGATGGACGCATAAAGAGTGTCTTGTCGCGCGAATAGCGAGTCACTCCATCCCCATACCAGCACGATGATCAGTATCAGAAACCTAGATCGTGACATTGATTCCTTCTTTCAATGCTGCTGCGGACATTCGTCCCATCGGCTTGCTATTGACCGTGATTTCATACTGCGGCTTCGTCACATTGCCAAACTTCAACCTGATCGTTCTTGCTTTGACCAGATTGTCCTGAACCTCAACGTGAATTGTCGTTCCCAAGATCGTGACGGACGGAATCCTGCACCCATCAATACCAACTCCCCACTTCCCTTTCACGTCGACATACGCATCGCCATATTGCCCCGTTATCAGGTGTATCGAGACAACAGAGCTTCCGGTTCCCCAATGAAGTCCGGTCACACCTGCAGGCTGGTCGTAGCCTGAGTGTCCGTAGTTTTCCGCCGCACTCGGTGAGGTTGGCGACTCGAACAGCGAGAACATGGCCCGCAGCGCCGCCACACCCCGCTCGAAGTATTCTTTCTGCCCTGTCAATTCATAGTAATTCATCAGTGTCACCGCGAAGTAGCCCTGACGGGAATCGCTCCACTCCGCATCGGTATTCTGAACTCCGAACCCGCCGAAGAGCTCTCGCGACAACCAACGGGGGCTCCACACCTGCTGATACAAGCAGAGATAGTCCATGATCGCGATGCCGCGGTCTTTGTATTCCTTCTTCCCTGTCAACTTGTACAACTCATAGCACGCTTCTGCGGCCTGATGCATGGAAAGCGTGTTCTGAGGATGCTGCTGCGTGTACGAATCGTAGAAACCGATGGGTTTTCGCGAGCAGGAAAAAAATGTCTCAAAATCAAACCACTTGTGCTCCGGAAGAACAGATTTGAAAATGTACTGCATTGCCTTCTCTGCTCCGCGCAGGTATCTGACCCCTTTCGTCCGTGCATGGAATTCAGCCAGAAAGAGCGCCGCACCGGCAGTCTCAGCATTTTCATCCCGGAAGACTTCGACTGGCTTCAGCGTCACCGGATCATACCAGGATGGTATGACACCAGTGCGGTGCTGATTGAGGAGCAGAAAATCCGCAAATGCTTTTGTGAAGCGGAGAATCTCCGACTTTCTTTCGGGAACAAGATCAATCCATTGCAGCAACCAGTAGCAGGTCCATGCGTTATGGAACATTGGAAGATTCTGGCCATCACCGATACCTCCCCACGCATGATCTGCAACCCAATGGCCACCTGCGCTATCGATATAGAAGATTGATGGCGCAATCCCATTTTGCTGCGGCGCCAGAAGTGCCAGGTTGAGAACATTTGTTGCCTGACGCATAAGATGCTGGTCGTCTACAGCCTTCGCATGCATGTACATTCCATACGCTGTGCGCAGCGCATTGAACCAGACGTTGAACCAGCTGTCATCGTCGGCTGACTTGGGAAGTTTATTGCTCCACGCAAGTCTGGCCTGGCGCAGAAGTGTAACCGGAACTCCCTGATACTGTGTATCCAGCGCAATTTGCGGCACAAATTGATACCATGCCTTCTGTATGTATGACGAAAAGGGCTCTTCCTGCGGTCCTGCCGGCCGCTGCATGTTCGCGGCGCCGGAAGTCATCCAATGATACCGCACGACTTCACGATATCCCTCCCGCTTCGGCGCATCGGCGCGAAGAAATAGCAGGTAGTTCAGCGTGACTGTTGTATCGTTCACGGTAGGCGCAAGTGAATCCGGAGCGACATAAAAGACATGAGTGTTGCGAAGACGGTACGGTTCCGGAATCCAGTTCTGCAGCCCGATTGAAAAGAACGGTCGATCAGCGGTCTCAACCTGAAGATCTGCAACGGTTCGTATCTGCCGCCCCTTGCCATCCACTTCGGTGAGCACCGGCACGAGAGCCGCGAGGTATCCGTCTTTTTGCATGATCAGCGCCGGAGACCTGAACGTATGGTCGGCAATAATGTGTTCCGGCTCCGGGCGCAACTGCGGTGTCCAGACAAAATCGAGTGGCTTGTACGCCGCATAGCGCTTTCCAGCCGGCGCAAAAGAATATGTTGACCAGAACGATTCGAGGCGGGTATTCCCACCGGTACGGTAAGCGAACATCACGCGCGCAAAGGGTTCTCCCTTCCGGACAGTGATCGATTTCGACGTTACACCCTTCCCGGCCGACTCTCTCACGATCACTGATTGTCTTTCTTCCGATCCCTGCGAGATTGAATCACTCTTCAGAGGGACGAATTTCCCGTTCTGTTTGATGGACGGGTCGGACCGCAGCGAACTTCCGTTCTCGAGTATCTCGATCCAGGATTTTCCCTTCTTGACGAAGTAGGTCTCGCGACACACTCCTCCGCCCTGGTCTACAACAACCCTGATGAACTCGTTCTGGATCACCACACGATCTTGTCCCCGTGCGAGATCTTCACTCCAGATTGGAACCTGGAACGCCATGAGTAGTATAAAAATGAGCGATGTCTTCATGAACACCAATGAAAAGCGATCTCAAAAACACTTCCCAAGAAATACCTGTCATTCCCGCACGTCCTAGGCGGCCAGCCCGCCTCGATGCTCTATGAGGCTGGCGGGGAATCCAGACAGCGTTTTTTGACATGGGTCCTAGACTTTTACCCTCTTCAAAATGCGCTGCATGTTGAGTCCGAACATCTTCTTCTTTTCCGCAACCGTGCAATGCGAATACGCCATCCAGCCGAACTGCGGGATAGGGTCGCGCATCGGCTGATCTGTTCCAAAGAGGACCCGGTCGGCACCGATGTGCTCGACCATGAATTCGATTACCCGGTACGTAACGGATGTCAGCGTGATTTCGAGATAGACATTGGGATTCTTCTTTGCCATTTCAATCCCATTGCGTGCATCCTGGAACGATCCTCCGCAGTGGGCGATGATGAACGCGATGTTCGGATACTTCGCTGCGATGTCGTTCACCTCGGCAACCACGTTGGGAGAGGGATGGATAAGGGCGAAGGCATTGATCTTGTTGCCATATTCAAACCAGGGAGCCCAGAGTTTGTCGTTGTACGCCAGATTCGTCCTCGGGTGGTACGGCTTCAATCCCCCCATTTTGTACTTGCCGTGCACCTTCTTGATTTCCTTCTTCCAATCTTTCACATACTGCGGCTGGAGCGCGGCGTAGCCGCAATAGAACTTCGGATACCGTTTCATCGCATCCCAGACAATCTTGTTCCCTTCTTCGTAATCGACCCAGACCGCAAGGAATCCTG
>QYQB01000217.1 GCA_007280275.1 bacterium | reverse complement strand
TGAGAAAGAAACGAATATTCGCTTTCTTGGGAAAAGAGATAATATTCGAGACTTGTTGGCGATGGCCGATGTTTTCATTTATCCAAGTTACTATCGTGAGGGTATTCCAAGGGGGATACTTGAAGCGCTTTCCATGGGCTTACCCATTATTACTACAGATATGCCTGGATGCAGGTTAACTACGGCGGAGGGTGAAAATGGATATTTGATTTCTCCAAGATCTTCTGACGAGATAGGACAAGCAGCAATGAGAATGATCCACGGCAGTAATCTGGCGGAAATGGGAATGAAGAGTCGGAAATTAGCTGAAAACAGATTTAAGGACACTTTGATCTATTCTCAGATCTCAGCTCTGTATGCCGAATGAAGATACTGATTACAGGAACCGCCGGTTTTATCGGATCGCAGACGGTTGGAAGATTCATGGAAGCCGGTTGTGATGTCATTGGAATGGATAACATCAATGACTACTACAGTACAAGGTTGAAATACGATCGTTTGAAAGCAAGTGGAATTAATGAGTCGGATATCCACTACAACCGATTCACCTCAAGCGCGAAATGGCCAAACTATCGTTTCATGAAAGTTGATCTGGAAGATTCAGTAAGCATTTTGCAGCTTTTCGAAGAAGAACAATTCGATCTGGTCATACATTTGGCCGCTCAAGCTGGTGTCCGTCATAGTCTTGTGAACCCGAGATCGTATGTTCAAAGCAACATGGTTGGTTTTTTCAATGTTTTGGAGGCATGTCGATTCAGCCATGTGAAGAAACTTCTCTATGCCAGCAGCTCCAGCATATATGGAATGACTGAAAAACGCTTGCTATCGATTTCAGATTGTGTGGACAAGCCTGTCAGTCTGTATGCAGCAACGAAGAAATCGAATGAGTTGATGGCACACGTGTATAGTCATTTGTATGGTATCGCTACCGTTGGACTGCGGTTTTTTACCGTGTATGGACCGTGGGGAAGGCCTGATA
The DNA here is from genome assembly GCA_007280275.1 of bacterium. Lineage (GTDB taxonomy): Bacteria > Bacteroidota > Ignavibacteria > UBA10030 > UBA10030 > UBA9647. The sequence goes on along the minus strand of QYQB01000217.1, from coordinate 4,930 downwards.
TGGCTCCATTCTTGTTCACAGATGCAATCTTGAAGGAAGTCCCAATTAAGGTTTTCAATCACGGGGATATGCAGCGCGATTTCACATATATTGATGACATTGTCGAGGGCATATTCCTCGTTTCCAAAGCGAATCTGGATGAATGCTACAGCATATTCAATATCGGTAATAATGCTCCAGTCAGTCTCCTGGATTTTATCGCCTGTTTGGAATCCGAGCTGGGCAAAAAAGCAAGAAAAGAGATGCTTGACATGCAACCCGAGGACGTTGTATCTACTTGGGCAGATACAAGAGAATTCGTGTCTGCAACTGGCTACAAACCTCAAACCAATATCAATCAAGGAGTCAAGTCGTTTGTCAAATGGTACAAAGAGTACTACAAGGCGGCAGATGCCATAGATTTTAGTGCTGGACCAAAGGGCAATTAGTGTTGCTAGAGGGCAGCAGTATTTGGCGTTTTGAGGATAGCAAAGCGAATTGATCAGACAGATATGAAGATACTAGTTACCGGATATAACGGCTTCCTTGGTTCTCACCTTACGGTCGCATTGAGAGAACATGAGCTCATCGGGGTTGATCTCTATATTGGCAATTCTGTGAGCAGGCATCTTGGCTGGGCGAAGGTTGGTCAGATCGAAAAGGTAGATTGCATCATCCATCTTGCTGGGAAGGCGCACGACACTGCCCAAAGGACACATGAACAGGAATACTATGATGTAAATGTTGGGCTGACCGAGCAGATCTACCAGGCCTTTTTGCAGTCAAAGTCAAGAAAGTTCATCTTTGTCAGCTCCGTGAAAGCAGTCGCTGATGCTGTGTCAGCTGACTGTCTGACAGAGGAGGCAATTCCAAATCCTTCTACGCCGTATGGGAAATCAAAACTCGCGGCAGAGAGCTACATCCTCAACGCTGGAGTTCAGCTACAACAAAGGGCTTACATATTGCGACCATGCATGATACACGGGCCTGAAAACAAGGGGAACTTGAATCTCTTGTACAAAGTGGTTGAGAGAGGCATCCCTTATCCGCTAGGTGGATTTGACAATCTACGTTCCTTCACTTCGATACAAAACTTCGTGTTTTTGATCAATGAGATCGTCAGCAGGTCAATCGAACCCGGCATTTACCATGTCTGCGATGATGAACCAGTGGCTACTACCGAATTGATTCGTCTCGTTGCAGAATCATTACATAGGAAAGCCCGAATTTGGAATCTCCCCAAAGCCCTGATCCAAGCAATCGCCGCTGCAGGTGACCTATTGCACCTTCCTCTGAACGGTGAAAGACTGAGAAAAATGACAGAATCGTTTGTCGTTTCCAACAAGAAGATAAAGAACGCCATTGGCATTGATAGACTACCCATCTCTGCAAGAGATGGATTATTGCACACTTTTAGGAGCTTTTCCAAGCAATGAAACGCTGTTTTGATTTCTTTGCTGCAGTTTTGGGTGTGACACTCATGGCAATACCCATGTTGCTGATTGCCTTCGTTGTTAAGGTGACATCGAAGGGACCAGTGCTGTATTGGTCTGGCAGGGTGGGGCGGAACAATGAAGTGTTCAGAATGGCGAAATTTCGCACGATGAAAAACAATACTCTGCCTGTAGCAACGCATCTTCTAGTTGATTCGGCTCGCTATGTGACCCCTGTAGGAAGTATACTCCGCAAACTGAGTCTTGACGAACTTCCGCAATTGTTCAACATCTTGCGTGGGGAAATGAGCTTTGTCGGCCCGCGGCCAGCCCTTTTCAATCAGAATGATCTCATCGCGTTGAGGACGGCAAAAGGTATTCAATTGCTTACTCCCGGTCTCACTGGATGGGCGCAGATTAATGGGAGAGATGGACTTTCAATTCCGATCAAAGTTGAATTAGACGATTACTATTCCAGGCATCGTTCTTTTCTCTTTGACATAGAAATCATTTTGAGAACGTTCATGACGGTGCTCCGTAAAGAAGGTGTCTCACACTAGGTGCCATCTCGAAAAAGCTGTTGTGGCCCCTAATGTCACTCCTACGCTTGAGTGGCAATCAAAGATGCGCCTTCTGGACTCCAAACAAAGGCATTCAGCAGCGACAAGATTTGTAAAGATAAGTCCTAATATTTCGAACAATTGGGTGAAGTGCTAGCAGTTCTTTCTGATCACCAATCTGGAGTAGTAGTCATTTGATCCTTCCTTTGGACACTATTAAGAACGATCTAAGATGTCCCAAAACGGGTCAGGCGCTGGATTTTGGCATCGAGTCCGCACAAACCATCGACAAAATCTTTTCATATCGATATATTGACGGAAAACCAGTGCTAATTGATTTTGAAACTTTCGTAATGAACATTGAAGACTTCTTTTCCTCTATGGGGAATAGTATTGTTGCACGGAGTGACAATGTAGGTCCAATTGGAAAACGTCTCAGAGATGTGATCTCTCCTGTCCATCCAACTAGCAAAAAGAATCTCGCTGCGGTACAGCGTCTATTGAATGACAAACGACGATCACGGCTACTTGTTGTCGGTGGGGGCGAGATTGGAGGAGGTGCTGAGCCGTTGTATGCGGATGACAATATTGAATTGCTCTCTTTCGATATATATAATTCGCCAAATGTTCAATTTATTGCAGATGCCCACAAAATACCGCTCGCTAGTCACTCTGTTGATTGCGTTGTGATCCAATATGTACTAGAGCACGTACTAGATCCGCAGCAAGTTGTAGGAGAAATCCATCGTGTGCTTAAAGATAACGCCATTGTATATGCTGAGACCCCTTTTCTGGAACAGGTACATGAAGGTCCCTTGGATTTCACGAGATTTACAGAAAGTGGACACAGATACCTGTTCAAACAATTCGAGTTGATTGATTCAGGCGTGATTGCGGGTGCGGGGACGCACCTAGCGTGGAGTATTGAGCACTTCGCGAGAGCGTTGTTCAGGTCTTGGGGAATAGGCAAAGTTTTCAAATTGTTGTTTTCGTGGCTGCAATACTTTGATCGAATAATCCCTGAGTCGTACAACATTGACGCAGCGGATTCTGTCTACTTTATGGGCAGAAAAACGAAGGTGGTGATTAGCCCAAATCAGATAATCCCCTATTATCAAGGAAGAAATAGAAAAAGGTCTAATCTCAAGAAATGATCATCTGCTTTGGCACACAGGGTGAATGAGCGATTTTCAGATCAGGTTGAGCACGCCAATCGGGTGTGACGTTACATGCTGTTGGTAATGAAATACTTCCGTAAGGCCTCTTGAAACGGAAAGTTTCAAGAGCATATTCATCCCGCCTCAGTCTCCCTGCAAAGTTCTCCAGCCATTGGGTGAACTTCAATATGGACCACCAAACGTTAGGTCAGATGGCGAGCGTAACATGTTCACTATTGGCACATATGGTTGAAGGTGAAGGGATGCGCGATGTGGACCGTATTCTATAAAGTTGTTGTCGGCTGGCTGATGCCGCCTGGCTGTTTTATTTTATTGTTGGCCTACTGCGTCTATAGGACTCGGTTCGTTACCGATCCATCGTTGCGGAAAACACTGCGGACGCTTGCCATTATCGGTGCCGCCGGTCTGTACCTGTTGTCTATCCAACCGGTTTTGCATTTGCTTGCCAGCGGTCTGGAACAATTCCCGCCTGTGCAAGAGTCGCATATCCAAAAAACAAATGCGATTATCGTGCTGAGCGCGGGTATTGTGGAAGGGGTAGAGGTGAGTTTCTCTCGACTTCCGGCGGTGCCCGCGAATTTGGCCATACTACGTCTCAGCGAAGGCATACGGCTTTATCGGAAAATCAAGGCGAAGGATCGTAGCTGTACGATCATCCTCACTGGTGGCCATCTTTCCGGCAGCAAGTTTGCCCTCAGTGCTGTTTCCGGCGAATGGCTCATCTCGATGGGCATTCCGTCCGCCGATATTCGTTTAGAAACGTCCAGCCGTACAACGTACGAAGAAGCGCTGTTTGTGTCACCAATCGTGCAAAGCGAAGCGGCGCAAGCGGTGTTTTTGGTCACAAGTGCTGTGCACATGCCCCGCGCAATGGCCGCCTTTCGCAAATTCGGCATACCTGTGATCCCGGCGCCCTGTGACTTTCTCGAGTCGGGGAAGTTGGGTCTTTTCAGTTTAGTGCCAGGAGCCGATGCCTTGCAAGAAACCCGTTCGATGCTATGGGAATATCTTGGTGCGGTATTTTACTATATCATTCCCAAGTAGAAACACTATGTGAAGAGAGTAAGTAATCACCTCCTTCATCGCACAGCGACATCCTGTGCCAGCATATGATAATCCGTGGCAAGTTCTATTGCGAATCGCACCTAAATCAATATGCGCAATTGCCGAGCGACATTCATGGAGATAAGAGCTTAGCAGGTCAAGGGGGCTGGTCGGGTATGAGGTCGTTGGGTTATGGGACAATGAAGCGTGTGCTTTTGTTCTCTGTCATTGTTTTAGGCGCCGCTCGCGCCCAGGTCAATGGTCATTCCATCTCCGTTCGGTTCAACGCTGACCTCCTTCATCCTGATAATCAGGCATTGGAACGTCTTGCTATCCTGCATCCTTCGTTGCGTGTGAATGATTTTACTCGTGCTTACTCCCCCTTCGACACTGCACGCGTCGGACTCGAAAACCTGCGCTTTAATCCTGTCTTCGCTGACGACCTGCACTTTCGATTCATGCAAGGGATAAGCGCGCTATCTCTATCGATCGCGGATGAGAGCAACTCGGTCGTGGTCGAACCGATCCTCGCATACAAAATCTTTGCCGACGACGTGGGTCAACGATTCTCTAGGCGGACGAACGGGTTGAAATTATTTGGGAATCTGGGCGATCATGTGGTGTTCTTTGCGTCAGCCGTCGATAACCTGGAGCGAGGAAAAATTCTGGACAAGAAGAAGGAGATGGAAGCCACAAATGGATTTGTCATCAGCAACGACCAGGGCGATAAAGGCTT
>QYQB01000108.1 GCA_007280275.1 bacterium | reverse complement strand
CACTCCAATATTCCAATTCAGGGCTCTCTCCCGGTGCGAAGTACTTCTATCGCATCGGCGCTGTCGATTCAACGGGATTTGCAGGGGCGAAGAGCTATGCGGTAGGAGTTGTCGTGGATCAGGTTCCTGTTGGCACTCCGACGTTGAGTTCGCCCTTTCACAACGCCACAAATCAGTCAACATCTCTCACTGTACAATGGAGTAGATCGGCAGGAGCGACAGGGTACCGCGTCCAGATCTCTGGAGATCAATTATTTCGTGGAGCGCTCTTTCTTGATGATTCTACTGTCGTTGACACGTCGAAAGTCGTTGATGGTCTTGTCAAGGGAATCAAGTACTGGTGGCGAGTGAGTGCGCGAAACCTACTAGGATCGAGTTCATTCTCTGCTGCGTGGAGTTTCACTATACAGCCGGTGGTCGCACTGCCAACTCAGACGACACTGTTCGCGCAGTGCGATGGTCCATATGGAGCACAGGTGCGGCATTTGGCCCTGAATTCAAGCGGCCATATTTTCGCCGCAACTTGGGGGGGAGGAGTATATCGGTCGACAGATAATGGCGATCGCTGGACGCGCGTAGGCAACCCTGGGCACTTCGCGTCCATTTTCGTCGATGACAAAGGAATCGTGTACACTTCTGGCAGCTCGGGAGGAACAAGAGGAAGACGATCCGTAGACAATGGCGAGACATGGACCAGCCTTCTCCCCGATAATGACATCTACGGGTTTGTGCAGAACTCGCGTGGATTCGTTTTTACTGGAGCTGTGAATTATAACAGCACAGGGGGAGGGATCTACCGGTCGAGCGATCATGGCCAAACCTGGTCGAAAACGCTCACGTCGGGAAACATCCTCACATTTGCCGCAACTCCCAACGGGGATGTTCTCGCGTGTTCCGATAGCGCCGACCTGTATCGTTCCACGGATAACGGAGATTCATGGACGAAGCTTAACTCACCGATTCATTCGTACATCTGGGGCGCGTCACTCGCAGCAAGTGTCGAGGGAAAGATCTATGCATCATTGGGTGGAGCACTGTTTTCCTCGACAGACAACGGTGCAACTTGGGCAAGGTGCCCGATTAATTGCTACTCAATTGCGATTACATCAACAGGGAGAACATATGCAGCAGGAGGTACGCTCGTATGCCAAAGCACCGATAAGGGCAACTCATGGATAAGCACTGAATCGCAAGAGTATTCGGTGAGTTCGGTTGCCGTCAATCTTGAAGGATATGCGTTTGTCGGAATGAGTGCAGGTGATGGGGTCTATCGGACTACCGACAATGGTGCAACGTGGACACAGTGCATCCAGGGTTTCACGAATACCTCTGTAAACAGTATGGTGGTTGGGCCGAGAAGACAATTCTTCGTCGGTGCCGGGAATTCCTCCTTAAGTCGGACGACGAACAATGGCCAGACTTGGAGCAGGGTAAAGACCGATCCTTCGTCACGGTTTACGTTTTCAATCGCATTCAATTCACATGGTGATCTGTTTGCAGCGGGAGCCAATCCTCCCAATGGCATAATTTATCTTTCCACGGATGAAGGTATTTCCTGGAGCAAAGTGAAGGATGGAATAGATCAGGTTAATGCGATAACGATCGATACAACCAATGATTATGTCTATGCCGGGGTAGCACAAACAGGCATTTATCGTTCCACAGACAGGGGGCTATTCTGGCAGACGAAAAATGCCGGGCTCTCGGACTTGAATGTCCAGGTTCTACTGGTTCTCCCTGGGAACAGCATTCTGCTCGCAGGAACTGAGAAGGGAGGTGTCTTTCGCTCAACTGACTACGGCAACTCATGGATAGCCAGCACCACGGGAATTCAGGATCGGAACATCTGCTCCTCAGCGATTGACTCAAGTGGAAATGTCTATCTGGGAACGGGCGAAGGGAGGATCTACCGGAGCACCGACAGGGGTGTTAGTTGGTCAGGAGTTTACAGTCCACTGTCAAAAGTATATGGCATCCTCATTACGGCGAGTGGTGCAATCTACGCCAGCTTAGGATTTGACATCCTCCGTTCCACGGACGATGGTGCCACCTGGGTTCAGTTTAGTAGTGGCATACCACTTGGTTACTCACTATTGGGATTGGATGCACAGTCATATCTCTACGCGACGACCTATGGAGCCGGTCTCTTCAGGAGCAATTATCCCATTGTTCTTCCTCGGGCTCAATTGGCTGCCCCGGGCAATAGTACTTCGGGTCACGGGTCAACTGTGACGCTACTTTGGGGACGGGTAGCAGGCGCGGCGAAATATCATCTCCAGGTTTCAAGCGACGCTACATTTGCAGTCGGTTCACTTGTCCTCGATATACCTGGTGTCGTAGATACAACCTACAAAGTGATTGAGCTCTCAAGCCGAAAATATTACTGGCGTGTGCAGGCTTGGAGCGATGTGGCCCAAAGTCCGAACTCATCGACATTCACATTTCGAGTCGGTGCGGCAGCTCTTCAAGCGCCTGCCCTCGTCTCTCCCGCGGACAACACAATTAATCAGCCGACGACCTTGCCTCTCCGTTGGCGCCGTGTGTCAGGGGCAGCAGCCTATCAGCTGCAAGTTGCACGCGACTCCAGCTTCCAATCAAGCTCGTTGTTCCTTGATGCCCCAGTTTCTGACACAGCAAAGGCAGTAAGCGGCATGGAACTCGGCACTCAATACTTTTGGCATGTTATGGCAACGAGTGCAATTGGCGAAAGCAATTGGTCATCGACCTGGAAATTCTCGACCGTTGCAAGTCCAATGCTGGGCGAATATGTCCCCGACACATCCACCGTTCTCCTTCTTCACATGAATGATAGTGGAGGATCGACGGTAGGCGACGCAAGCAACTTCGTCAATCACGGTTCGGCCGGCAATGGTGCAACAATAAGATCCCCCGGTAGATTTGGTTCAGCACGCGCGTTTGATGGGTCTTTGTCAGCCAACATCGCCATCCCAGCGTCTTCGTCGCTGACGTTTGGTACAGGAGATTTCTCCGCGGAGTTGTGGCTGAAAACGACATCGGCATTGCCTCATCGGTTGTTGTACAGAAAAACGGCGGCGAATCGCGAGTGGAGCCTGAATCTCGGACTCATGGGGGGGGCTGCTCCAGGATGCCTATCATTCTTCTCACAAAGGGCAGATGGAACAGCAATGGGATTCTCATCGCAACAGCCGATCAATGACGACAAGTGGCACCACCTTGGCGTCGTGCGAAGTTCGGGATGGGTGACGATTTACATAGACGGAGTTCAAAGCACTCGTCAATTGACAACCGACTACGCAGATTTCGATGAAAATACGGGATCTCTGAACATCGGCGGTCCGACCAATAACATCGTCGGCGTGATTGACGAAGTCCGCGTCTCCAACAAAGTTCGCACTCCTCAGGAATTCAACCTCCAGCTGCCGCCAAGGAGTGTTTCCGCAGTGGCTTCAGGTACTTCGATAAATCTTAGCTGGCAAAACGGCGGTGGGGCTGTTGGTTTGCTGCGCTACCGGATTTACAGAGGTGCAGACTCCAGCAATGTCTCTCTTCTCGATTCCACGACGTCGACCGTCTACTCGAACACGGGTCTTGTCGCCGGCACAAGATACTTTTACCGCGTTAGAGCTGTTGATGTGACAGGCTTCGAAGGGGCGACGAGCTATTCGGCGACAGCTGTTGCAGCCGCGCCGGTTCCGACTCCAATCGTCTCGACTGGATCTGCAACGAACATCGGCTCAGCAACTGCTACTCTCAGCGGCACTGTCAATCCAAATGGTTTAGCGACCACGGCTTTCTTCGAGTGGGGAACAAGCAACACTTTGGCATCCTACAATATCACCTCTCCACAATCGATCGGTTCAGGCCTCTTGGCTGTAGACGTTCAAGCCAATTTGACTGACTTGATCCCAAACACCGCGTACTACTATTGTGTTGTTGGCCAGAATAGCGCGGGAGCGAAAGAAGGATCTATTCTCAGCTTCACGACGTTAATGAGTGGGACTTTGCTGGGAGAGTATGCGCCCGATGCCAACACTGTCCTCCTTCTTCACATGAACGAAACCAGCGGCTTGACTTCGAGCGATGCGAGCAGTTACGGCAACAACGCCACGGCAACCGGGACGACAATTGCGGACGGAAGATTCGGGAAGGCAAGGAGATTCAATGGTATCTCCGATTTTGTCAACGTGATGCATTCAAATTCCCTCAACATACAAGCAACAGATGGTTTCACGGCGGAGGCATGGGTGAATTTTAGTGAATCCCAGAGGGAGTTTGCAGGGATTATCGCCAAAGCACCGGCGTCGTTCACTCTAAGTGGCTATCAAATAATGATCCGGGAAAACAAACCTCTGGGAGAAATTGCCAACGAGACAGACACGCTGTCCGAGTGGAATGGACTTCTGACTTCTACTGCGCTCAATGACGGGAAGTGGCATCATGTTGCCTTGACGCTTGATCGAGTTACCAAAACAGGGAAGATGTACTTAGATGGTTTGTTCAACACGAGTGGGATTGCTCCCTTGCTAACAGGGGTAATCGGATCTACTGACAATCTCGTAATAGGAAGGGAAAGACGCGGACCGGTTTACTTCAAAGGTCTAATTGACGAAGTCCGTGTCTCAAACAAAGCCCGCTCGCCGCAAGAATTCAACCTGCAGCTTCCGCCCAAAAACTTCTCCGCCACTTTGGCGGGCCTGGCGGCTAATTTGACATGGCAAACGGGAGGCGGTGGAGTACCTCTCATGCGCTACAAAATCTATAGGGGCACTGACTCCACGAATGTTGTGCTTATCGACAGCACAACGTCACTCCAGTTTTCCAACGCAGGGCTCTCCTCGGGCACGACGTTTTTCTACCGAGTCAGTGCTGTAGACTCTACAGGGTTTGAAGGCGCGAAGAGTTCTGCATCGGGCGTGACTACGCCTGTGTCTCCTCTTGCTCCTATCGTGACAACCGGCTCCATAACGAACATCGGGCTGACAACAGTCACACTGAATGGGACTGTCAACCCTAATGGAGTAGCAACAACAGCGTATTTTGAGTGGGGGGCGGATACGCTTTCGATCAATCAAACGCCGGCTCAAACGATCGGATCTGGCACCGGCCTCGTTTCGGTATCGGCGACGGTGGCCGGGATCAACCCCAACTCGAGATTCTACTACCGGCTTGTGGCCCAGAATACTGCCGGAAAGCAGAAAGGAGCCCTGTTGAGCTTTGTGGCCTCGGCTGCCTTGACAAGCCTCAAGGCAATGCACTTTTCTGGACCCGGCGACTATGTGGAGATTCCTCATTCAGACAGTCTCGTCCCTTCAAGAATGACAATCGAGCTTTGGTTCCGGATCAACTCTGTGTCTATGGTGTTGGCGCATGCGCACAGTATTATCGACAAGCGTGGTGGCGAGCCCAGCAATCTAGGTGGGTACGAAATAAGGTTACCAGACAATAACATGCCAATGAACCTTGCGCTAGTTTTTCCATCGGGGGCATCCGAAAAGTACATTCAACTTGTCAGTGCTTTCAATTTGAGCCGATGGTATCACATCGCGGTCGCTCATGATGGCACAAATGCGAGTGTCTATGTGAATGGCCAACTGGTTGTGAGCCAGCCGATTGTGCTCTCAACCAATTCTAAAGAACCTATAACGCTTGGTGAAAGACCCATTTACCCCTTGATATCGACCGCATATGCCGATATCGACGAGGTCCGCATCTGGAGCTACGCGCGGACTCAATCCCAGATTAAGGACAACATGAATAAGTTGCTCATCGGCGATGAATCTGGGCTTGTCGGCTATTGGCCGTTTGATGACGACATTGCAGCAACTGTCACCGACAGGTCGAGAACAGCTAATAGCGGTCAGCGCCATGGCAATGCGCAGCTTGTGGTCTCTGACCTCTTATTTGCTCCCTCCGTTCGTCTGGCAACTCCAGCAAATGGTGCTGGGACCATACCGCTGCTCACAACCTTGACATGGAACGCAACGCCAGGTGTGTCCCGCTATCGCCTGGAGGTCTCGAAGAGTTCGTTCTTCACAAGCTATGTTCTCCAGGATTCCGGCATCACGGCAAAGAGCCGCCAGCTTGGTCCGCTTCAGGATAGCACAACATACTACTGGCGGGTCATTGCAACTGGGTACTCAGGCGAACAAGCCACATCAGAAACCTGGAGCTTTACGACCGTTCCGGCCTACAAGTCGACAATGGCGATCAATACCTCGCTCGGATTCGCCGCCAGGAATAAGGCCGCCGACTATGCTCCTACCGAATACAAACTTTTCGGCCTGCCGGGTGCTAGTGACCTCGCGTTGAATTCTTTGCTCACTGGAACTCAAAACGTCGATTGGCAGGCGTACTGGGACAATGGCGCAGCAAGCAACTATCTCATACCGTTTGACGGTAGCTCCAACTTCAAGTTCAGTATCGGCAGAGGATTCTGGGTGATTTCGATGCGGCCGATAAGTGTGGATCGGAGTATCGCGTCTGCACCGTTGAACACTGATCAGGAAGTGGTTCTCCCGCTCCGCTCAGGCTGGAATATTGTAACAAATCCATTCACTGCTCCCATCCAGTGGTCGAAGATACAGACCGTCAATGGGATCAGTGCCTCGATATTCGGATTCGACAGTTCGTTCAAGGCATCGACGACGTTCCAACCGTATGTAGGCTACTATCTATTCAATGGTTCTCCCAATCCAACGCTGACTGGCTTGAGAGTGCCGTACAATAGCATCTTCACAAAGATGGAGCAATTGGCAGGTGCGAGCAGCAAGGGCTGGCGGTTGAAGGTTGACGTCACAACGGGAGTTGAGGTGATCAACGGCGTAGAAATTGGAGTTGAACCTGATGCAAAAGAAGGATTGGACACTTACGATGAACGGAAGCCGAGGGGAGTAGGGAAGACTTCGGAAGCATTGTTGAAAAGGGAAGAAT
>QYQB01000057.1 GCA_007280275.1 bacterium | reverse complement strand
ATTGAGAAAGGTATCATCGAGCGTTCGCTGACGAGATTTGGATTCAACCAGTCGAGGGCCGCATTGTTTCTCGGAATGACCGAACAGACGCTTCGGTATAAGCTGAAGAGACTTGCGATTCCCAGCGCCCGGCATCGCGGCTGATCCCGAGCACTTGTCGTGCCAGAATGTGAACGCCCTCCGATGGAGGGCGTTTGGCTTTCTACCTTCTTCGATAACAAAACAAAATGGGCTACATATGCTCGGAGACCCAAATGGGATTGGTGAAACAGAAGTGCGGTTGTCGGTCAAATGAATTGTCTTCTGAAGTCCATGCTTCGATCCGTACGTAGCTGGCTGCTGCCTCTCTTAGCGAAACCTGCCTCTGCGAGATGAATCCCTGCTTACCCTCAAACCTGAACGCTGTTCGCTCTGATGTATCTCCGGTTTTCCCAATCATGATATGAATGGACGTGATCTCTCCAAACTCGGGACTTGAATGAACCTCAAGATCGAGATCGATCCCGCCTGCGGTTGCAGAGCCCCCGAAACCTGATCCATGGCCAGACGATCCCCGAACAGAAGCTCGAACGACAGGGCCGTCTGTCACGATTGAGTTTCCACTCTGAAGGGCTTTGGTGACCGTTTCCTCAGATACCGTCCCGTTCACGAACACTCCTGTCCGCATTCTACCAAAGATTTGATGAACGCCTTCGCGGATCGCAATGAACGGGATCCCAATTTGCCGGGCACGGTTGAAGTTGCCGTGTGCGTCATTGCCCGCGATCGCAAGCAGTCTCTTGCCTTTGAGAAGTTGCTTTACCCACGATCGATATCCTTCGCGAAAACCATTGTCGAGCATGCCATTGAGCAATTGAAGCCCTGTCATTCCATCTTCTCCCAGATCCTGGTCAGTCCAGATACCTCTCCCGAGCAGGAGTCGTTGCAGGAAGGGGACAGGCTCTTTTGCGTGCGCAGCGTACGCTGCCGACCCGCCCGATTTGAGTCGCAGCACTTCGGGTACGCTGTACTCGCTTCGCGTTTGTAGCCATCGTTCAGCGCTATCACCTGAGCCATGAATGTACTTTCTCTGACCGAAGAGAAGGAGATGGACGTTTCTCCCGACACTGTTCCGGCACGATACCTCCTCTCCCCGCACGACTGCAAAGTCACGGAGCTCACTACCAAGACGATCGACTTCAGATTGAAAGGTTTGCCACTTTTCAAGATCGGGATCATTAGTAAGATACGAGTGAACATGGTCGTCAAGATCATACGAGTGATCAGTTACGCAGAAGTAGGATAGTCCCAATGCTCGTGCGAGCTCGCAAGCTGGAGCCAATGGTACTCCAAACTCGACTTGATCATCAGTGAAGTTCGAATGGGTGTGTGGGTCGCCCAAGTGCAAGTCCGGAAAACGAGGAAGCGGATCCTTTGCCAGGAAAACTCTCAGGGGCTGATGTGTCGACGTTCGATGATTGTCGTTGTGATACGATTTCGATTTCCCGTTCAGATCGAGCGTCATCCGAATATCAAGTTGTACCCAACCACATCCGGAGGGCAAGTCCAGATAGATAATATGCCAGAAGAACTTCTGGTCTAGTTCGATCGGCTGATCTAAATGGTCGCCCTGTTGTATGATGCGTTGATCTTGACGGACTTCGATGGAGACTTGCTTGAGGGTGCAAGGGAAGAGATGTGCGTCTTTCACAAGGATCAAGACCGGCAGCCTACGATTGGGCTCGAGTCGATGTGGGGCATCGGCGATCAGCTCGGGTTCGCTTTTGCTGAGGAAGCTAAGAAAATATCGAAACCGGTAGTGGGTTTCAGCATAAAGTAAAAGGGGGAGAAACCACAACTCCTGGAGGGAGTGAGTCAATATGTTCTCCCTTTCCAGACGACTCGGCCACCGAGGAACACAACGAAGGGCAAGACCAAAACATAGAACATGAAGTAGCTTTCAAACCATAGGAAGTACTTCAGCAATGCGAGGTGTCCCTGTTTCTTCATGATCGTGCGCAGGAAGAAATAATCCCCTCCCATTTTCAGCAGCAGAGCCCCTAATGCCCCGATCTGACTGCTGAAGGCAAACGTAAGAAGGATCAGCGCATCCAGTCCGAATGAAATAACCATAATTACCATACCGCTGAATTTCATGTCGAGCCCTCCTTTGCCCCAACGTTGCTTCTGTCGAAAAAGCTCTTTCCAGCTGGAACAGGGCTGGCTCATCACAAGGACGCGCGGGTCAATGGGGCAAATGTAGTCCCACTTTTTCGTTCGGACAATTGCCTGGAAGAGCATAAAATCTTCTGTGACGCTGAAAGGGATTGTCCTGTACCCACCAACATCATTGTAGGCTGCTTTCCTGAAAGAAAGATTGTTGCCGATCGTGCTCAGGGGAATGCGAAGGGACATTGTGGCGGCCGCCATTCCGAGGAGAAATCCCCAATCGAGCGACTGCATGCCCTCAAACCACCTGGAAGCCTTCTGAAGCGTCAGGCCACCAACAATACCGACTGTCTTTCCGTACCGCTTTGCAGTCCATTCAACCCATGTAGGAAGGACCGTGCAGTCGGCATCAGTAACGAGGATGACGTCCCCACGCGCTTTCTCGATGCCTTGATCCAGGGCGTTTGTTTTCCCGCGCAGCTGCTGGTCCTCTCGGGCATTCAGGTATGAAAAGTTCGTGTACTGCGACGCAAACTTCCGACAGATTGACTCTGTCCCATCTGTCGAGTGATCATTGATGACGATAACCTCGAAGAGGTCGTTTGGGTAGGTTTGGTGCAGCACTGATTCGAGGCAGTCTTCGAGGTTCTGATCCTCATTGCGCGCCGCGATCACGACGGACATCGCTGGTCGAGCGGTTGAGTCTATCACATCTCGTGGAAGGAGAACGGCAAACAGGACAACGACGATCTGAACAAGATAGAGGAGAATAAATGTCGCAAGAAGGTATTCGAGCATCATATCGGCAAGACGGAAAACTGGAAGCCACGTTGGAGTAGGTGGTCCAGGACAAGCTCAAGATAGGCTCCTATCGACCCGGCCGTCGAGGCGTTATCATGAAAAAGGACGATGGAGCCTGGCGTAACGCTCTTCGTCACTGAGCGCTCAATGGATTCGGGGCGTGAAGTTGAGAAATCGCGCGAGTCGACATCCCACATCACAACTCTTTGACCCTCGGTCCTGGCAATGTTGAGAGTCCGGAGATCGAAATAGCCATACGGAGGTCGGAAGAAGCGTGGCTTCGAATTCAAGAACTTTCCGATGACCTCATTCGCCGCCTGAATCTCATCCCGCTGAACATCTGCAGATCTGAGGAACATCACTTGGTGCGTCTGAGTGTGATTTCCAACTGAGTGTCCCTCAAGGAGGATCTCTCGAGTAATTTCCGGATACTGTTGCACGTTTCTGCCAACCAAGAAGAAGGTTGCTCGAATTCCCCGCGCGTGTAGTATCTTTAACACCGTCTGAGTAGCAGCAGGGTGGGGACCGTCATCGAAGGTGATGTGAACCGACCGCTCACTTGTGCGCCAGAGTATTGATGGAAACAAGGCAGGTGCAACCACCGAGTTCAGGAAGCTCATTGTTCCAATGTCCTCTTCTTCCAGCGCATGGGGCTGAACTGTGCAATGAGCGCTGCAAAAACAATATACGGAACGTGGAAAAGCTCTGCAATGAGAAACTGACTAGCGCGAACTCGTTGCTGGAATAATTGAGATCCTGTTGTCAAGACACTCCATTCACCCAGCATCTTGAGGAGGACGACCGTGAAAAGTGGGAACGACAGCGCGGGTTCTATCAGAGCAAGAAACGCCGCGAGAAAAAGGACGAGAAAGAACCCGTACAAAACAAGTAATCTCCGCAGAATGGATCCGTCTTCATAGTGGCCGCGTTTCGACGCCCACCGGGTCCTCTGTCTCCAGAACGCACGAAGTGTGGGCGGGGTCAGCGTTGTCACAATAGCTTTTGGATCCGAGTTGAAGACGACTCGGCCAGCCCTCCTCGTCACCATGCGCTGCATCAATGTCTCGTCGTCGCATGAAGCGGGTCCATTGCCAAATCCGTTTACCTGTTGAAAGGCCGTTCTGCGGTAGGCGATGTTCGCGCCATTGCAGATAATCGGAGTACCCGAGCCGATGAGGCCTGCCCCCGTTGTGATCAATCCGAGAAACTCGAGGCTCTCGAGATGTGAGAGGAAAGAACCCGCTGGTAGTTCGAGAACAGGCCCAGCGACAAATGCCACAGAAGGCTCGAAACATCCTGTCATCGATGCGATCCAACCGGAAGGAACTACGCAGTCAGCGTCCGTGCAGAGGATGATTTCCCCGCTGCAGTTCTCAATTCCAAGGGCGATCGCCGCGGGTTTGCCGTGAAGCCCTTCATGTCCCGTGAGGGAGAGGACAAGGATCTTTGGCGGGATGTCTCTCGCAGCCAACTCGTTCGCAAGTTCACGCGTGCGATCCTGGGAATGGTCATCTACAATGACGATCTCATACCTCGTTGGATCGTACGACTGCTGAGTGAGTGCTTGCACGCACTCATGGATATTGTCTGCTTCATCTCGGGCAGCGACGATGACGCTCACGATTGGGGTGATGGCGCTCGAAGGCATCGCTGTCGACTTCAGGCCTTCCCGCACGTTCCACAAGAACCTCAGATAGGATCCGAGAAAAAGGAGGAGGATAACTGTCGTTACCAGAGTAATCATTTTGATGGAAGCTTCGGCACAAAGAACAATCCGAGGATCGACGGGAAGAGAACATTGATCACGAACAAGAGCAAAGATGCATCAAGCGAAGTCGCAGTAGCAATGCCTCGGAGAGAATAAAAATACACAGAACTTGCCTCTCGAATGCCCAGATCTCCAAGAAAAAAAGGTATAAGCGCCTTCAAGAACATCATCGCCGCAAATCCAAGGAAAGCATCGCCAGGCTTGACGCTCGAGAACGCATTGAGAAGGATGAACATCTGCAGGTAGATGACCAAATAGAACGTCACGGAAAGGAGCAGGGCAATGATTAAATGTCGAGATTGAAAGACCGCAATGGCTTCGTTGAAGTCTTGAACCCAGGGCCGTCGAAGCATCTTGAGACGTACGCGAGAAATCAGCAAGGGAACGACCTTTGGATTGAAGAAAAGGCCCAGGAAAGCCACAACAGCGAGGCCGACAATCAATGCCGTCAAGACCGTTCCCAGGTGGAGGAGAATTGTCAGACTTGCCGTGCCGGCGATACCCATGACACACATCATCTGGAGTCTGTCGACCATTGTCAGGCCAACGATTGCCCCAACTGGTATAGAGGTGTGCCTCAGTGCGCGACCTCCAAACTCACCAATCTGCCCTGGTGTCACCGTTCCCAGTGAGATCCCAAAAAGTAGTGACGCAGCGGTCTCGAAATTTGTGCTTTGCGGGTTTATCAACCGGACGAAGTATCTCCACTTGAGCATTTGAAGTCCAAGATTGGGAACCACAAGGAGGAGAGCACCGGCGAGGTACTCGATTCGCGCTGTCAGAAAGCACATTACGACATCCGATACGTTGACAAACTGGAACAAGAGTACGAGGAGAATAACCGCAAGGAGAGCTCGACCTACAAGCAAGACGATCGAGCGAAGCCGACTGCGTGGCTGTTCCAATTCGCTCATCAGTTCTTCTCTGGTTTCCATTCGAAATGCTTTATGAATCCTAAAGGGCCGATAAGCACATTATACAGAATGTAAAGAACTTCCATAAGTAAGAAGGATGAAGCGAATTTCCTCTGGCCAAAGACGGGAGCAGCGGCGAAGAAAACCATGGAATCTACGATGCATTTGCACAGATAGGGCCACAAGAGCACTTCGGTCTGATCGAAGATGATCGACCCAACGAACGAGAGGAGGACAAGAAGACTAGCGGCATGGAACGTGAGAAAGAAGATCTTCATCGAGATGGGAAAGTGCCTTCCCGCTGAGAAATGCCGGACACGTTGTCGTATGAATTGGCCGAAATCAGGTGGAGGGATCGTGGGTACAAAACTCTTGACTGCAGTGACGTAGCGAATGTGCCACGATGTTTCACGACGTACGAGTTGGAGGAAGAGGTCGTCATCCCCGCTTATGGATTGTTTGATTTTTTCAAAACCCCCGACTTCTTCATAGACGGCACGGCGATATGCCAGCGACCGGCCGGTGCACAACCAGGCTTTCCGCATCCCGATTGCCCCGGCAGCCCACAATGCTCCTTTGAACTCCTCGTACTCAACGAAGTTGAAAAGAAGAGGGGCGAGAGGAGATGTTTTTCCGACGCGAGCCGGTTGGAAGCTATAGGGGGAATAACCTGCAACGAGTCCAGTTCGTTCGTCAAAAGCAGCCACAAGGCTTGAGATCCATCCAGATGGGGGCAGGCAGTCCGCATCGGTGAAGCAAAGTATCTCGCCTTTGCTCGAAGCAATCCCCCGGGCGAGTGCATTCTTCTTGGCAGGCATATCGGTTACGACGGAGTCGATGTCGATCCGTTGTACCTTCGGATGTTCGGATTGAAACCGTTCGACGATTGATGCGGTTTGGTCGAAAGACCGATCATTGACGATGATTACTTCATAAGCTTCGTAGTCCTGATGGGTGAGCCGTTCCAGGAGTGCGCCGACATTCCTTTCTTCATTGCGCGCAGCCACAATGACCGATACGAGCGGTTTGGCAGTCGAGAGGTCATAGTTGAGTTGCCTCATACCCACAACTAAGCCCAGTAGAACAAAGGAGTAGAAGGCTACAAGAAGACCAAGCAATATCTGGAGCTCATTTGGGATCAGCATTGAGAAGGATGATCGTGAAATAAGCTCTCTTTATCAATAGAGCGGAGCGTTGATACTTCTTGATTTATCGCCTATATTCATCGAGGAAACTGCTCTTGATCAAGTATCATCGTAGTCACCGCCAGGTTCTACGGCAATTTGGTCAATACCAACGAAGGGATTCATGATGCAATCATTGATTATTGGAATCGCGGGAGGGACGGGTTCTGGTAAAACTACTGTCACTGCAAAGATCCTCAAATCACTCGATGAAGAGAGGGTCGTGGTCATTCAGCATGATTCCTACTACCGTGACCTTGCTACGTACCATGGCCTTGCTCCTGACAAGATCAACTTCGACCACCCGGACTCGCTTGAAAGCAATCTCCTTGTGAGTCATCTTCAGGAATTGAGGGACGGTAACATGATTGAGCAGCCAATCTATAATTTCACGACGCATCAGCGGCTCAAAGAGACCCGTGGTGTTGAACCTAAAGAGATTATTATCGTGGAGGGGATCCTCATCTTCGTCGAGAGGGCGCTGCGCGACTTGATGGATATCAAGATTTTCCTCGACACAGATGCGGACGAGCGATTGATACGTCGCATTCGTCGTGACATCCTTGAGCGCGCTCGCTCCGTCGATTCAGTGATGAATCAATATATGAACACTGTCAAACCGATGCATTTGGAATTCGTGGAGCCAAGCAAACACTGGGCCGACATCATCATACCCCGCGGAGCCGAGAACACCGTGGCAATTGACATGGTTGTAACAAAAATAAAGTCGATGTTTAACCTGAAAGTTGGAGCAATGAGTTGAATACTTGGTTTGCACAATTCCTTTAACTGTCGATTCAGGCAAGCAAAGGTGATTTCCTTGACTCTCCTGCCAAAAAAATGTATCTTCAATGCAAATTATCCCAATGTTTTCAGGCATGTTCTGCTTGAGGGGGATAGAGTACATGGGTTTTCTCAGATATCATACGTGTAGATCGAGAGGCATGATCTGAAGAGCGCGTCGCAAAAGTCTTTTGTTCTTCCTCGAGCATCAGAACGGATTGATTCGACCTACAGAAAGACTGTCCTTCCGAATGGTCTTCGCGTTGTATCCGAAGAGCTGACCCATGTTCGTTCTGTTTCTGTCGGAATCTGGATCGATGTTGGATCCCGCGACGAGTCAGCAACGATGAACGGGATCTCCCACTTCATTGAACACATGGTATTCAAGGGGACGACAAATCGTTCTGTGAGAGACATCGCCCAGAGCATCGAATCAGTTGGCGGCTATTTGAATGCTTTCACCGGAAAAGAGCATACATGCTACTATGCTCGCGTTCTGGACGAGCATGCCTCGTTGGCGGTGGATGTTCTCGCTGATCTGGTGCTCAACGCCACTATTCCTGAGAAGGATCTCGAAAAAGAGAAAGCCGTCGTGATTGAGGAGCTTAAGAACGCCGAGGACGACCCGGATGATATCATCCACGATTACTTTGACAAGGCGCTCTTTGGCAGACATCCACTGGGATACCCGGTCATCGGAACTGAGCCAAACCTCCACTCGTTCACCCGCAGAGACCTGGTGGAACATATCAGGAACCACTACATCCCAAAGAACATGGTTCTTGCCGCAGCTGGAAATGTTTCGCACGAAAGGTTGGTCGCACTTGCCGAAAAGCATTTCGGCGTGCTGAAGCCACGACCCCGTGCCCGCGTTGCCGGTAGAATCAAACCGCGGGAGTACAAGGCTGAGAAAAAAGAGTACAAGAGGCCCATTCAGCAGGCGCATATTTGCATCGGGACGCAGGCTTGGAGCGTTAAGAGCAAGGAGCGCTATCCGATACTTGTGCTAAATACGCTCCTTGGAGACGGTATGAGCTCGCGGTTGTTTCAGAATATCCGTGAGAAGTACGGTTTTGCGTACTCGGTGTACAGCTCAGCGACGCTCATGAGCGATGCGGGCGTTTTCAGCGCGTATATCGGTACAGACAAACTTCATATCGATGTCTCTACCG
Source organism: bacterium (assembly GCA_007280275.1). Classification (GTDB taxonomy): domain Bacteria; phylum Bacteroidota; class Ignavibacteria; order UBA10030; family UBA10030; genus UBA9647. The sequence continues at coordinate 2,353 of QYQB01000057.1, read as the reverse complement.
ATCTTATTCTGAGAGAATTTGAAAAACTTTGCCAGAAGCAGGTTTCGAACGCCGAGTTGAATCGCACGAAGGCACAACTGAAGGGGAGCATGATGCTGAGTCTCGAGAGCATTCCCCATCGGATGATGCGTCTTGGAACTTCCGAATTGTATTTTCAGGATATCAACTCGATCGACGCGATCTTAAAGCAGATCAACAACGTTCAGCAGGACGATGTTCAGGCTATCGCGAAAAGTCTCTTCCGCGAGGACTGTCTCTCAAAAGTTGTGATTTTTCCCGATGGTCAATCTGAGAGGAGCTCAGCACCGGAGCCTTCAGTTGCGTCGGGCAAGGACGGCCGTGCCGCCTGATGACGCTGCGGTTGACAGCTGTCACGTGGTATAGAACGGAGCAAAGGTGATGACTACACTTGTGCAGGATGAGAGGATCAGGAATACCGCTACTGGTTCGCTTCCGTCAATTTCGACTCGTGCGAAATTGACGCAAGATTCGCCGATCCGGAAGCTCTCGGCGATAGCAGAAGCACGGAAGCAGACGGGCGTCAAGGTCTATCATCTCAACATAGGCCAACCGGACCTGCCGACTCCGCCAATCGTGTTCGAGACGATCCGTGATCTAAAACTATCGACGCTTGCATACGCACCTTCGAATGGTCTTCCCCAGGCCCTCGAGGCATGGAAGAGCTACTACCGGACTTTCGACATCGATGTGGAAGCGAAGGAAATCATCGTAACCGCAGGCGGCTCCGAAGCTATCGTTTTTGCGATGTGCGCCATCTGTGATTACGGAGATGATATCATCGTCTTTGAGCCTTTCTACACCAACTACAATGGCTTCGCCAGCATTGCGAACGTGAAGCTGAACCCGATTCCGCTCCGCATTCAGGATGGCTTCCATCTCCCGCCATCCGAAGAGATTGTGCGGCGGATTACTTCGCGAACACGAGGCATTCTGGTCTGCAATCCCTCGAATCCGACGGGTACCATTTTTTCACGTGAGGAGCTGTCACGACTGGTGGACATCGTGAAGCGTCACGGTCTTTTCCTGTTGTCAGATGAAGTCTACCGCGAGTTTGCGTACGACACTCCTGTCAGCAGTGTTCTTGATTTTCCCGAAATCGCTGAACAAGCCGTTCTTCTCGATAGCACATCGAAGAGGTTCAATGTGTGCGGAGCCCGCATTGGGGCGCTCGCGAGCCACAACAAGGAAGTGGTGCAGTCGGCATTTAGGTTTGGGATGGCTCGATTGTCCGTCGCATCGATTGAACAGTTGGCCTTGGTTCCATTGCTGACGTCGCCGCATACATATACGCAACCTATTGTCGAGGAATTCCGCCGCCGACGTGACATCGTCTACGAGGGGCTCGGATCTATTCCCGGGGTTACGTTCTACAAGCCCGAAGGGGCGTTCTACCTTATGATAGGCCTGCCGGTGAAAGACTCTGAGCATTTTGCGAAATGGCTCATCGAGGAGTTTGCGCATGAAGGAGAAACTGTTTTGCTGGCTCCGGGGCCGGGATTCTATGCAAGCCGTAACGCGGGCGTCAACGAAGTGAGGCTTGCTTTCATGCTCAACGGTGATGATCTCCGAAAAGCGCTCGGTGTGCTGCGAGTAGCGCTCGAGGAATACGCGAAGAAGTTCTGAAGAGGAACCTGATACCTATTACGAAGAGACTATGGCGAAGATCACTATTGACGGAAAAGAATTCGAAGTTGATCCCAAGCTGACTGTCATTCAGGCAGCTGCCGAACATGGGATTGAGATCCCGCATTTCTGCTGGCATTCGAAGCTTTCGGTTTCCGGTAATTGCCGTATGTGCCTGGTCGAAATCGAGAAAATGCCGAAGCTGGCTATCGCGTGCTCGACACAAGTGGCTGATGGCATGATCGTTAGAACAAGCAATGATCGCGTTGTCAAGGCACGGCAATCAGTCATGGAGTTCCTGCTGATCAACCACCCGCTTGATTGCCCGATTTGTGATGAAGCGGGGGAGTGCAAGCTTCAGGACTATTCATACAAATACAGCGTTGGGTACAGCCGATTCGACGAGGACAAGGTCCATAAGCCGAAGCGCGTTCAGCTCGGTCCGAATGTAATGCTGGACGTCGAACGCTGCATTATGTGCTCCCGGTGTATTCGGTTCTCCGACGAAATTGCGAAGCAACCTGTTCTCACGTTTACAGAGCGTGGAACTCATGTTGTTCTAACGACCTTCCCGGGTTCCCAACTTGATAATCCCTACTCCATGAACGTAATTGAATTGTGCCCCGTCGGAGCCTTGACTAGCGCAGATTTTCGATTCAAGTCCAGAGTCTGGGAGATGTCCTCAACAGACAGCGTCTGTGTGGGATGT
>QYQB01000256.1 GCA_007280275.1 bacterium | reverse complement strand
GTTCTCGCCTAAGAGCACGGTGTATGCGACTATCGACTTCGTCGACGTGGCCGGACTGAAGAAGGGAGAGTCGGGATCGACCCAATTCACCACCAATTTCCTTTCGAACGTCAAGACGAATGACTCACTCGTTCAGGTCGTTCGTCTGTTTGCGAACGATACTGTTCCCCATCCCGACGGCTCCATCGATGCCATGAGGGATATTGTGTCGTTCGAAACAGAATTTATTCTTTCAGACCTTTCGCTCATCGAGACACGCGTCGACAGGATCAAGAAGCAAATTCAAAAACTCGCGGATGACAACCTCAAGCGGGAGCTCCCGGTACTCGAAAAGTGTCATCATGCCCTGGAGAGCGAAAAACCTCTGCGGGAAGTTGATTTCACAAAGGATGAGATGCTGATCCTCAGAACCTATCAGCTCCTGACCGTGAAGCCGATGCTCATCGCGCTAAACTTCGACGAATCTCAGCGGGTTGAGGCACCGGAAATCGTGAAACGCGTCGCGGCGGGAAAGGAGGGGAAACAGACCAAGGTCGTCTCGTTCTTCGGCAAGATCGAAATGGAAATGTCCGAGCTCCCCGATGACGAAGCGAGTGTGTTCATGGAAGAGTACGGGATCAAGGATTCGGCACTTGGCACGCTGATCCGTGAATCGTATGCTCTCCTCGGCCTGCAATCGTTCTTCACTGTCGGTGAGGATGAATGCAGAGCATGGACGATCAGGAAGGGAATGACAGCGCAGGAAGCCGCCGGCGTGATTCACTCCGATTTTGTGACGAAGTTTATCCGTGCCGAGGTCGTGCACTACGACCATTTCATCGCCCAGGGAGGCTCATTCGCCAAGGCCAAAGAGTCCGGGCACTGGAGACTCGAGGGGAAGGAATACACTGTGGCCGACGGCGACATCATGTCGATCCGTCACAGCTAATCGCAAACGACACCAGCATTGGACATCCGATGAAAGAGGAAGAGAAGTCGAAGGACGACATCTCCATTGAGCTGCAGTCCCTTCGCAAGAGCGTTCGGCAACTGAAAGTATCGCTCCAGGAGGCAGAGGGGCGCTACCATGCATTGACCGACACGTCGTTGCAGGGCATTGTGATTGTCCAGGGAATTCCGCTTCGCGTCGTCTACGCCAGCCTGCCAGTAGCAGCTATGCTGGGGTACTCCATCGAGGAGGTACTCTCTGCTGCTCCTGATCAGATCCAGCACCGCATGTTTGGCGATGATCGGCCGGCATATTTGAAAAACTATCAAGACCGCGTCGAAGGTAAGGCAGTCCCACCTCGCTATGAAGCCCGGGTAATGCGAAAGGACGGTGAGTTCCGGTGGCTGGAGATATTTGCAAGCCGGATCGAGTACGGGGGGAAACCAGCTGTCCAGGCTGCGTTCGTCGACATCTCTGAGCGCAAACGAATCGAGGAAGCGCTTCGGGAAAGCGAGAGCAAGTACAGGCGGATATTCGAAAACGTTCAGGATGTCTTCTATCAAGTGGACAAAGAGGGGAACATCATCGACATCAGTCCATCGGTAGAGCGGTACACCGATTACAAACGGGAAGAACTCATCGGTAGACCCGTCTCAGATGTGTACGTCCATCCTGAAGATAGGGTAAAGCTCCTCGCGGCAATCAGGGAAAAAGGCGAAGTGATAGACTATGAGCTCCATTTGAAGGGGAAATCGGGTCAATCTATCTTCACTTCGGCCAATGCGCACGTTCTCTTCAGTGAATATGGCGAGCCTCTGGGAATTGAAGGTTCGCTGCGTGATGTCAGCGAGAGGAAAAAGTCTGAAGAGGCCTTGCGTGCCAGCGAAGAGCGGTATCGCCTCGTGTTTTTCCAGTCGCCCGTTGGGATCTTCTACTTCGACACCGATCTGCACATCACGGACTTCAACACGCAATTCGAAGGTATTCTGCAGTCCAGCAGGGAACGGCTGCTTGGACTCGACCTGAGGACGATCAAGGACCAGCGGGTGCTCCCTGCTTTTCATCAAGCCATCGCTGGAAAGGAAGGTCAGTACGAAGGGGAATATGTGGCGACGACGAGCACGGCCCAAATATGGGTCCTGATGAAGACTGCACCGGTGTATGATGAACGAGGACGGGTCAAAGGCGGTGTCGGGATCGTCGAAGACATGACAAAACGAAGAGAAGCAGAGCGCGAGATATTCATGCTTGCGCAGGCTTTGAAAAGCATCCGTGACTGTGTCAGCATCACCGATATGGAGGACAACGTTCTCTTCGTGAACGACGCGTTCGCAAAAACCTATGGCTACTCGCCGGATGAGCTTCTTGCGAAGTCTGTCACCATTGTGCGCTCGGCAAGCAACCCCGGGAAGGTGATCGATGAGATCCTCCCCGCGACCTTACGCGGAGGCTGGGAAGGTGAAATTCTTAACAGGCGAAAGGATGGAACGGAGTTCCCGGTGTATCTCTCGACGTCCGTCGTCTGTGACCCGGACGGGGCGCCCATCGCGTTGATCGGTGCAGCGACGGATATTACGGAACGCAAACTGGCGGAGCAAAGACTCCGGGAAAGCGAGGAGCAGTACCGCAGTCTCGTGGACAGTGCAAGGGACGTGATCTTTACTGCGACGCTGCACGGTGTCATCACCTCCTTGAATCCTGCTTTCGAATTGAGTACGGGCTGGGAACGAAGCGAGTGGCTTGGTAAGACATACAACGATCTCTTCCACCACGAGGACATGGCCGGTGCGAAAGAGATTTTCTTGCGCGCGTTGCACGGTCAGCCTGTGCCGATGCTGGAGATCCGCATCCACATGAAGGAAGGGGGGTATGTCATCGGGGAGTTCACGATCACACCTCAATTACAGGACGGAAAGATCGTTGGACTTCTCGGCGTTGCCCGTGACGTCACGGAGCGAAAGCGGCTGGAGGACCAATATCGCCAGGCTCAGAAGATGGAAAGTCTCGGCACGCTTGCGGGGGGCATCGCCCACGACTTCAACAATATTCTCGCCATCATCCTCGGGCATGCTTCGCTTCTTCCCCGCAACCAGCAAAGTCCCGTCAAACAGTCTGCGAGCATTGATGCAATCATCAAGGCGACGAACCGCGGAGCATCCCTCGTCAGTCAGCTTCTTACGTTTGCCAGCAAATCCGACGTACTCTTCGAGTCGGTTCACATGAACGACATCGTCACGGAAACCATGAAGCTTGTGAGCGAGACGTTCCCAAGATCAATTGTAATCTCAAAACGCCTTGACCCGGGCCTTCCTCCCGTCGTCGCAGATGCCACTCAGCTCCATCAATTGCTGCTCAATCTCTGTATCAATGCACGGGATGCGATGCCGAAGGGCGGCTCGCTCTCTCTCGTCACGACGGTCGTCTCCGGCGACACTGTCATCGATCGATTTCCGGACGCCGGCGCAGCCAACTACGTCGTTCTCCAGGTCTCGGATACCGGTGAGGGGATGGACCTGGAGACGAAGAGGCGGATCTTTGAGCCATTCTTCACGACAAAGGAAAAAGGTAAAGGGACGGGACTGGGATTGGCAACAGTCTATGGCATCATTGAGAGCCATGGCGGATTTGTTGATGTCGACAGTGAAGTGACGGTTGGTACGACCTTTCATGTCTATCTCCCGGCTCAGGTCAACGCGGGCAGGGAGACGAAGATTGGGAGTGGGGCGACGGAGGTGATGCCGGGAGGATCAGAAACCATCCTTGTCGTCGAGGATGAAGACATGCTCAGGGATTTGGTGAAAAATGTCCTGACCTCCAAGGGATACATGGTCTTGACTGCCAATGACGGCGTCGAGGGGGTCGAGATGTATATGCTGCATCGGTCGGAGATTGCCCTCGTTGTGGCAGACGTCGGCTTGCCAAGACTTGCGGGAAGCGAGGTCTTTCTCAGACTCAAGCGCATCAATCCCGGGGTCAAGGTCATCCTCGCCAGCGGCTTTCTGGAGCCGGGATTCACCGCTGAGATACTGAAATCAGGCGTACGGGAGGTGATGAGGAAGCCATATCAGCCGGATGAACTGCTGCGCTGCATACGGAGGGTTCTTGACACGTGACACCGAACCACACTCTGCGCGCTCAACCGGCGCTCCAACCACCATCGATGATCAGAGAAGAGGTCAACTCATGAACCTTAGGAATACTTTCAGAGCGGTTGTTGTGGGGTTGGCGGGCCTAGCGTCTCTCCCCGGCTGCGGCACAACCTACCCGAACAGGAATGTTGTCGGCGAACCGTTCCCAACCGTTCGCGGCAAATCACTGAGCGGCGAAGAAATGACCCTGCCCGACCATTTCAAGGGAAAGAAGGTCATTATCGTCGTCGGATATGTACAGGACACGCAATTCGATATCGATCGCTGGGGTATCGGATTCTTCACTGCAAATCTGCCGCTTCCCCCCGTCTATGAAGTTCCTACCATCCCGGGATTGTTCCCGTCTCTCTTTAAGGGTGCAATCGACAAGGGCATGCGCAGCGGGATCCCGCAGGAATCATGGAAGGATGTGGTGACTGTCTATGGGAGCGACGGAGGGAAGATTGCTCAGTGGACAGGAACTCAGACTCCTCGAAACTGCAGGATCATCTTGTTGGATGAGAACGGGATTGTCCTCTGGATGCACGACAAAGGATACGGTTTGCCTCCTCTCAAGTCACTCTTGGAGATCCTGAAGAAGGAGGGCAATTGAGAGTTCTGGGTCAAGGGAAAGCGGCCTGAAGCACGGTTGAGTTCTCAGAGGGAATGATGGAACCTCAGCCCACCGGGAATGTGACGACAACCTTGTTGCCAGTGCCGAGGAACTGCACATTCAGCGAAGCCATCGCAATGGCGATGCCTCTGCCGTGGTTGTCGAAGAGGCGCGATTCATCGAACCTGAGGTATTGCTCGAAGTCAAATCCGGTTCCCTGGTCTTCAATCTCTATTTGAAGATTCCGATCTGCCTTCTTCATCCTGACCACGACATTCTTGTTCGCATTCTCCGGGAGCGCGAGTCGCCGATCCACCTCTGCCTGCCACAGGTCGTCTTCAACAAGCTTCCCCTTCTCCTCGTACGTTATTCCCAGGTTCCCATGTTCTATGGCATTCATCAGGAGCTCGGCTATGACCATGGCGTGCTCGGGATCCGGTGTCTCGCTGGCGATCATGACGGCAAGCTGTTCAGCTTCTTCGGGGGTGCGGAAGCGGAAGGTCCCTTCTTCGAGCAGTGCGATCGGTTTCTCGTACTGTTTCAGCTTCTCGAGGAGATGACGTGTATTGTGGAAATCGAAGACCGCAGCCCGGAGAATGGATTTGAGCAGCGTCCGCTGGAAAGGTTTTACCAGGTAGTAGAACGCCCCTGCATCAATTCCTTCCTTGATTCTTTCCGGGTCGTCCAGCGCAGTGAGCATGATGACGGGAATATGCTCGATGTGATCCTGTGTCTTCATCCACCGCAGAAGCTCGATGCCGCTCATCTGCGGCATCACCCAGTCGAGAATGACGACGCTGATAGACTCAGGGTGCGCCTGAAGCATTTCCAGGCCCTCCGTGCCGTCGCGCGCGGTGAGAACCCCGCATCCTTCACCTTCAAGCATTCTCCGCAGCACGTCCCGTAGCGCATCTTCATCGTCAACAATGAGGACGGTATCGCGGGTTGGTTCGTTCGACATGGTGTTGTTTCCTTATTCCGCCTTCTGATAATGCCCAACCATGGTAAAACCACAGATGACCGGTCAAAATTCCCGCATTCGGTCGTTCGAGCCTGTCATCCCTAGGAATATCGGCAAGTCAGACGAGTCAATCAAGCTCAGTTTTTGCCTGCAGCCTCAGGTGTGAATCAGCGGGTATTGTTCACGATAATCCCTTATAT
>QYQB01000133.1 GCA_007280275.1 bacterium | reverse complement strand
CGTTAGGTGCCATTTGCAGGAGCAAGGAGGTCAATAATGGCTAGGAAGCCCATCAAACGATCCTCGTCACCGAGCACTCGCAAAATCCTTTCTACCACAATTCAGCGCGTGACAGCTGGATTGGCGGGTGTCGCTTCTTCAAAACGGGAGGATTGGTTCCTTTCCCTTGGGCGCATTTTCCAGAGGCACCGCGGCCGCGACTTTCTGAGACAGTTTGCGGAAGAATGGGATATGTACGTCGATAAGGGATTTATCAAGCCCGGTTACGAGGATACGGAACAGCACAAGGTTTGCTTACAGGAACTGCTAGATTGTCTCGATAAGGATTCTCCAGACAAGGTCCGCTTCAATGTCTTGAAGAAGATATTTCTCACCGCCGCTACCGAGCAGCTATCCACACGCGAGAGTGTTCTGCCTGGACAGTTCATGAGAATTTGCCGCACTCTTTCTTCCGGAGAAATCCTGGTGTTACTCGCTGCTTATCGGATTTCTCAAGGAGACGACTGGAAAGCCGACAAAGATGAGTCGGCCAGATATTGGCTGGGTTTGGTCGCCACGGAATCAGGCCTAGTGTATGACGAGCTGGTCACGACCTACGAAACCGAGTTGATCAAGAAGAACTTGCTCACAAGCCGAGTTTACAATGACGGTAGCGGCGTTCGTCTTGGTTCTCATTTTCGCATGACGAAGTTTGCTTTGGACCTCTGTGAGTATATCCAGAAATACGATGCCACAAATGAACCGACGCCTGCAAACGGCACCTAACAAACGGCAAACCGGCGCTCGCACTCTGGATAGGCGATGTTGAAACGAGGTTTGGCTAGATTTAAAGTGCTCGCTCCATTGCTCGCCGCCACGGAATTGATTCAGTCGTAGTGGCGGCTCGCAACGGCGGTTTGCCTAAACGTTAGGCGCAACGCAAGTGCGGCATCTCATATGGCACTAACCAGACTACCATACAAGCGTTTGCAGCATCTCATAGGACTCCATCTTTCAACCACCGAGCATTCTCCTACTGACATGCTGATCAAAGAACTTTCTGCGGCCAGGAAGCGAGGCTATCTCACAAAACCCGACCTCATCAAGGTCTGCAAGTGGAAGTCTGCGCGAGCCATCAAGCACATTCGACGCAACCGTGTGGATTCCATTAGGAAAGTCACGAGGGCCGCTTTTAGGACGCGAAGTGAGCAGAAGAAACTTTCACTCCTCACAAGCTTGTACGGTGTCAGCATACCCATGGCCTCTGCCATCCTGATGTTGACCAATCCGTCTCGCTATGGTGTCATCGACATCCGTGTCTGGCAGCTCTTATTCGCAATGGGTTCTGTCACAACGAACCCGGATGGGATAGGCTTCGATTTCAAGGAGTGGTATCGTTTCCTCATGATTATCCGATACTTTGCCAGGAAGTACAAAGTAAAAGCCCGTGATGTTGAACGTACGTTGTTCAATGTCCATTCACGCCATCAGAGTGGGTTGTTGTATCGCAAGTAGCACTTGCGCTGCGCCTAACAAACGGCAAAACGGCGCTCGCTCTCTGTATAGGCAAGGTTGAAACGTTGTTTGGCTAGATGTAAAGAGCTCGCTCCATTGCGTCCCGCCGCTAAATTGAAATTCTCTAGTACGGCGGTCCGCAACGGCGTTTTGCCTAAACGTTAGCTGCCACCTCAGCGAAAAGTGGTGGTAGCATCTTCCTAGCTGGCATGAGCAGCGCACCAGGCTGGGTTTTGTTGGCTGGTACCAAAACGGAAAAGCAAAAGCGTTTTAGGGAATGTTATTGGACAGGAAGGTTCAGGCCTTCGGCGTGTAGAACAGATCTGAACGCGATCAGAGCAACGGTCGCAGAGCGTCGCAAACGTGAGGGACTTTGGAGAGGCAAGCCAGGGTCAAAACGTGCGCCCCGGTATCCGGAGTTGAGTATGCTGCAATCTCAAAGAGTTGAAGTAATCGGCGGCAGCTAACAAACGGCAAACCGGCGCTCGCACGCTGGAAAGGCAAGAGAAGTTCAAAGTGTGGCTAAATGTAAAGTGCTCGCTCCATTGCTCGCCGCCGCGAGAATGAATCAGTTCTGAGCGGCGGCTCGCAACGGCGGTTTGCCTAAACGTTAGGCGGCATTTGCGTTGCAGATGTGGTGGAGGCGGGACTAGGCCACCAGAGCGGTTCTTCGCTCTGACAGCATTCGCGCCAGACCTTTTCGGGAGGTTCCTAGTACCAAGAGGGACCGAACAAGTAGATCAAGTGAAACCGATGGATCTCCAGCTTCCATTTTTGCAATTCGGGATTGACTCGACTTCAAGAGTTTCGCCAGTTGTTCTTGGGTCATCTTTTTCTCCTGGCGCGTTTGCTGGAGACTTCTGCTTAAAGCAAGCTTTAGATCAACATACGCGGCTTCCTCTGGTGAAAGGTTCAGGAACTCTGAGGCGGTTCCAATCTTCCAACCCTTGGATTCCAAGCGCTTTCTCTTTGTATTGTTCATACTCATCCTCCAGCTCTAGCTCTTATACATTTGAAGTCGACGTTTACAGTTCTCAATTGTTTGTTTCGGTGTCTTCTGGGATTTCTTCTCGAAAACATCGAGTATCACAATCGCATCTCGCTCAATACAAAAGACAATTCGCCAGGTCTTGGATTCATCAAAGACTCTTAGCTCGTGACACCCCGAGCCAATCGCTGGCATCGGACGTGAATGCGGCAATGAAAGCTTGAGGCCGCTCTGAATCTGGCGGAGCAAGTAACCCGCCTCGACTCTTGCGGCACTCGACAACGGTGGAGTTCTCATCTCACCGTGCAACCAAACGAGAGGTTTGTCTTTCATCGGAGTATAATATATGTCATTCCTGACATATAATCAAGTCTCAACCACAGCGCAAACGCCGCCTAACAAACGGCAAACCGGCGCTCGCACACTGGATAGGCGATGTTGAAACAAGGATTGGCTGAATGTAAAGTGCCCGCCCGAACGACCGACTTCAAGCTCAGTCATCGTTCGGTCGGGCGGGCTCGCTCCATTGCTCGCCGCCACGGAATTGAACCAGTCATAGTGGCGGCTCGCAACGGCGGTTTGCCTAAACTGCTTGCTCAATGTCAAGAGAAAAATGAGAATGTGTTTTTGTTTTTGCTGTGGACGAGGTTAAATAGTTCTTTGAAATCTGGGGTGTTGAAGCGTGTCGCTGCGATTGCTTGTGGGCAGAGTACGCCCGTTGACATCGTTATGCGTCATGGCCGCCCGCTGTGAGGAAACAACCAGAGGTCCTTATTCGGAGAGTTGTACTTTGATTCTCATGCCAAGTGCTTTTGCATACTTCTCCAAGGTCGAGAGCCGTATGTCCTCAGCATGGTTTTCAATGCGGGAGATCGCTGACTTCTTCGTCCGAAGTTTCTTGGCGATTGCCTCTTGCGTTACTCCAGCTCGTTCTCGGGCTTCTCGTAACATGACACTAAACTCAAACGCCTCATATCCTGCTTCGAAGTTCTTCGTAAACTTCGCACTGCGCGCTTTTCGCTTCTCAATGTACCGTTCAACGTCACTCATGGCTTTCCCTTCCTTTGTAGATATTCAGTGCGCCGTCGTTGCGCTAGTTCTACCTCTTGCCGAGGCGTTTTCCGTTGCTTTTTCAGGAATCCGCTTGTTAGGATCAACAACACAGGTCCATCGAAGAATCCGAGCAGGCGGTAGCTCTTACCGCCAGCCTGTGCGCGGATTTCCCAAAGCTGATCCGTGCCGACGAGCTTTTTCAAATACTGTTCTGGAACTCTATCAAGTCGTTCAACAAGCCGTAGAACCCAGGCTACTTTCTGTGCGTGCTGGTCAGACAGGCTATCGAGGAATTCCTCGACTGGCCTCGTCCCAGACGATGTTTGATAGAATTCAATGACTCGCATATCTCAAGTTAACATATATGTGAACTAGACGCAAGCCCAGATTTCGGAACGTCAACCAAGCGGGCGGCCACGAACGCCTAACAAACGGCAAACCGGCGCTCGCACGCTGGATAATCGAGGGAAGTTCGATGTTTGGCTAAATGTCCCCGACTTCGTCGGGGTAAACAAGTGCCCGCCTACGCGAGAACATCGCTTCGGCGTGTAAACTCGCTCCATTGCTCGCCGCCAATAGGTGAAGAATGGCGGACAGGGCCGCCACGGAATGGAGTTAGTACAGTGGCGGCCCGCCAGAAGATGAAGCATGGCAGGCAAGCTCGCAATGGCCCCGATGAAAGACATCGGAGTAAACGTTTTGCCTAACCGTAGCTGGCACTTTCCACTTAGCAATCCTCAACGAGGATTGCTAAGAACCATCGACTCCACACCTCGTTTGTTACAGTCTCTCTGGTTCTTCTTTGCTGCTATGGTGCCTACGGTCAGGACGATCTTCGCATCTGGAGAGACTTCATTGGTACGTTGAAAACTGGAAGAATGACCGTCGAACGAATCCGCCCTCTCACTCAGCTCGGTGACACGTACAGACCCATTTTGCTCGGCTTTCTCGACTCCGTAAGAACTCAGGCGTCTCCGGCAGACTGGGATGCTCAACCCGAAATCATTCGAATCGAAAACCGCATCCAGTACATCGTCCCCTGGACCGCCAAGACTCAAAAAGTCACGTATTGTTTCTCATTGCTATCAGAGGGTACTCAGTGGTACTTCCAACATCTCGAGGTCATTTTCATCAGACTTGATACAGTCTCCAATTTACCCACGTCAAGCTTTCCAGATGCTTCGGAAGAGAGGAAGACCTGGGCACGCGAGGAAATCTACTGGTCCTTTGTCATTCTTAATTGTTATCTTCCAGTCGCGAAGGAAAGCGGAAAAGAAGCGGCACTGAACTTGCTCAGGGATGGCGCAGGCTATTTCATTGGCGCTCGAACCTGGGTCCCGTTTGTTCCCCCACAGAGAGCATTCGTCCTCTATCTGTGCTGGGAACAGGCGAATCTCAGAGGCAACCAAGTGACGCTCTTGAACCTGCAGGAGAATGAAGCGATCGTGCGTCTGAACAGTCACTTTTTTGCTCTGTATGGTGCTGCGGCACACCTGAAACCAGTCATTTCTCTTGCTGACTACAAGCAGATTTGTGAGACCATTTGGCAAGACCGGGCGTCAAACGCTGGTTGGCATCTTAACATTCAGTATTCGTCGGACTATCAAGCGACCTTTCATTTGAAAGGAAAGAAGTGACAACATTTGCTACCGTGGCAATCGCATGCTAACAAACGGCAAACCCCGCGCGGCGGGGCCCCGATCAGAAGCATCGGGGTAAACAAGCCGGCCCGCCAAAAAGTTACACCTTGAGATGCCACCATGAGATTCGACTTGTCGGTTGAGCTCAAAGAGAAACAGTGGAATGAGTCTATCGCGAAGAGAACACTGACTGCGTTCGGTCACCTCGGGACTCATATTGATGTGATGAACAGGGAGTTCCCATTGGAGAATGCCATCCGCCGCGGGAAGATTGTTGATGTGAGTTTTGTGAAGGGGAGGGATATCGAAACGAGCGACGCTGATTTGTCGGAAGTCTCGGAGAGCGATTTCGTCATGTTTCATACGGGTTATCTCAACGAGACTGGCTATGGATCCGACGAGTATTCCGGTACTCATCCGCAACTATCAAGGCAATTGATCGACTTCCTCCTGGATCGAAAGGTGTGTATGATCGGAGTTGATGCAGCTGGCATCAGGAGAGCGGGCGAACACGCCCAAACCGACCAGTACTGTGCTGACCACGGGGTTTTTGTCGTCGAGAATATGGCGAATCTTGACAGGCTCTATTCGGCGGCTGGGGGCGCGAGATTTACAGTCTACACATTCCCAATGAATCTGCATGCGTCCACAGGTCTGCCCTGCAGAGTGATAGCGGAAGTCCAACCTTAGAACGGCTCCGGCAAGCACATGCTCCGCCAATTGGAGCACATGGAGCCTTGCTGGAACAATCGCTGGTACCACAGAAGAGAAAAGGGGAACGAAGAGGAGGGAGCCTTACGCATCAACGAGTGCTGCCGCGTTTTCGTAGAAGATCTTTTTGGCCTCGCCAAGAGGGATGCGCATCTCCTGTACCAGCTTGGTCTGGTTGTCGACGATGTCGTAGCGATAGCCGCGGGGGAACATACCTGATGCTGAACCGAACAATACCCGCGCCGCGCCAAATGCCGCCAGCATTTTCTGAAAAACCGCTCGTAGGTCAGGTTTGGACGGATGGTCGGCCATCCACGAGTTTGATCCCGCAGTATCAACATAGACGTTTGGGCATTCCTTGCCCACCTCCAGAGTTTCTTCGAACCGGCTCCCGCCAAAGTGCGGAATAACGAACCTGATTGCGGGGTACTTCTTGGCTACTGGGATCAGGTCCTTGGGATTTGAAAAATCGTCATTCACATAGGACTGCATTCCCGCGTACTCCCGGGGTTTGATCGTTACTTTTCCGAATTGCGTAAATACGATCGCCTTTGCCTCCTGACAGAGTTGGTACAGGGGGTCAAGCCACGAATCGTTGACGCTGATGTGGTACACCGATGGACACAGGAGTATTCCACGAAGTTTGTCCTGCTTGAGCCTCTTTTCGGCGTTTGGCATCAGGAGATTCGAATTAGGATCGACGGTGAAGATGCCGGCAAACCGGGTGGGGAATGCCTGGACGGCCTTGACCACAGAGTCTTCGTCTCCCGGGATGCTGCTGAAAAGAATCATGCGCTCAATCTTCCACTTGTCGATGATCTCGATCCAGCGCTTTGCAAGAATCACAGGGTCTTCACCGGGAATCTCGATGCGCCCTTTCGTGGCCAGGTTCTTGAGCTCGGCGTTTATGTCCAGCCGGTTCGTCTTCTGTCTCACAAGGAAACGAAAGTAGGCGTTGGAGTAGAAATGGACGTGTGCGTCCAATATTTTGAAGAGACCGATCATGAATAGGTTGCGGGGCTCAGAACATGTCGAGTGATGGTAGTGTTGGAATTAGTCCCCGCTCTTCGGCGAGACGATACAGGAGTTGGAGGGCTTTTTGTCCATTCTCACCCATATCGATGGTCAACTCGCTTACATACATTTTCACAAACCGTTCTCCAAGCTTTTCGTCGATACCGCGGCCGTATTGCAGGGCATACGGGATCGCATCGCTCTGGTGCGTGTATCCATAGTGAATACTCTGGCGCAGCCCTTGCGAGAGCTTGCGTGCCAGGTCTTCGCCGAGGTCTTTCCGGACGACGTCGAGGCCAAGCGGGAGCGGAAGGCCATACAATCGTTCCCACAATTCGCCGAAATCAAGTATTTTGGCGAACCCTTGTTCCTGGTACGTGATCTGTCCTTCGTGAATCAGCAATCCAGCATCGAACTCGCCGCTGCTGACCCGTTCCATAATCTGATCGAAGGGTATGTCGACCTGCTGAATGTCCTCGGTAAAAATCTTGAAGAGAAGTGTCGCCGTAGTGAGAGCACCGGGTGTGGCAACCGTTTTTCCCTTCAGTTCATCAAGGGAGCGGTAATTCTTCGAGACGATCACAGGTCCGTATCCTTCTCCCATGCTTGCCCCGGTTTTCATGACCCAGTACTTATCTGCTACAAATGCATAGGCATGAGCGGAAATCGCAGTTACCTCAAGCTCCCCGCGGAACGCCCTCTCGTTCAAGGTCTGGATGTCTTCGAGATGATGCTGAATTGTAATTCCCTCGAGTTTCACCTTGCCGCTCGAGAGACCATAGAACATAAACGCATCATCGGGATCCGGACTGTGTCCGACGCGAATGATTCTCTCCATCATGCCCTTATTCGTCAATAGGTTGGTTTTTCTGCTATGTAAATTGTCGCTATCCCCATCGTAAGCTGATACTGAAACGCCCCGACGAAGCCGACCGTGGATAGAATCTTGATAAGGATATCGCCATCCGGAAACGCCTGCACAGTGCTCGGCAGATATTGGTACGCCTCCGGGTTTTGTGAGATCACCCCGCCCAGACGGGGAAGGATTCTGGTGAAATAGAACGAATAGATCTGCCTGAACGGCGCCCGTCGGGGCTTTGAAAACTCCAGGATCATCACTGCGCCCCCGGGACGGAGTACCCGAAACATTTCTTGAAGCCCTCCGCGCAGGTCGGAAAAATTCCGTATGCCAAAGGCGACCATGACAGCGTCGAACGAGCAATCGGTGAATCTGAGTCCCTCGGCTGAACCTTCTTCAACGGTAATCCTGTTGGCGAGGCCCCGTCTATCAATCTTTTGCTTTGCAAGCTTCAACATGGCCGGAGACAAATCAATTCCGTATATCTTCTCGACAGGGGGCCCGCATGCCTCGAGTGCGAGATCGGCGGTCCCGGTGGCTACATCGAGAACTATGCGGGGCTTGTATTCCCGCAGCAGGCGCACAGCTTTCTTGCGCCATCGGATGTCGAAACCCAGGCTGAGGAAATGATTGAGAAAGTCGTAGTGTGGGGCGATCCGATCGAACAACGATCTGACGTATGTGTGCTCGTACGTCCGTCGCTCAGTCGGGATTGAATCTTGCACGGTCATTTCCAATTCAGAATCCTTGCCGGATTCACTCACGCTGTAGCCTCCGAATTAAAAATATACGCAAGAGTGCCAAGATTTCCAACCTGAAAACAGCCTCTGGAGGATTGGCAGCTACACTGTAATCTGCTTGGCACTTTGCTTCAGAGTGGTTGCATTTGATTGCGGCTATCGCTACTTTGCCGTTGAAAATGAAAAGGCTCCCCATTGCCGCGATAACGCTGTTGTTGCTCTCCTGCGATCACGGCCTCGCCCCGCCTCCGCCCTCGACATTCAAGCCGGGATTCGGCGGAACAGTGTATTTCGAGAAGGGAACGTGGCCTGGCCCGGATAGCCTGGTTGGTCTTTGGATATTTGCATCTCAGGAATACCCCCTCGATTCCGTGAAAGTATTGCAGGGATTGCTCTCGTCTCCGCCAAAGATATTTCTTTATCCCTCATTCACTGAAAACCTGCCATTCTCGGTAGATTCAGTCTCGTACTCGTTCTTGCTTCCACCTTCCACGTATTACTATGTCGGGGTCATACAGCAATTTGCCCCGGAACTCAGTACTCGCAGTCTCAGGGTCGTCGGTATGTACGGACAGAGCGATGTCCCTCCGTTGCCCATACCCGTGGTCGTGACTGAAACCGATTTCGTGAAGGGGATCAACATTCGAGTAAACTTCCGCAAGCCGCCTCCACAACCATTTTGATGAAATCCTTTCTCCATATCGCCCTTCTTGTGTTGTGGACAGCAACCGCCCTCGGGCAGACGTCCTCGGGGACTATCACCGGTACAGTGAAGGACACGGAGACCGGACAACCCGTTGTCGGAGCGAACATCACGCTTCGGGGTTCCTTCATCGGAGCTGCCACCGATGCGAAAGGGAAATTCCAGCTCTTGAGAGTTCCTGTTGGGGGTCACTCAGTTATCGTGTCGATGCTGGGATATGAACGTCTCGCCATCGAGGGAGTGATTGTTGCCCGGGATCAGGTAAGGAGACTGGACGTCATGATTCGTTCCGTGCCGCTTCAGACGGAACCAGTCATCATCACTGCCAGCAGGCGTGAACAAAGTTTGCAGGAAGTCCCCGCAAGCGTCGCGACTCTCACAGCGCGCATGATTGCTGATCGGAACAACATCACCATTGACGAAGCGCTCCGGTATGTCCCAGGCGTCAATATGCTATCCGATCAAGTCAATATCCGCGGTTCAACTGGATACAGCAGGGGAGTGGGAAGCCGGGTATTGGTTCTCCTGGATGGCCTCCCCTATACCACCGGTGACACAGGTGAAATCAACTGGGAGACGATTCCGATGTTTGAAGTGGAACGTCTCGAAATCGTCAAAGGTGCTGGTTCAGCACTCTACGGCTCGAGTGCTCTGGGAGGGGTTATCAATGTCATCACGAGGGAAGCGCCGAGCATTCCCGAGCTCCGCTTCCGTGCCTTCTCTGGTTTGTACGACAAACCGCAGTATCCTGAATGGGATTGGTCTCCGAAGCCCCGGTTCACCAGCGGGCTCCTGGCCAGTTATTCGGGAAAATCGGGCTCCGTCAGTTATCTGGTCAGTGCTGGCAGGACTGTCGACGAAAGCTACCGGGAGAATGATGCGTATCATCGTTGGACTCTCTTCACAAAATTGAAGGTCGAGATCTCGAATTCACAGAGCCTAACCGTCTCGGGCAATTATGTTTATCGTTCCCACGGGAATTTCTTCTGGTGGAAGGACCTGACTAACGCTACTCGGCCGGCAGACGGTCAGCGTGATGGTCTGGTAACCTCTCGGAGAGGCAATCTCAGCCTGGCGTACAAGGAGTTTCTCTCTGACAAGTTCTTCTACACAATCAAGGGGATCTACTTCGGGAATTTCTGGCGAGACGATAGCCTGGGGAGAGTCAACAATGTCTCAGCCTCTCATTTGTTTAACCTCGATGTCCAGGCGACATACTTTGTCAACGACATTCATGTGCTGACATTTGGAGTCGCAGGTAACTTCGACAAAGTGAACGCGAATCTGTTCGGCTCGCATCCCGGGGTCGGTGCCGCGGCCTATGCCCAGGATGAGATTGCCGTGACTGGCGATGTGAAGCTCACCGCCGGTCTTCGATTTGACTGGCAGAAGGTGTCTGTACTCAAGGCAACTGCTCAAGTGAATCCGAAGTTGGGACTTGTGTATCTGCACGACAAGGAAACCAGCCTACGGATGTCTTTCGGCTCTGGATTCCGCTATCCGGCAATCGGCGAAATCTACATCGAGAGCTCAACAAACGTCTCGCAGGTGGCCGTTCTTCCTAATCCGGACCTAAAATCCGAGACAAGCGTTTCCTATGAAATTGGCATCAACCGTTCGGTTGGAAACGCTATGTCTGTGGATCTGGCTCTCTTCAGCAGTGATTTCGAAAACCTCATTGAACCGAGCGTGCAGATCAAGAGCTATCACCCCTATCCGGGATCTCTCGTCGAGGTGACGGGACCTGTTATCCAGTTCGAAAACGTCACGAAGGCGAGGATTCAGGGGCTGGAGGCCGTCATAAGGGTTGAATGGTGGAAGAAATTCTTCTCCACCGATGTTGGATACACATACACATGGTCGCGGGACCTGGCCGACAACACCGTCCTGAAGTTCCGCCCGCGTCATATAGTATATACTGCAGGTGCATTTTCATGGGACGAGTTCAGGGTTTCGGCAGATTTCCGGTACCTGTCGCGCATCGAGCGCATCGACGAGAATCTCGTGCGCCTGGCGCCGATTGTCGATGGCGAACAGCGAGTCGCGATCAAACTTGTGGACATTAACACGTCGTATGATCTTATCGGCCTTGGTCTGCCCATCCGGGCTGGTTTTAGTATCAAGAATCTCCTGAACTACTCCTACGTCGAGCTTCTTGGCAATCTAGGACCCGTGAGGACTTACTTCCTTTCTCTCGAAGGCATATTCTAAGGACATCGCATCCGTTCTGCGCCATTCGTCAATCCTTTCTTGCAACAGACTGAAGTTGTCAGTATTTTAGACCCCGTTCTCGCCCCTGAATAACGAATCTGAGCAGCGACACAGTCATGTTTATTGATTCACACGCACACATATATTTCGAAGATTACCGATCGGACATTGACGATGTCCTGAGCCGGGCACAGGCAGCCGGCGTTGAAGCCATTATTGTGCCAGGCACGACGCTCGAAACCAGCCGGGAGGCGGTTGATCTCGCGGCAAAACACGACAACATTTATGCGACCGTCGGGATCCACCCCCACGAAGCTTCCAAGGCTACGCCTGAAGCCCTTGCGGAGATCGAGCAGCTCAGCAAGAACTCCAAAGTGGTGGCGATAGGTGAAATCGGGCTCGATTACCACTACGATTTCTCGCCGCGTGACGTACAGCGCGATGTCTTCAAAAGTCAGATTGAAATTGCCGTACGTCGGAACCTCCCGATCGTTGTCCACACACGAGAATCGTTGGAGGACGCTGTCTCAACCGTCGAAGAAGCAGTCAAGCACAATCCCGGCTGGAACATGGACCGGATAAATGTCCATACGCACCATCCGGCACTTCGGGGTGTCTTCCACTGTTTTCCGGGGGGAGCAGAAGAGGTTTGGAAATTACTCGACCTCGGATTTCTGGTTTCGTATCCCGGAATCGTCACATTCAAAAACTCGCCGTCAATTGAGACGCTCACGAAGATCGGTTATGACCACATTCTATTAGAAACGGATTCCCCGTTCATGTCACCGGTTCCGCTGCGCGGGAAGAGGAACGAGCCAGCGAACGTCGTTCTCATCGCCCAGAAGATTGCTGAAGTCTTCGGCGTTTCCATTGATGATGTTGCCCGTTCTACCCGATTCAACACGAAAAAGCTTTTCAACATCGGGCCGATGGATTCGCCCCAGATTGTCTACAAGCTCAGGAATTCGCTCTACCTGAATATTACGATAAGGTGCAATGCCGATTGCGTCTTCTGTGACAGGAAGGGGGATGCGATCGTCAAAGGGCACAACCTCAGGATCGAGCATGAACCGTCAGGTGAAGAAGTCATCCAGGCGATTGGAGATCCCACCGCGTATGAAGAGATTGTCTTCTGCGGGTATGGCGAACCCACGATCCGGCTCGACGTGATCAAAGAGGTGGCTCGCTGGGTGATGGAGAAAGGGGGGTGGGTGAGGCTGAACACTGACGGTCACGGAGAGGTCATCCATCATCGGAACATCGTACCTGAACCCGTTGGCCTCATCGACCTGTCTCTTATAACCAATTGT
>QYQB01000084.1 GCA_007280275.1 bacterium | reverse complement strand
CAGGGATTGGAAATTCAAGAAGGAGAATCTTGACGACGCTCAAAAGACATCTTTTGACGATAGTGGATGGGGAACCATCAGTCTGCCTCATACGTGGAACCATTCAGATGGTCAGGATGGGGGTAACAATTATTACCGTGGAGTGGGATGGTATCGGAAATCTGTTGATCTCCCACCTGCCTATACCGGAAAAAGCGTTTACCTGAAGTTCAACTCAGCGAACTGCAAGACTGACTTGTACGTAAATGGTGCATTCATCGGAACGCATATAGGGGGTTTTGCGGCTTTTGTTTTTGATATCACCAAGCAAGTATCGTTCGGCAAACGCAATACCATCGTCGTAAAGGTAGATAATTCAAACTCTATTCTGGTGCCTCCGCTCTCCGCGGACTTTACCTTTTTTGGGGGGATTACCCGATCTGTGGAGCTATTGATTCTTGACCCGATCCATATTTCGCCGAATCGATCAGGCTCGTGTGGTGTGTTCGTCACTCAGAACAAGGTAACCGGTGCCGGTGCAGATATCACAGTATCTACCCTGGTCGACAACACAGGACCGACGACCTCAAGCATCGGCGTCGCCACTAAGATCCTTACAGGCGAGGGAAGGGTCCTCCATTCCAAGAATTCGAGCGTGAGAATCGCAGGCAACAGCTCTCAAAATGTCGATCAATTGTTCTCCATCAAGAATCCCCATTTGTGGAACGGGAAGAAGGATCCATATCTGTACAAGGTGCTCGTTGAAGTTATCAGACACCGAACAAAAACAGACTCGATCACCCAACCTCTCGGATTGAGATTCTATTCTGTCGACAAGGATTCAGGCTTCTATCTGAACGGTACGAGGTACCCTTTGCGTGGCGTCGCGTTTCACGAAGATCGCCGCGACAAAGGGAGGGCGATTTCTATGGAAGACAGAAAGCAGGATCTGGACCTGCTGAACGAATTGGGATGCACCTATCTGCGGTTGGCACACTATCAACACGACCAGTTCGTCTATGATTATTGCGATGAGAAGGGGATTATTGTATGGACAGAAATTCCAGTAATCAACAATATCGACACATCGACGCCGCTCTACGCAGACAATGCAAGGCAGCAGCTCACTGAACTCATACGCCAAAACTACAATCATCCTTCGGTATGTTTCTGGGGTCTCTTTAATGAAATCGACTACAAACCCGGTCCAGATCCGACGCCGCTTGTTCGCGAACTAAACAGCCTCGCACATGCGCTGGATTCGACGCGATTGACCACCGCCGCAGCGATGTTCGACGAACGGCCGGAGCATTGGATTCCTGATTTGATTTCCTGGAACAAGTACTTTGGCTGGTACGTCGGGAACGTCAAAGACTTTGGCCGCTGGCTCGACTCCATCCGTGCCAGGCATCCTGATTTGAAGATTGGAGTTAGCGAATATGGTGTCGGAGCCAACACACAGGATCATTCACAAAACCCGAGACAGCCGAATCCAGGAGGGCCATTTCATCCGGAGGAATACCAGAACCTTTACCATGAAACGTATTGGAAAGAAATTGAAGCACGCCCTTTCTTATACGCGACTTCAATGTGGGTAGGTTTTGATTTCAGTTCAGATGGAAGAAATGAAGGCAAGAATCCAGGTGTCAATGACAAGGGACTCATCACCCAGGACAGAACGGTCAAAAAGGATGCCTACTTCTTTTATAAAGCCAATTGGAATGATGAACCGATGGTGTATATTACAAGCCGTAGATTCCTAGAAAGACAAGATCCGCACGTTGAAGTGAAAATCTATTCCAATTGCGACTCGGTGCAAATACAAGTCAACGACAAGAAATATGCTGCCATCGTTTCTTCCGACCATATCTATAAGTGGAATGATGTGACTCTCACCTCAGGCACGAACAAGATACAGGCATTGGGATATACGAACGGTCGGATAATCGTAGATACGTGCAGTTGGCGCCTTGTCGAGCACCGATGAGGGCTGTTCCGTATCGACGGAGTGAATCACGGCACCATCTGAATAAATGTCTCAGAACATTCTTTCGCTCCGACGAGTTGATTGTGACCGGCGACAGAAACATGCTCTATGGAGGGCTTGGTTTGTCTTTGTAGGTATGAGGAGAGTGTATGATTCAGTATCACAGGGCGTTGATCGGAGCAGCTATCTTGTGCGTGTCCGTGGGATGCAACAAGGGACCTTCTACAATCGATCCTCCGGCTAAACCGCCCGCCAACACCGCTGTGAAGAGTCTCAAGCGTGGAATCGCCTACAACATTCCATATGCAGAGGACTTGGCTGCGTTGAAAAATGGTGTCAGCTGGTGGTACAACTGGGGAATGACCCCCAACGCCGGGGTGCCGGCCAACTACAATCAAGCTTACAATATGGACTTTATCCCGATGCTCTGGGGGGGCAATACCAGTACGGCTGATATGACCACCGTGAAAAACTTCATTCTTGCTCACCCGGAGGTTCGATATCTCCTTGTCATGAATGAGCCCAATCTGACGGATCAGGCAAATCGAACCCCCGCGCAGGCGGCAGCCGACTGGACGAAGTATGAACAGGTCATTGCCGATCTCGCCAACCAGGGGCGCACGATCTATCTTGTCGGACCTGCGATTACTTGGGGAACATTGTCTGGCTATTCAAACCCTGTTGTATGGCTGGATGCCTTCTACGCGGCGTACCAGTCAGCAAATGGAGGAAAAAATCCAAAAATCGACTATCTTGCCTTCCATTGGTATGACTACGGTTTGACCGCGCAGCTGAACAGTCTGCAAAAATACGGTAAGAAAATATGGATCACAGAACTGGCAAATTGGAATTCCCAGATTAATTCCTATGCAAAGCAGGAAGCGCAGATGCAGTCGATGGTGGATAGCTGTGAAAGACGATCGGATGTTTTCCGGTATGCGTGGTTTATTGGGAGAGGAAGCAACACAGATACGCACTTCACCTGGTTGTTTACCAGCACTCCCGGACAACTGTCAGAGCTTGGCCAGCTCTATATCAGCCTACCTTTTGACACACTGAACAGCACATCTGGCATTTAAGAAGAGGATGCCTTCATCTATGCGCCTGGCACGAAGAAAAACAGGGAACGAACCAGGTCGCATTTCCGATGCGGTATCTGGCAATGGTTGTAGTTCATCATTGGTATGTAGTGGTTTGCCTCATTTTCTGCATTCATTAATCACAATCACATCTGGGAGGGTAGTCATATGAAATCTTTGAAAACATCTATCACGCTGATGGTCTTGCTATGTGCGACCATGATTGTGTCCACAGGCTTGGCGCAAGCCCAAAAGAAGATCATATTCCTGAACAATAAATCAACAAGTTTTCCAGGTCAGGGGGATATGGGATGGGTATCACTATTGCAATCTAAAGGATATATAGTTACCCGCGATACACTGACTGCAGGAACACGTACAGCTCCTCTTAGACAAGGGCAAATAGATACTCTGAACATGGCAGATCTTATTATCATCGGTAGAACGACTGGCTCCGGTAACTTTGCAGACACAGTGGGGTTTAATCAAAAAGTTACAAAGCCGCTCATATCATTATCTCCACATATTTGTAGAAATAGTGACAGATTGAATTGGATGTGGGGCGCAAATTTTGATAATGGAGGTTCTCCAGTTACAAAAGTATGGTTAAAGACACATCCAATTTTTACAGGCATAACTATCGGAGCTGATTCTTCAGTACAAATGATAGATTCAACTGTTGGACCATATAAGAGTACATCCTTATTCAGGTTATCCGTTGGCCAAACTGCTGGAAATGCTACTGTGCTTGCGATGCAGAGCGATACGACCAACAGGAGTGTTGCTATAGCATATTGGCCTGCCGGTACGGCATTCGCCTCTCCCGCGAATACTGCCGGTGGAAAGCGCATGTGGTTTGATGCAGGAACGTATGATAACAATGGGGCGTTTCAAGGTGGGTCGATGAATTTGACGGCTGCCGGACAGAAAATATTCCTCAATGCAGTTGAGTGGATGATAACTGGAAGTGTTACTGCGGTGGAGATTGAACATGCATCTCTGCCAAAGACATTCTATTTGCAGCAAAACTATCCGAATCCATTCAATCCAAGTACGAAAGTTACATATCAAGTGAGTAAGGCGGGATTCGTATCGATCAAGATCTACGACCTCCTTGGCCGCGAAGCGGCAACTCTCGTGGACGAAGTAATGCAGGCCGGCACCTATTCGTCGACTTGGGATGGCATGAAATTCAACAGCGGGGTATATTTCTGTAGAATGCAGTCAGAATCATTTAGCACCACAATCAAGATGATCCTGACGAAGTAACCAGGCCCGCCGGAATGCACGCACGAGGCTCAGCAATCGCCGGACCTATGGGTTCGAATCGAAAGAAAACGATCAGCGGACCTTGGTCTAGAGACGCTAGAAGCAAAAGGAGCATGCCTCGTGTTGCAGCAATTCGATCGGGAAATGCAACAGAGGGAAGAGAATCCATCAGTCCAACAAGTAAGCTCTCTGTGTACCACTTGGAAGCAAGTAATGCTCCGGCAATAACGCAGATCTCGGTGAATCCAGAAGAGCACGGTGAGGGGATAGACGGACAGTGATCCCCCCGCTGATGTCATGAAGAAAAGCAAAGAGGCAATTCCGCAAATCTGGAATTGCCTCTTTCTATTTGACGCCAACACGAAGCAACGACGCTGCGCGCTCAAATTGCCAATCGAAAGCTTGTGGTGAGCGAAGCCTGCACTGAGCGGAGCGAAGTGCCGAACCATTGTCAACAATCAATTGGCAATTCAGGCGTAGCCCTAAGGGGATCTGTGCTATGTCGGACCCTCTGAGGCAACCCGAACCCATTCAATGGCGGGGTGACAATCCGATACATGGCTCCAGTCGGCGCACCCGTACACGTGCAAGTCCTCAACATGCTCGGAGAGGAAATCAGCTCCACGACACTGTTCGGCAACGGATCTACGCCACAGTTTCATTGGGAAGGGACAAACGCCATCGGGCGTGCTGTCGAATCGGGGTTCTATCTGGCAGTGTTTCGATCCTCCATACTCACGCAGACACAGAAACTCTTGTACCTCAAATGAAGGAAATCTCTATGAAGCGTATCGTCTTTGTCCTTTTGTGCTTCTCTTGTATTGCAGCGGCGCAGCAGAAGTCAGAATCCCGCGATGAGCGGGTCGAGGCTCTTCTGAAGAAAATGAGCCTCGAAGAAAAAATCGGGCAAATGACCCAGGTGGATTACGACGCCATCAAGAAACAGACTGGTGATATCGCTACCTATTCTCTTGGCTCAATTCTCTGGGGAGGGAACTCCGAGCCGCCCAGCATGAAGCCGAATGCGTGGTGGGAGATCTCTGATGCGTATCAGGATCTGGCACAGAAGACACGCCTCAGCATTCCTCTCCTTTTCGGGATTGATGCTGTTCATGGACACAACAACGTCGACGGCACGGTCATTACGCCCCATAATATTGGGCTTGGTGCGACAAGAAATCCAGAGTTGGTGGAACTAGTCGGTCGGATGGTGGCAGCTGAAGTGCGCGGCACGGGCATCCAATGGACGTTTGCCCCATGTATAGCGGTGGCTAGGGATGAACGCTGGGGGAGAACATACGAGAGCTTTGGCGAGGACCCCGGTCTTGTCAAAGAACTTGGAGCTGCTCTTGTCAAAGGGTTTCAAAGTGAGCGACTGTCGAATCCAGGTTCTGTCCTTGCCTGCGTAAAGCATTATCTGGCGGATGGTGGTACGACCAACGGCAAAGACCAGGGGAACTCAGAAATGGACGAAGCTACGCTTCGACGTCTCCACCTCCCGGGATACGTCGAAGCCATCAAAGCCGGAGCGATGTCCATCATGGCTTCCTTCAGCAGCTGGAATGGACAAAAGATGCACGGAAACAAATACCTACTCACAGACGTGCTCAAAGGGGAGCTTGGATTTAAGGGATTTGTTGTTTCAGATTGGGCCGCTATTGATCAGCTCCCGGGATCGTACAAGGAGCAGATCGCATTGTCGATCAATGCGGGACTTGACATGGCAATGATCCCGAACGCCCCAGGAGATAAGAACAACTATCTTGAATTCATGCAGCTGCTGAAGGAACTTGTAAACGAGAACAGGGTCCCCATGAGCAGGATCGATGACGCCGTGCGGCGCATTCTTCTCGTGAAGTTCCAGATGAACCTCTTTGCCAATCCATCTCGGGACAACAAACTGACCGCTGCGATTGGCTCCAAGGAGCATCGGGAAATTGCACGTGATGCAGTACGCCAGTCTCTTGTCTTGCTGAAAAATGAGAAGGGCTTCCTTCCGCTGTCCCGAAACCTGAAACGGATCCATGTGGCCGGCAGAGGAGCCGATAGTATAGGAATGCAGTGCGGTGGATGGACGATCTCCTGGCAGGGGAGCAGCACGCTCAAGCTTGACGGTGCCACGACAATCCTTCAGGCCGTACAACAAACCGTTTCAAAGGATACGAAGGTAACATACTCCATTGATGGCACGGGCGCGGCTGGTGCTGAAGCAGCAATCCTCGTCGTCGGGGAATCTCCGTATGCGGAAATGTTTGGCGATTCGATGGACCTGTCATTGTCAAAAGAGGACCAGGCTATCATCGAAACCATGAAGTCGAGCGGAATTCCGTTCGCCGTCATCCTTCTTTCAGGTCGCCCGATGATCATCAATCAAGCGCTCAAAGCAAGCAATGCTTTCGTCGCTGCGTGGCTCCCTGGCACCGAAGGGGAGGGGGTTACGGACGTGATCTTCGGTAATTTTAAGCCGGTTGGTAAGCTCCCTCATTCATGGCCCCGAACGATGGAACAAATTCCCATCAACGTTGGTGACCCGACGTACGATCCGCTTTTTCCGTACGGCTACGGACTCACCTATTCCAAGTAAGCGTGAAGCCGGAGGTTTCATTGCTACGAAGCAAATGGTATATTTGAAATGACCAAAGAGATGCATGATGTTCGTCCCCATACATCGGTCAGACTTAGGAGTGCTGTAATGGTGAAGCTAGTTCTCACGTTGGTTGTCCTGGTAGCGACGATCGATACGGGCAGAGGCTCCAAAAAGGCCGGCGAAGAGATTGCCGCGGCCGCGCCGACGGATTCGATACCACAACTACCAGGATGGAAACTTGTGTGGAATGACGAGTTCAGCGGTACATCAGTCGATCTCACGAAGTGGGAATATGAAGTCAATGGTCAAGGGGGCGGTAACAATGAACTCCAGTACTATACAGCGAATCCCTCAAACTCGTTCGTACAGGATGGGGAACTGACGATCCGAGCGCAGAAAGAAGCTTACCTCGGAAAGCAATACACGTCAGCCCGAATGCGGACCCGGAACAAAGGGGACTGGAAGTATGGTCGTGTCGAAGTCAGAGCAAAAGTTCCGTACGGTCGTGGCATGTGGCCAGCGATCTGGATGCTTCCGACCGACAGGGAGTACGGCGGCTGGCCGATGAGCGGGGAAATCGACATCATGGAATGCCTTGGCCAGGATCCGTGGACTATTTACGGCACAATTCATTTTGGCCAGTCTGTCGCGGCACACCAACAAATGGGAGGAAAATATATCCGTTCCGGCGAATCGTTTGCGGTGGATTTCCACGTCTATACCATCGAGTGGGATTCAACTTCGATTCGTTGGTCCGTGGATGGGGCACAATACTTTACTGCAGTGAAATCCTCTCCCTTCGATAAGAGATTTCACCTCTTGCTCAACGTTGCTGTAGGTGGGAATTGGCCTGGAAGCCCGGACGAGTTTACGACGTTCCCCCAGACGATGATGGTTGACTATGTCCGGGTCTATCAGCGGCCTTGACCCTCGACAACAACCCAGCCAGCCGCGACAGCAGCAATGGGTTCCGTTGCGTCCGGGAGTAGCCCTTCAGCTCGTTTGCTCTTTTCGAGAATATTCTAGCAGGCAGTAGTCGATCCCATCAACCATAGCCCAGCCAACCACTGGGCTATTTTATGGAAGGAAGCGCCACGAGTCTGAACGCGAGGTAAGGACGCTGCGCATACAAATTGCCAATCGAAAGCTTGAAACAATCAACTGGAAATTCGGATCCCGCCAAACAACGGCGGGATTTCAAAACGACAAAAGAGTTAGTCCCGCTCCTGGATTCCGCTCATAGGCGGGATTCAAGAAAGCGGAACTTTGTCCTGACGGACTCGCTAACTCTTGTCGTTTTGGAAGTAGCCCTAACGGGATCCTCGAGCACCATGTAAATGCGTTTGT
>QYQB01000265.1 GCA_007280275.1 bacterium | reverse complement strand
GCGCAGAACGATATCTCGGACATTATTACTCAATGGAAAAACAAAAACCTACGTCATCCTGAGCTCCGCCCTGAGCTTGTCGAAGGGCGCAGCGAGGGATCTGAAAAAATCAGACTTGCCGCCGAACCAAAGACCAAGTACAGCAAGGGTAGATCAGATCCTTCGGTCGTCGTGAGCGACTTCCGAGAATCTCGAGATGGAGTCGAACGACTCCCTCAGGATGACGGTCGGGGGCGTGCAGGCAAATGCTTCCTCGTCCCCGCCGACGAAATCCGCACCAACAAGTACGACCTTTCCATCTCGCGCTACAAGGAAATCGAACACACGGAAATCAAGTACGAGAAACCCGGCGTCATAATGCAGAAGGTGATGCGACTGGAGAAAGAGATAGAGAACGATATTGAAGCCATCAAGGAAATGATCGGATAGTTATGGCGAAGAAGAAAACAGAGCGGGTTCCTGTCGGGCGTCAGTACGATGGCCTCCTATCCTCAGTCAGCGAGTTGCTGGAGCAGGCCCGGCGGACGTCGGCGCGTGCGGTGAATGCCGTCATAACCGCTACCTACTGGGAGGTAGGGCGAAGGATTATAGAGTTTGAACAGAAAGGACAGATTAGAGCTGACTATGGCGATGCCGTTGTTGCGCAGCTTTCTTTGGATCTGACGAGGCGTTTTGGGCGTGGGTTCGGGCCCGTCAATCTTAGTCAAATGAGAAAGTTCTATCAGCTTTGGCCCGAAGACCGGATTTTTCAGACACTGTCTGAAAAATCTGAACCGGGTCACATAAGCCAGACACGGTCTGGCATTTCTGCCCCATTGGCAATTCCGCAGACGCTGTCTGCCGAATCTGACATTCTTCACACACCGTCTGAACAATTCACCCTCCAACACCTCAGCGTTGCGTTTCCCCTCCCGTGGTCACATTACGTTCGCTTACTTTCTGTCAAGAGTCCTGAAGCACGTACGTTCTACGAATCCGAAGCCCTCCGCGGCGGCTGGTCCGTGAGGCAGTTGGATCGGCAGATTGCATCGCAGTTCTACGAGCGGACGGCCCTCTCCAGGAACAAGGCGGCAATGCTCACGAAGGGTTCAAGGCCGCAACCTGGAGACAAGCTCACACCTGAAGAAGAAATCAAAGATCCGTTTGTCCTGGAGTTCCTCGGGCTCAAGGACGAGTACTCAGAAAATGAGCTTGAAGAAGCTTTGATACTTCACCTGGAGCGGTTCCTGCTGGAGCTCGGCGGTGACTTTGCATTCATCGGCAGACAGAAGCGGCTCAGAATTGGAAGCGAATGGTACCGGGTCGATTTGCTCTTTTTCCATCGCAAGCTGAAGTGCCTCGTCGTTATCGATCTGAAGGTCGGCAAGTTCACACACGCAGACGCCGGACAGATGCATCTCTACCTCAACTACGCCCGGGAACATTGGGTCAATGATGGTGAGAATCCTCCGGTCGGACTGATACTGTGCGCGGAGAAGGACACTGCGGTTGCGAAGTACGCACTCGAAGGCTTGCCAAACAAAGTACTTGCAGCGGAGTATAAGCTGGCGCTGCCGGATGAGAAGAGGTTGGTGCGAGAGCTTGAGGAGACGAGGAAGAAGCTTTTCAGCCGGAGGGCAACATGAAAAGGGTGGCGGAGTTGGAAAGGGAGATTGCGAGAGATGTTGAAGAGATTCAAGGTCTGATGCAATGATGTACTCGGCCGGTTGGAAATCATACAGACTTTCTGATATTGCAGAGATAGATAAATCTGCAGTTCAGCCAAGTGAGATACTCAAGGGAACGACATTTGTTGGCCTGGAGAATATCAGCGAATCGGGTTCAGTTGATACGACACGCACGGTCTCCTCGGGCGAGCTACTCAGCACGAAGTTTCGGTTTACCAACAAGCACATTCTCTATGGGAAACTCCGTCCGTATCTTAAGAAGATCGCTCGTCCAGCTTGCGACGGCATTTGTAGCACAGATATTCTTCCCATATTACCAAAGGAGACAGTCGATCGAGATTTTCTCTATTACTTCTTGAGGCAGCCTCAGCTGATCAAATTAGCAACGGAACGCTCGATCGGTGCAAACCTGCCGCGATTAAGCCCTACTACTCTTGCTGAGTTTGAGATTGCGGTCCCTCCAATTCCCATCCAAAAGCAAATCGCCGCCATACTGGAGAAAGCCGACGCCGCGCGTGAAAAGCGCCGCCAGGCAAACCAGCTCACCGAGCAATTCCTTCAGTCGGCGTTTCTGGAGATGTTTGGGGATCCGGTGACGAATCCGAAGCAATGGATGAAACGACGAGTAGATGATTATGTTGATGTCGCATATGGATACTCAATAGCTATCGATAGCAACCTGACAGCTTCAGATGGTTTTCCAATGATTAGAATGGCGAACGTGCCTCTCGATGGCAGATTGTCATTAGATGATTTGTGCTATGTCAAGCTTTCGGACAACGAGTTCGACAAGTTTAAGTTACAGAAGGGTGATCTCCTCCTAAACTGGAGGAATGGAAGCGCTGGGCATGTGGGCAAAACAGTGCTCTTCGAAGCTGATGGTGATTTTGTATGTGCATCTTTCCTGTTACGCCTCAGGCCGGATACCTCAATGGCTCACTCAATCTATCTGTGGGTGATGTTGAATTACCTGAGGAGGAGTGGGTACTTTCTGAACCTGATTCGCCATCAAATCAATTCAAAATTCAATGCCACTGAGCTTTCCGCAATGAGGTTTCCGTTGCCGTCAATGTCTGAGCAAGAGAAATATGCCGCTTTGTTTGAAAAGGTCGAGTCGTTGCGGGCGAAGCAGAAGGAGTCGAAGAAAGAGCTGGAGAACTTGTTTAATAGTCTGATGCAGAAAGCGTTTAGAGGAAAACTGGTGCGATGAATTTGGAACGTTAGGGCCAGTGGAATGTCGAATATCTGCGCCGGAGGCGCATCCGCCTCTGGCGGAGAACACCGAATAATGAATGACGAAGTGTTGATGGCATCGGAGAAGGAGCTGGAGAATTTGTTTAATGGCTTGATCCTTCGACTCGTCCCGTCAAAAAGAGACGGGACTCGCTCAGGACAAGTGCAAAGGGCCTTTAGAGGGGACCTGGTACAATGAGCCAGCCAGTGCTCGAAGGCACAGTCGAAAAAATCGTGCGCATCGTTGGCAATCCTCATCTAGCCAATTCATTAAACCACTCAATATCCGAAGCGATCGAGTCACCCAACGTCCACATGGGCGGAGGGCGTGATGTCTGGTCGATTTTTGAGACCTCTCTAAAAGCTGCAATCCGCGACATCGAGAACCACGAGCTTGGTAAGCTATTTCGAAGGCTCATCGAATATGGCCCTCACAATCCCGATGATCCCCAAGCCCCGACCAGTGATGGCGAAACGGTATTGTCCGACCTGGAGTGTGCCCAGTCGGTAGAGTTCATTTACTCACATATGATCAACAGATTCAAAGGTGAGCTTGCCGAATTACTGGCGATGAAACCACTGATACGTCTTGCCAGGGACCTGGTGGATGCCGGTGAGCTGCCATCGAATATCGAACTTTTCTTTGGCGACATCATTCAAGAAAAACGAGCGCGATTCAATGGGGGAGATTCAAGAGTGCAATGGTCGGGATATGCGAAGGGGGCCGACGGGTTGATGACCTGCACGATGTCTCGCGGGACGCGCTCCGGCAAGAAAGCTCTTGGAATCTGCGGCGTCATTGAGGTCAAATCCATGCACCGCCCGATGAAAAGCATTGAAGCGCAATTGAAGCATCATGTGAATCGAATGTCGGGAGGGTTGACGCTCTCGGAAGTCGAATGGGATCCTGCCGACATCGTGATCACTCGAAGGACTGAAAAGAAATCAGGCGAGCCAGTCTTTGTGATGGTCATCCCGTCCAAATGGAAGATTGACCGGAGCTGGAGCTGGGAACAAGACGGCGATAAACGCGTCATGCGCTTCCCGGAGCCCTCCCAACCGATGACACAAGACGCCGTAGAAAAACTCGGGCGCAATCGATGGAAGGTGGCGCTCGCCTGGTCCCAGGAAGCTCTGAATCAGGCAGCTTATGAAATGACCTTTTGGTACATGTCCCAGGTGGGTGAAGCCATTTACGGCTGCAAACCGTTACCGAAGGGATGGGAGGGCATGTCGCCTGGAGAGGCGGGGTACAACGCTATCAAGATGATGCTCTATTACATCCCTCTTCGCATTCGATACATGCGTCCCGCGGGATTGGACAGGGAACAGCTTCGGAGATTTCGACGCCGAATTGATGCGAAGGCGACTCGGTTGTACAACGTGTACTGCTTCGGATACCCGCTCGGCTCAGACAGCCGTGAAATGCTCTGGCCGGAAGATTTTTCGGAGGAAACGAATACGGGAGATCAAGCACCACATGGCTGACACCAAAGCGCAAAATGAAGCCGAGTTTTGGATCCGAAGACACGCCCTTCAGGAGAAATTCGGCCAGCAATTCACAAAAAAAGTCTAGTCCTGAAAACAGGCGGAGAGTTCTCGTTCGACGCGGTTTCGGATGACGGGATGATCGTTGCTGTCATATCAACAAGTCCCGGTACCACCTCTGGCGGAAAAGAGGCAACGGTAAAACTACTCAAGATTCGATCTGATGTTCTTTGGTTCTACATGCTTGAGCGTGTCCCGGAACGCAGACTCCTGGTCTTCTCGGAAAAGTCGATGGTCGACCTTATCGAGAAAGAGAAGAAGAAAGGGCGGTTTCCGCTGGAGTTCGAAATCCTTAAAGTCGACCTCCCGCCCGATCTCGCTGCAAAGGTTGCGGAGTCTCAGCGAATTGCGTCGGAAGAGGTGTCTCCGACAAGAAAGTCAATCTAAGGAACGAACATGCAAGGACTCGTCTCAGCCCACCTTGAACGGATCAACGCCCGCGTCTTCGAACAGTTTCAAGACGTTATTAAACAGCTGGTCAGCAAACGACATGGGGTCTATGCGCTCTACAAATCAGATCGCCTCTACTATGTTGGCCTCGCCAGAGATTTGAAAACCCGCCTCAAACAGCACCTGAAA
Source organism: bacterium (assembly GCA_007280275.1). GTDB lineage: Bacteria > Bacteroidota > Ignavibacteria > UBA10030 > UBA10030 > UBA9647. The sequence goes on along the minus strand of QYQB01000265.1, from coordinate 2,822 downwards.
GATCAGCACGCAAAGCGATGGGATAGATTCAGTCTTTATCTCACACACACCGACGAACACTTGAAAGAACTGGAAACGCTTGTAGTGCACATTTCCCAGCCCAAAGGCAATATCCAGCATGGGAAATTTGCCCGATCAATGAACTTGGGCCCACAGTTGAAACAACTGCTCACGGATAAAGTCACGAACATCCTTGCCGGTACGAAGAAAATCAAAAAGGAGATACCGAAACGAAAGAAAGTCTCGGTGGCCAAACGGCCAAAGAGCCCCGGACTCCACGGTCTGCTCCCTGCCAACAGCCAGCTCAAGGCAATATATAAAGGGAAGGAATACACCGCTCAGGTCGACGACCAGGGGCGAATCATCATTGACGGTTTGACCTTCAATTCACCGTCGCCAGCGGCGACGCACGTGACGAAGGGGCCGAAGGATGGATGGATCTTTTGGAGATGCCAAGCACCGGATGGCAAGTGGGAGTTGCTCGACCAACTGAGGAAACACGCGTGATTTTAGCCCGCTCATGCTCCCCAGCTTTCGCTTAAGTGTCATCGACAACATTTTGACAACACTATGCCTGCCAAGTATCACTTATTCCTCGATGAGAGCGGAGACCACGGCCTTGTAAATGTAGACCCAGAGTTCCCTGTTTTCGTGTTGTGTGGCATCATCATCTCAGATCAATCATATGAGCGGGTGAATGCAGAAATGGTAACGCTGAAACAAGGATTTTGGGGAGACAGAAAAGCCATCCTGCACTCGAGGGACATACGGAAATGCGAGAAGGAGTTTCAAATCCTATTTGACCAGGATATCAAGAAGAGATTCTACGCGGCTGTCAACCAGCTCGTTATGTCGTCAGACTACGCCATCATTGCTTCTGCCATCAACAAAGAGAACCATATCAAACAATACGGCAAGCTCGCCAGCGATGTCTATGAGATTGCGCTCTCCTTCATCATTGAGAGATCGGTTTTCTATTTGGATGATCAGCCCGGAGGAGAGAAATCACTACATATAACGATAGAGCGGCGGGGCAGAAAAGAGGACGCAAGGCTCCATGAACACTTCCAACGGCTGTGCTCGCGCGGCACAGGCTACGTAACGCCGGAGAGGATCCACGCGTATCAACTCGATATCGAGTTCATCTCAAAATCGGATGATGTGAACGGATTGCAACTCGCCGACCTCATTGCTTATCCGACAGCTCGTCATGTGTTGGACCCCCCGCGCGCGAATCCATCGTTCGATGTACTTGAGCCGAAGTTCTATTCCAAGGGCGGGCGCCGCTTCGGACTGAAGGTGTTCCCATAAAAGCAACAAGCCCGCCGAAGCGGGCTTGATTGCCGACCGGGGACACCCCGATCCAAAAGCGATTTGGAGGCAAGTGCAGCTTTCACTGCAAAATCCCCCGTCATCAATATACGAAACCGCGAATTGGCTGTCAAGAACTCTTCGTTGTCAAATTGGGCTTGAATGAAGAAGATCGGTTTATATGCCCCATACGGGGTCTGCGAGAGCCGAACAATCGGCGGATTATGCTTCCTACACCTGCGAAGCTCTCGCCCGATAAGCTGCTCTTGGAAAGGCGATATGAAGAATTCAGGGGGGCGGGATGAGGATGGAAATGTGGAGGTGAGGGGCGCAGTTGAAGCGGTGGAGTGAGACGTGAGAAGAGAGACGAGACATCAGGCCAGAACTGTTGACGATTAGTGGTCAGGAAAACATCTGAGGGGGAGTGTTGATGGAAATCTATACTACCCGCGAACGAGGAGAATCCAGGACTTTTCGAGTCAGAGGTCGCGTCCAATATGCGAACGGTATTCCGGTGTCTCAGATCAGGATAGCTGCTTTCGACAAGGACTTGCGCTCCGACCAGCCACTAAGGTGATGCGGTGACAGACGATAGCGGGAGCTACAGCATCGAATACTCCACAAACCTCCGTCAAAAACAAGGGCGAGGTGTGGTAGATCTGGTCGTGAGAGCATACGATGCACACGATACGATTGTCGCCGAATCGCCGGTGCGGTTCAGCGCTCGGCAGAACGAAACCATCGATTTTACAATAGCATCCGAGTGGAAGCCACAGCCAACAGAGTTCGAGAAACTAAAAACCGCTCTCGAACCGCTGCTGGATCAAGGGAGTCTCGGGCAGTTGGAGGAGGACAACGAGCGACAGGACCTCACATTCCTCTCCGGGGAGACTGGCTTCGAGAAGAATCTGGTTGCTAGGTTTGTTCTCGCGCAGCGACTGTTGCACCTTGGCATTGAAAGGGAGTTTTGGTTCGCGCTACTTGGGGGCTCGTTCTTTAAGTACGCAGAGAAAAATAGCCTCAAGAAGAACCTCGCGATCGTATCGGCTGTGCTCCACACTCTCAATGCTTCGGGTGTGCGCAAAGCGCTAACCGACAGTTTCAACAGGCGGGAGATCCCTGCTTGTCTACACGAGAGGACTGAAGAGTGGATAAAAGCGTTCCTTCAGCTCGTCAAACGTCTTCCTTTGCGTCCCTGAGCGGTGGAGACGATGCCATCATGGCAGGTCACACAACCACCATTCTCTGTCTCGACTGCAAAAACCTGATGGATGTGATGTGCGGGGCTTTCGAAGGTAAGAAGGCTGCAATCCAGTGTGATCGATCTCGAAAACACAAATGGGTGCGATGGAAGAGCGGTGGGCCTTGTCCCAAGTGTGGTAATCCGATCGAACGAGGTGAGAACTTCATACTGGCTGATTGAAGTGCGACTGCTGGCGGTCGGCGATCAGCAGTCGGATCTCAGCTGTTAGAATCCTCTTTTGCCAAGCAGAATTCTTTGCATCTGCTTT